>LFTC01000068.1:0-46522 GCA_001512915.1 Clostridiales bacterium DTU083 | reverse complement strand
GATGGAACAGTGTTGGTAGCCGGGGATGACAGAAAGGGGCAGAAAGAAGCAGAAAAGTGGCAGGATATTGTTTCCGTGTCTGTAGGGCCGGGGTTCATTATAGGACTCAGGATGGACGGCACGGTGCTTGCGGCAGGACAGATAACCAGGGCTGAAGAAAACCAGAAGGTCCTGCAAGAGATTGCATCCTGGCAGAATATAGGGCCGGCGTCATAATCTGTGTATTGCTAAAAGCCTGCAGTTGCAGGCTTTTTCTCGTTATTATATAAAAAGCTTTTCCCGATAATTAATTAAAGAATAAGCTCTGTACGCTTAATTATATGATCCTGGTATTCTTTGCTCAACTCCACAAAATATCCGCTCCAACCCCAAACTCTTACAATAAGATTGCGATATTTTTCCGGATGTTTCTGGGCATCCAGCAGGGTATCGCGGTTTACAGCGTTAAGCTGCAGTTGATGACCGTTCATATCTATGAAGGATTTAACCAGCATTGCAACCTTCTCAACAGCCTCAGGAGTCCGGAATACGGTATCGTGAAGTTCAAGGGTAAGAGGGCCTCCGTTAATTACCTTTCTTAAATCAGGCTTGGTATAGGATTTTATAATGGATACCGGGCCTTTTAAACGTGCAAACAAGCTGGGGGAGTAATTGGCTGCAAACTCTTCACCTCTGTCCCTGCCGTCAGGAGTGGCAGGAGTATTCTGTGAATGCCAGATATAATACATTGCTGAACCGGTGCCTGGCCTGAAGATGCCATTGCGTTCATTTTTCTTGTTTTTCAATGATTCAGCAAAGGAATCCAGAAGCGAAACGGCTATGCTGTCTGCGTAATCATCGTCATTACCGAATTTTGGGGCATGATATCTGAGTTTGTTTCGAATTTGTTCATAACCCTTAAAATTATTTTTCAGAGCCATAATCATTGTTTCCGGGCTGATTTCTCCGGTTTCAAGTACATACTTTTTTATTGCAGCCAGTGAATCTACCGCTGTTGAAATTCCCGTTCCATGTATGCCGTAATTGTTATAGCGGCAGCCAAGGGAAATATCCCTTGCATTTTCCACACAGCCTTCCATCATCAGGGAGATGAATGGTGCAGGAAATATGTATAGGTTTTTTGTATTTTCACAGATTTCATCCGCCTGTTTTTTGATATTATCCTTTACATAACTGAAAAACTCCTCATAACTTCTGGTGTGCATCAAATCGGTAAAAACTGCTTCTTCAACCGCTTTGGGAAATGACAAAGCATCTATATTCGGTATATCCATTCCCCGCCCGGGGATTATAAATTCCCAGCAGGCTGCAACTACATAGTTACAGGCATCTTTCCTGTCATAACCCAACCTTATAAGGCCGTCGATAACAACATCGTCATTTGAATACTGCGGAAAACCCAGCCCTTGCCTGGTAAGCTGTGTGCCCAGTATATAGCGGTCAAGAGGAGTATTCTTGCTTACACGCAAATTAATTTTCGGATCTATCAGTTTTAATTCCAAACTGGCTTTCAGGCAGATTTCTGACAGCATGTTATAGCTGTCTGAACCGTCTTCATTCAAGCCGCCCAAAACCATGCTTTGGCCGTTGTCGCCCTGCTGCATGCCCGGATACAGGTAGCTGTCCCTGTTAAGAGACAAAAAGAACTCTTCCACCAGTTCAAGAGCATCATCATAATCCAGAAGTCCATTATCCAGGTCCCTTTTCAGATATTTGTACATATATTGGTCGAAACGTCCGAGGGTGTTATGGTAGTTGTTGCCGCACCACATGGTGAAATGAAGCAGACGAAGCATTTGCAGAGCCTGGAGAAAAGTGGCAGGCGGATTTGCCGATATATGAGAAAAGCTTTCAGCAACTGTCCTATTGCCTGCTTTCTCAGCCGCTCTTCTGTATCTGTCCGCAAGGGCTTCAACGGAATCCAGTATTGATATCAGCTGTTTCAGATAATGAACCGATGCCGGGTCATTATGAATTTGAAATCTTCTGATATGCTCATTTATTTCCTTGCGTTTTGCATTAAATCCTTTATCAAGCAGCATGGAATAATCAACATTTATATTGCAGACTTCGCCGCGTTCATGAATCCTAAAGGATGATTTTATTCTCTTCATTTCCTCTTCTGTAAAAAGCTCCGGAGGACTTGGTATTGTACGCATTAAGGCAATCTTTTCGTTTTCGAATACAATAGTCTTTTCATTATCCAGCATGTATTTCAGACGTATAACTGCCCTGTCTGTATCAGGGATATTATTGCGCTGGAATTCGGCTGCTAATAGCATAGGATCAAACGGCTTTTGCCTGTACAAATGGTGAGCCTTATCATAAACAAAAAACTTGCGCAGCTCCTGTATCCGCTTTCTCATAAAACTGCACTCCTTATCCCGTATTGTGAGAATATGTCCTGGTTTATGAAAACCGGTCGGTTGACATCAAATATGGGTTCATATTTTCTGTTGATCATTTCGTATTTTGCTCCAGCAGTTTTGTGATATGGAAGAAGTTCGATTTGTTCAAGCATTGGTGCATCTTTAATCAGCTTTGCAACAGACCTGTATGTAGATGCGTTATCATTTACCCCGGGAATGACAGGAATTCGTACAACAAATTTTGTGTTGCCCTTGCATAATGATTCAAGGTTTTCAAGTATTATTCTATTATCTACTCCTGTATATTTTAGATGAAGTTTACTGTCGATCAATTTGACGTCCATTATTACGTAGTCTACCATTTCTGCTACTGAAGTGAATATACGATTGTCCGCATAACCGGAGGTTTCAACTGCTGTATGAATGTCTTTCAACAATGAGAGTGTGTCTGTAAGAAATTGCGGCTGCATCAAGGGTTCGCCGCCTGAAAATGTTACTCCGCCTCCATATTTGGCATAATAATCGCTTTTGTCATTAATGTATTCAGCCAATTCTTCAGCTGTCAGAGTATAGCCGCATATTTTGCGAAGATTCAAGGGGCAGCAGGTTATACATTTACCGCATGCAATACATTTCTCTTGGGTACATGCTTCCTTACATTGGCCGCATGATATGCACGATGCCTTGTTTACCATTAATTCCGGATGTGGATTCTGACCTTCGGGATTATGGCACCAATTACACTTTATAGGACAACCCTTAAAGAATACAGTTAATCTGATTCCCGGGCCATCATAAACAGCAAATTCTTTAATATCGAATATAGTACCTGAACTCATAGATATATAGCTCCGCTTTTTATTAAATAATAACACTGGATCAAGATACAGGCAATAATAGAAAATTCTATCACTTCATGAACCTGCGGATAATACTCAGCTTTCTGTTTGTGTAAGGATGATAACGAATGGGCAGATCAATGAAGTTGGATTTTTTTACAACGCTTTTATAATGAGTAAAGGTATCAAATGAATGCTTTCCATGGTAGCTTCCCATGCCGCTTTCACCTACGCCGCCGAAACCCATTCTGGTGCTGGCAATGTGTATGATGGTATCATTCCAGCATGCTCCGCCGCTGGATGTACGGTTCAGCACGGTTTCAGCTGTGTGCTTATCATTTGTGAATATGTATAGGGCCAAAGGTTTTGGCCGTGAATTGATAAAACCTATTGCTTCTTCCAGCTGCCGGTAGGTGAGCACTGGCAATACCGGCCCGAAGATTTCCTCCTGCATAACAGGAGAATCCGGAGATACATCCACCAGTACCGTGGGTTCAATAAACCGGCGCGATGTATCTGTGTTTCCGCCTATAACTGCTTTGCCGCTTCCAAGCAAGCCGCAAACGCGCTCAAAGTGCTTTTCATTAATAATTACAGGCATATTCTTCATGTCTCCATCGGGAAAGAATTCTTCCAAGGCCGTGCGAAAATGCCCGATAAAATCATCTCGTATGTCCTTATGTATTAGAATGTAGTCGGGAGCAACACAGGTCTGGCCTGCGTTGATGGTCTTTCCGAAAGCAATGCGGCGGGCGGCGGGTTTTAAGTCTGCTGTTTTATCAATTATAACCGGGCTTTTGCCGCCAAGTTCCAGGGTAACAGGGGTAAGGTGCTTAGATGCAGCTTCCATAACAATCCGGCCTACTGCAGGGCTGCCTGTAAAGAAAATATAGTCAAATTTCTGGTCCAGCAGAGCGCTGTTTTCTTTCCGTCCGCCCTCCACCACTGCAATATACTCAGGGGGATAAATGGATTTGATAAGTTCCGCTATGGCACGGCTGGCAGCAGGTGCATATGCGGAAGGCTTGATTATGGCACAATTTCCTGCAGAAATAGCTCCAATCAGAGGTGTCAGGCATAATTGAACAGGATAATTCCAGGGAGCAATAATCAAAACCAATCCATAGGGCTCAGGCAGTATAAAGCTTTTTCCGTGAAACTGGGCCAGCGGTGTGGGCACTCTTTTGGGGCGGGTCCATCTTCTTATGTGCTTAATGTGAAAATTCAATTCTTCCAGCACCATACCTATTTCTGTCATATATGTCTCCATTTTATGCTTGTTCAGATCTGCTTTGAGAGCCTGGAAGAAGTTATCTTCAAATTGCTTAAGGCCTGTTTTCAGTCGTTTCAGTGCATCCAGGCGGAATTCAACTGATCTTGTGGCGCCTGCGTTGTAAAAAGTCCGCTGCTTTGCAACTAAATCTTCAATACTCATTATGCTGTGCCCCCTTCAATCCTTGTTTAACAATAACCGCTCTATTAAATTGAATTATTTGCTGTTACACACTTTATAGCATGGAAACAATTTTATTACAATAGCCATGCTGTGTTTATCTTGCCATTAAATTTTTTAGCCAGGCTTTTGAAATTAATTAAGGTGAAATCTGATGCTGCCTGAAGCAATTCAATTCTGAATTAGCAAAGCATTGAAATTTTATAAATTTAAACCCAATTCCAAGTAGACTTCTAGGAATTAAATTGGTATTATATATAAATGTATAAATGAAAACTATTATCATATGAATATATTTATCAATGGAGGAACAGATATGAGAAACAAGTTGCTAAGCATCAGGAACTTAAAGGTCAGCGTTGATGAGCAGGAAATTCTGAAGGGTTTGGACCTTGAAATAGATAAGGGTGAAATACATGTAATTATGGGCCCAAATGGCGGCGGTAAGTCAACCTTGGCATATACCCTTATGGGCCATCCGGAATATAGTATCACCAATGGCACTGTTGAATTTGAGGGCGAGGTAATAAATGATATGAAGGCTGATGAAAGAGCCAGAAAAGGCATCTTTCTTTCCTTCCAGTATCCGGAGGAAATACCCGGGGTTACAGTAGAAGACTTCTTAAGGACTGCCAAAACATCAGTAACAGGCCGGCCGCAAGGAATAATGGCCTTCAGGAGGCTGTTAAAGGAGAAGATGGATTTATTGGAAATCAAGGATGAATACGCTTCCAGGTATCTTAATGTCGGATTTTCAGGAGGAGAAAAGAAAAAGAATGAGATACTTCAAATGTCCATCCTGGAGCCCAAACTTGCCATCCTGGATGAAACCGATTCGGGCCTTGATGTAGATGCCATAAAGATTGTTGCAGAAGGCGTAAAGAGGATCAAGGATGAAACGAGATCCATATTGGTTATAACCCATTATAATAAACTGTTGGATTTTCTGGAGCCGGACTATGTTCATATTCTTATCGACGGTAAAATAGTCAAAACCGGCGGCATTGAATTGGCAAAGGAAATCGATGAAGAAGGATACGAAAACATCAGATTAAGTTATGCGCATGCATAGGAGTGAGAAGATGGAAAGAAGAAAAAAAACTTACGTGGAAGATGTAGACAGGGGAATTTATGATATAAAAAATGTATTTACCTACGATTACAAAGCTGACAAGGGTTTGAATGCTGAAATAGTAGAGGCCATTTCAAAGGAGAAAAATGAGCCTCAATGGATGACCGATTTCAGGCTCAAATCTCTGGAGATATACAACAGCATGCCTATGCCGGCCTGGGGCCCGGACCTGTCGGACCTAAACATGGATGAAATCATAACCTATATAAGGCCCAATACGGACATGAAACACAGCTGGGATGATGTGCCAGAGGAAATAAAGATGACTTTTGAACTTCTGGGCATTCCGCAGGCTGAAAGGGAAGCCCTGGCAGGGGTTGGAGCCCAGTATGATTCGGAAGTGGTTTACCACAACATCAGGAGGGAACTGGTAGATCAGGGAGTGATCTACATGGACATGGAAACTGCCCTGGTGGAATATGAAGATGTTGTCAGGAAATACTTCATGACCCTGGTTCCACCATCTGCCCATAAGTTTGCCGCCCTGCACGGGGCTGTCTGGTCAGGCGGATCTTTTGTTTATGTTCCGGAAGGTGTAAACGTGGATATCCCGCTGCAGTCATATTTCAGGCTTAATGCACCTGGAGCAGGACAGTTTGAGCACACACTGATAATTGTTGAGAAAGGTTCCAGGCTCCACTTTATAGAAGGCTGTTCTGCTCCCAAGTATAAGGTAAATAACCTCCATGCCGGGTGTGTGGAGCTGTTTGTAAAGGAGAATGCAACCTTAAGGTACAGCACCATAGAGAATTGGTCTAAAAATATGTACAACCTAAACACTAAAAGGGCTTTGGTGGATAAAAACGGGACAATTGAATGGGTTTCAGGTTCATTTGGCTCAAAAGTTTCCATGCTCTATCCCATGAGCATATTGAGAGGCGAAGGCGCAAGGTCTGAGTTTACCGGCATTACCTTTGCTTCTAAAGGCCAGCATCTGGATACCGGAACCAAGGTGGTTCATCTGGCTCCTCATACCTCTTCAACGGTAAATTCAAGGTCAATATCCAAAGACGGCGGCTATGCTTTTTACAGGGGGCAGCTGCACATAGCCCCCAATGCTTATGGCTGCAAAGCCTCCGTATCCTGTGAATCTTTAATGCTTGACAATGAGTCTAAATCCGACACATTGCCGATCATTGAGATAAACAATGATGATGTTGATATCGGCCACGAGGCGAAAATAGGCAGGATAAGCGATGAAGCCATTTTTTACCTTATGAGCAGAGGCATCAGCGAGGAAGAAGCAAAGGCCATGATTGTAAGGGGCTTTGTTGAGCCTGTTACCAAAGAGCTGCCTTTGGAATATGCCGTGGAATTAAACAACCTGATCAATATAGAGCTGGAAGGCACCATAGGATAGGAGGGCTGAGAATGATTACCTGGAAAAGAATTAATCTGAAAAATTATACCTTCCCATTGGTGGATGAATATAAGAAGGAATATATAAACCTGGAGGAAGGGCTTCCGCCAGGAGCAAGGCTGGATAAAACCTGCAATGCAATAAACAGCATAAAGATTAATTGGTCAAGTATCAGGGAAGATAAAGGCCTGGGTAAGGACTTTATATCTTACGTAAATGAATCCTACAACAGCGGAATATCTTTGTATCTTGAAAAGAATACAGTCGTAGACAAGCCTATAATGGCAGACTTCATTATGGAAAAGGAAAACCCGGCGGTAGTTGATAAAAACATCATAGTGGCACAGCCCGGCAGCCAAGCCGTAATAGTTTTCCAGTACAGTACAGATGGAGAAGTTGAAGCCTTTCACAACGGCTTTACAGAAATCTATGCCAAGGAAAACTCTTCTTTAACAATCATCAAGATTCAGAGGATGAACAGCCTGTCGCATAATTTTGATACCAATGTGGCCTATGTAAAAGGCGGGGGAAGGGTTAACTGGATAACAGTGGAGCTGGGCAGCCAAATAAGCGGGACCAATTACACAACATATTTGGACGAAGAGTCAAGCCAGGGATACCTGTCCTCAATATATATGGGAGACGGAGAACGTAAAATGGACATGTCCTATTCCATGATTCACAGGGGCAGGAGAAGCATAAGCCATATAGAAGCCAGAGGAGCCCTGATGGATAATTCCAGGAAGGTTTTTAGAGGCAATCTGGATTTTAGGAGGGGAGCAAAGCACGCTAAAGGATCAGAGGAAGAATATGTACTTCTGCTTGATCCAACAGTGAAAGCTGACTCAATACCCGGGCTTTTATGCGAAGAAGATGATGTTGAAGGAGAGCATGCTGCCAGCGCAGGCCAGATCAATGAAAATCAGCTCTTCTACCTGATGAGCCGCGGCTTGCGCGAAAAAGAGGCTGAAAAGCTGATTATAGAAGGGTCATTAATGCCGATTGTAGACAAGATTCCCATAGAAAGCTTAAGACAGATTATCAATGGTGAAATCAGAAGGAGATTTGCCGATGCATAAGCTGAAGCCGGAGGAAATAAAAAAAGATTTCCCCATATTTGAGCAAGAAATCAACGGCCGCAGGCTGGCATACCTGGATAACGGGGCTACTACCCTTAAGCCCGTCCAGGTCCTCGAGGCTGTCTATAATTACAATACAAGAGCTTACGGCAATCCTCACAGGGGGGCTCATCAGCTAAGCATAAGAGCGACAGAAGAATATGAATCGGCCAGGGAAAGAGTTAAAAAGTTTATAAACGCAGGATCCGCTGAGGAAATAGTTTTCACCAGGAATACCACCGAATCCATAAATCTTATAGCCCATTCCTTTGGAAAAGCCTTTGTTGAAGAAGGAGATGAAATCGTACTGGCAATTTCGGAACATCACAGCAATATTCTTCCCTGGCAAAGGCTGGCAGCAGAAAAAAAGGCTGTTTTGAAATATATGTATATAAACGAAGATGGAAGGATATCTTTGGAAGAAATAAGGAAAAAGATTACCAGCAAGGCAAAAATAGTATCCATAGCACATATGTCCAATGTTCTGGGAACTATCCATCCAATTGAAGAAATAATTGCCCATGCCCATAAAATAGGCGCTAAAGTGCTCATAGACGGAGCCCAAAGCACTCCCCACATTAAGGTGGACGTTCAACAGCTCGATGCAGATTTCTATGTATTTTCAGGCCACAAGATGCTTGGACCCATGGGGATTGGAGTGATTTACGGGAAAAAGGCAATACTGGAGAAGATGCCCCCATTTCTTATGGGCGGTGATATGATAGAATACGTCTACGAAGACCATGCAAGCTTTGCCCCTCTGCCTTATACCTTTGAAGCGGGTACTCAAAATGTTGAAGGGGCAGTTGGCTTAAGGGCTGCCATGGACTATTTGGAAAAGACGGGGCTTGATAAGATTGAAGCTCATGAAAAAGAACTGGTTGAATATGCCTTGGATAGGATGTTGTCTCTATCCTATGTAAATATTCAAGGACCCAAGGATCTGAATATGAGAGGCGGCATCATTTCCTTTACTATAGATGATGCACATCCTCATGATGTTGCAACCATACTGGACTCCTATGGGGTAGCCGTCAGGGCAGGCCACCATTGTGCCCAGCCCCTTATGAGATATTTGAATCTGCCTGCTACATCCAGGATAAGCTTTTATCTTTATAATACAAAGGAAGATGTCGACCAGTTTCTTGAAGGTTTAAAAAAGGTTAGGAAGTGGTTAGGATATGGATCTTAGTTCAATATATACTCAGCTTATAATGGAGCACAATAAAAGCGGTCATAACAAAAGGCCTTTGGATAATCCAAATATCGTGGAAAGAGGCCATAATCCCAGCTGCGGTGATGATATTACCCTGCAGCTGAAGATTAAGGATGGTCAAATAGAAGATGCTTCCTTTCAAGGAGTTGGATGCGCCATTTCCCAGGCATCTGCCTCTATGATGATAGATTTAATCAAGGGCAGAGGTCTGGATGAAGCAACGAAACTGGCGGAAACATTCCTGGGCATGATAAAAAAGGAAGTTACAGATGAAAAAGAGCTTGAAGGGCTGGAAGACTTAATTGTCTTCCAAAGTATTTCAAATATGCCTGCCAGGGTAAAATGCGCCGTTTTGGCCTGGCATACATTAAAGGAAGCCCTCAGTGAAACCTATTTTGAATGACCTTAACAATCCTGCATGGATTGCCTGCAGCAATAACATTACTGGGCATGTCCTTGGTTACAACGCTCCCTGCCCCTATAGTTACATTGTCCCCGATTTTCACGCCAGGGCATACTATAGCACCGCCGCCGATCCATACATTATTTCCAATTATAATTGGCTTCGAATTTTCCACCCCGGAAAGCCGCTTTATGGGATCGGGGGGGTGCATGGCAGTATAAAGCTGCACGTTGGGGCCCAGCAATACATTATCACCTATTATAACTTTGTTAACATCCAGTATTACGCAGCCGAAGTTTGCGTAAAAATTGCCGCCTGTTTCTATGTTATTCCCATAATCACAATAAAAAGGCGGTTCTATATTAAGCGGCCCTTTTGCCTTGATCAGCCTATTTAAAATCTCCCGTCTTTTTTCTTTTTCATTTGGTTTAGTATTATTGTATTCATATATCAAACTTCTGGCATAGTCTCTTTCAGCAGCTAATACCTGATCACCTGCGAAATAATATTCACCGGACAACATTTTTTCTTTCTCACTTTTTTGCATATATCCTTCCTCCAATGTTAAAAGTAACAATATTATCTTTTCTTAAAAAGCGGGTTTTAATCTGATATACTAACATATGGATTAAACTTTTTTAATGGTTTAAGAATACACATGACTTAGTTAATTGGAGCGGGTTTTGATGGATAAGCGCAGGGTTGCCGATATCCTTGGTGAGATTGCCCTGTATCTTGAACTAAAAGGAGAGAACCTTTTCAAGATACGTGCCTATGAAAATGGGGCAAGGATAATTCAGGCTTTGGATGAAGATTTGGAAGTTTTGGTTCGTGAAAAACGGCTTGGCACCATAAAGGGGATAGGAAAAGCTTTAGAAGAAAAAATAACTGAGCTGGTCACCACGGGAAACCTGGAATATTATAATAAGCTGAAAGCAGAGTTTCCGGCCAGTTTGTTTGAACTGTTCAAAATTCCGGGCCTGGGTGCAAAAAAGATCCGGCTTTTATATGAAACGCTGGGTATTGAAACCATCGGCGAACTGGAATATGCCTGCAAGGAGAACCGCTTGCTTGAGCTGCCCGGGTTTGGGCAGAAAACCCAGGAAAATATATTAAAAGGCATATCCCTTGTACGCACTGCGTCCGGCAGGTATCTGCTTCATGAGGCAGAAGACATGGCGCTGGGTGTTTTCAACGGGTTGAAGGAATGTCCGGAAGTAAACTCTCTGAGTATAGCGGGAAGCCTTCGCAGGAAAAAGGAAATCATTAAAGATATCGATATTCTTGCAGCCTCGGATCAGGCAGAAAGAGTAATGGATTGTTTTGTTGCCCTGCCAGATGTGGCAGATATCATTGGCAGGGGCCCGACTAAAGCCAGTGTGCGTTTACAGAAAGGCATAGCTGTTGATCTGCGGGTAGTCTCACCTGAACAGTACCCCTATGCCCTGCATCACTTTACGGGCAGCAAGGAACACAATACAAAGATGAGGCATACAGCAAAATCTTTGGGTCTGAAAATGAATGAGTATGGGCTGTTCCGGGAAGCAGACGGCAGCAGGATTCCCTGCAGCAATGAAGAGGAACTATTCAAGGCCCTGGGTATGGCCTATATTCCGCCTGAACTCAGGGAGGATACGGGCGAAATTGAAGCAGCAATGGAAAACAGGCTGCCTGACCTGGTTGAAAGGGATGATTTAAAAGGTATCTTTCATATACACACCTGCTACAGCGATGGCATTAACTCCATTAAGGAACTGGCAGAAGAAGCCCGCAGGCAGGGTTATCAATACATCGGAATTGCGGATCACAGCCGGTCTGCTTACTATGCCGGGGGCCTGAGTGAAGATGATGTTATAAGGCAGCATGAGGAAATCGATGCTTTAAATGAGCAATATGAAGATTTTCATATATTCAAAGGAATAGAATCAGACATATTGCCGGATGGTTCCCTGGATTATCCTGATGAATTTCTTAGAGGTTTTGATTATGTAATTATATCTGTACATTCTCAGTTCCGCATGGACCGTGAAAGCATGACAAGGAGAATACTGAAAGCCATGGATCATCCTGCCGCAACCATGCTGGGCCATCCAAGCGGAAGGCTGCTCCTGTCCAGGGATCCATATGAAGCGGATATGGAGCAGATTTTGGCAAAAGCAGCGGAGAGAGGAACAGTTCTGGAGATCAATGCCAATCCACACCGGCTGGACCTGGACTGGCGTTGGATCAAGAGGGCCAAGGAAATAGGAGTAAAACTTATGATCAATCCGGATGCTCACAGCATCGAAACCATTTCTCATACGCAATACGGCTTAGCCATAGCCCGGAAAGGCTGGTGTGAAAAGGAGGATATACTGAACTGCCTTGGCACAGAGGATATGACAGCTTTTTTGAATAGAGTATGAGAAGAAAAGAAAATGTGTTATGATTGGAGTACCATTAGCGGAAAGGTTGTGATTGCCCTTCATGATAAACGGCAATATAGAGGGTTTGTCCAAGCAGATCCTGCTTCGGCTTGAAAGTATATATGAAATGGCAGTGGAGAGGGAAAGGTTTCTCTCCGAGGAAATCGTGGCTCTTATATGCGAACTTACAGGTGAGATAAACCGGGAAATTTCCATTTACCTGAATCGCAGGGGAGAAGTTATAGATGTGTCGGTAGGGGAAGCCGGCCAGGTTTCTCTGCCATATGTAAATCTGAGGCGGAGTTCAGTGCGCCTAAGCGGTGTGCGCTGTTTCCATACCCACCCCGGCGGCAGCGGAAAGTTATCCGGCGTGGATCTCAATTCCCTTAAAGCTTTGCGTTTTGATGCCATGACAGCCATAGGCGTGCAGGATGGGAAGTTTGCAGGTGCATATGCTGCATTTTTAAATCCTCCCGGCGAGGTCGAACCCTTTGCTATATACGGTCCTTTAACCATGGGGGAACTTTGCGGGGAAGAATTCCAGCAGGAAATTTTTCGGCTGGACCCTTTGATAGCTTTGCCTGAAACTGTTGAAACACAGGAGGATGAAGAAGAAAGGGCAATTCTGGTTGGGCTGGACGACAGGGGAGAGGGAATCCGTTCTGTCAATGAGCTTGAAGAATTGGCCAGAACGGCCGGCGCCAAAGTGCTGCATAAGGTTATACAAAACAAAAAGATGCCTGAACCGGCTACCTATATAGGCAGAGGAAAAGCAGCTGAGCTTTCTCTTCTGTGCCAATCATCCAATGCCAATCTGGTAATTTGCGATGATGAATTATCTGCAGTGCAGATAAGAAATCTGGAGCAAATACTCGGGGTCAGGGTAATAGACCGTACTGCCCTGATTCTGGATATATTCTCCAGACGCGCCATATCCAAGGAAGGAAAGCTTCAGGTAGAGCTGGCGCAGCTTAAGTACCGCCTGCCCCGGCTGACAGGCTTGGGTCAAACCCTTTCCAGGCTGGGAGGCGGCATTGGAACCAGAGGTCCAGGTGAAAAAAAGCTGGAAACCGACCGCAGACATATACGGCGCCGGATTCGTGAAATTGAGGCTGAGTTGTCCAGGGTAAAGGAACACAGAAATGCCCTGCGGACCAAGCGTAAGAAGAACAGGATACCCATATGTGCCCTTACCGGATATACCAATGCCGGCAAAAGCACCCTTCTGAATGCCTTAACAGGCAGCAATGTTCTGGTGGAAAATAAACTTTTTGCTACCCTGGACCCTGTATCCAGGGGCGTTGTCCTGCCTGACGGACAAAAGGTATTATTGGTGGATACGGTAGGTTTTATTGATAAACTGCCCCATGATCTGGTGGAAGCCTTTCACTCAACTTTGGAGGAAGTTGTGGAGGCGGACCTGTTGCTTCATGTGGTAGATGCCAGCTCGGAAAATCTGGCCGAACAGATAATGGTGGTAAAAAGGGTATTGAGGATGCTGGGAGCCAACCAGCAAATTATAACTGTCTTTAATAAAATGGATCTGGTCCAGGATGCAACCCTGCTGCCTGCCCAAAAGCCCCAGGCTTACATTTCGGCCAAAACAGGCGAAGGTCTGGAACAGCTGCTTAAATTGATTCAGGAAAACATACCAAAGAGAATGCATCGGGTAACTATATTGCTTCCTTATGAACAGGGCAATCTGCGTTCCATGCTGCATGAAGAGGGGACAATTCTGTCGGAGGAATTTGTTCCGGAAGGAATCCATATGGAAGTTGAAGTGGATGAGGTACTGCTGGGCAGAATCAAAAATTATTTAAAGGTTGTTTAATCAATACTAAGCCGGGGTAATATAGGGATATATGCAAGGTTTATAAGGAGGAATGAGTGTGAAGGCATATGTAGATCAGGATTTATGCATAAGCTGCGGGCTGTGCATCAGTATTTGCGAAGAAGTATTCTCCTGGAATGATGATGACAAAGCCCAGGCCATTGACGAGGAGGTTCCTGAAGAGCTGGAGGATTCGGTTAAGGAAGCTATTGAAAGTTGTCCCACAGAAGCAATTTCCGAAATAGAATAATAAAACCACTGCTTTCACGCAGTGGTTTTTTTTAGTTTTTTAGTTTAGTATTCTGTTTTTTCTTCCAGATACGGAACAACTTCATCAATCGGCACGCGTATCTGCTCCATGGTGTCCCTGTCTCTTATTGTTACGCACCGGTCTTCCAGGGTATCAAAATCCACGGTTATGCAATAGGGAGTGCCTATTTCATCCTGCCTGCGATAGCGTTTTCCTATGCTTCCTGTTTCATCATAATCCACATTGAATCTGCCAACCAGCTTTCTGTACAGTTCCTGTGCAGGTTCACTCAGCTTCTTGCTCAAAGGAAGAACTGCTGCCTTGAAAGGTGCCAGCACAGGATGGAGCTTCATTACCACCCGCGTATCTCCCTTATCCAGGGTTTCTTCATTATATGCCTCGCAAAGGAAGGCCAGCATTAACCGGTCAACGCCTACGGAAGGCTCAACGCAGTAGGGAATGAACTGCTCATTGGTTGCAGGATCAAGGTAGTTGAAGTTTTCACCGGAATGCTCCGCATGCTGTTTAAGATCAAAGTCAGTCCGGTCTGCAATGCCCCACAACTCGCCCCAGCCGAAGGGGAAGAGATATTCTATGTCGGTTGTTGCTTTGCTGTAATGTGACAGCTCTTCCTTTTCATGATCCCGCATCTTAATGTTGTCTTCGCTGATACCCAGATTAATCAGCCATTCTCTGCAGAAACTTCTCCAGTATTCGAACCATTCCAGATCTTCACCCGGCTTACAGAAAAATTCCAGTTCCATCTGTTCGAATTCGCGGGTGCGGAATATGAAGTTGCCGGGTGTTATCTCATTTCGGAACGATTTTCCTATCTGGCCAATGCCGAAGGGCAGTTTCTTTCTGGTTGTGCGCAGAACATTTTTGAAGTTCACAAAGATGCCCTGGGCAGTTTCCGGACGTAGATACAATTCAGATTGGGAATCTTCGGTTACTCCCTGGAAAGTTTTGAACATAAGATTGAACTTTCTGATGGGAGTAAAGTTGGATTTTCCGCATTCAGGGCAGGGGATTTTGTTTTCTTTGATGTAGTTTTCCATTTTTTCATCCGGCCATCCGTCTATCACTTCGTCCTGCTCATTCCGGCCGGCAATGTAATCCGCAATTATCTTGTCAGCCCTGAACCTGGATTTACACTCCCTGCAGTCCATCAGCGGATCATTGAAGCCGCTTACATGACCTGATGCCACCCAGGTTTGAGGATTCATAAGTATGGCAGAATCCATGCCTACATTATATGGGCTTTCCTGAATAAATTTTTTCCACCAGGCCTTTTTAATATTGTTTTTGAGTTCTACGCCCAGAGGACCGTAATCCCAGCTGTTTGCCAGGCCCCCGTATATTTCTGAGCCCGGGAAAATAAAACCTCTGCCTTTACACAGAGCCGTTATTTTTTCCATTTTGTTTTCAACAGCCATACTTCCTTAATCTCCTTTCATGCAGATGATATTTGCCGGTAATACAAAAAGTCTTTCATCCCGGCAAAGGGACGAAAGACTCATCTTCCGCGGTTCCACCCTTTTTGATTCCCAATACGGGAACCCACTCTTTTATTCATCGGTTCCAGGGTGCCTTCATATCTGCGTACCGCCAGGCTTCCACCGTCCCCAGCTCGCTGATGGCAGAGGCAGGATACTACTCCTCCCTGTCATTACCGTCAATATCACCCATTATTATGACCTAATTCGTTAAGAATTGTCAAGTAAAACTTGCCCTTTTTCTTATTATCATGTACAATATAGCTAATCATTTTCATTTAATAATCCAGAAATAAATGTCGTATATGCATCATTATTACAAACACAAATTCTGATGAAGAAGGGGAAGTAAATGATAGAAAAAGAATTTATCATTGAAAATGAGTCCGGTTTACATGCCAGGCCGGCTGCAAGGCTGATTAAGGAGGCCAGCAGTTTCTCATCTGACATCAGTATTATCCGGGGTAATAAGGTGGGCAATGCAAAGAGCCTTTTATCTGTTTTGGCGCTAGGCGTATATAAGGGAACCAAGGTTAAGGTACGCATTGATGGTTCTGACGAAGTAGCAGCAATGTATAAAATAACCCAGTTAATAGAGAACAACTTTTACGAAGAAGATTAGCCAGGATCTTCTTTATTTTTTCTATTTCCCCTTCATCCCATACCACTGGGGGTATACATATTTGTTTGATTTTACTCTTATTCTGCTGCTCATAATCAACGGCTTAATTTCAGTTTCACTATTTGTTTCCGCTCTAATTTATTACTTAAAAGAAAAACATCACTTCCAGGAGAATAAAAAAACAAGCTTATTTTGTTCAGGCCTCATCTGTATTGGCGGCATCCTCAATGCCTTGATGATGCGTTATGTGGTGCAGTTTCCTGAAGTCGGAGGTTACAATCTTAATTCAAACTTTTATCTCATAACAAATCTTACATCTGCCTTGTTATCATTTTTTACATATTATTTATATTTAAGGACAGGACAAGGCCTGGCACTTTCCAGCGGTCTGCCGGGCAGCATCCTTCTGAGCCAGGGAAGAGTGTCAAAAAGCATCAGTTGGAAAACAGTTTTGCTGCCCATTCCCCTGCTGATTGCCTGGACTTTTATCTGGTTTGCTATTGCTTCGCCGGAACCTACGGATCTGGCACTTGCTTCCACTCCCGAAGGGAACAGCCCTATGAATTATATCTATACTTTTTTCACAGCGTCAATACTGGCACCTGTTACCGAGGAGATACTGTACCGGCACTTTGTAATGGGGCTTCTTGCCAGATGGTTTGGAAGCAGCAAAGCGGCTGTGGTGCTGAATATATGGGTAAGCTCATTGGTATTTGCAATAGCTCATGCAGGTGTTGTGACCGATGATTGGATAAAGATAATGCAGATCTTGCCCGCGGGAGTAGTTTTCGGATGGATAAACCGCAAAAAAGGGTTGGAACACAGCATTTTAGCCCATTCCTTGTTTAATACCCTGATTATCCCGTCAACTTTGTTATTGGAGCAAAGCATGACAATATAGGAGGTATAAAGATTCGATCTTGGGAAAGGATTAAAGTAGTGTAAAACTTTCCCAAGCGAGGTGTATCAAAGAGTGAAAATCGGGGACCTGATCAGGGAGTACATAGTAGAAGCTAACGTAAAATTGGATGATCAGTTTAATGGTACCAAGGAAGCAATTCGTTTGATAGCAGAAGAAAAAGCAGGCAGTTTTATTCTGAGAGGAGATATAGGCCTCAATATTGAAGAAAAGCAGCTGCTGACTGATATTATTGCCGGCAGCATGATGCAGAGCTTTTCCCTGGGCTACGGGGTCGGGAAGGTGGAGGGAAGCACCAAGAAAAACGTATATTTATAATCTATCTAAAGAAAAAATACAAGTTTCAATACGGCAGATATTTGTAAGATATTATGGATTTATGTTAAGATAAATGTAGGTTTTTGTTGCCCATCGCTTACCGGAGGAAAAATATATGGGGGTTAAGAAGAATCTAAAAAAAGATGCGGCAGTATTTATTGCCGTACTGCTGTTGTCGATTTTTGTCTTCAGTGCAGTTCAATGGTACGAAACCTATCTGTATCGTGTTTTTCAAAGGAGTGCCTTTTTGAATTGGCATATAGGTTTTGAAGGCATGAGCATAGTCATGTCCTTCTGTATTTTTTTTATATCCTATTATACCATTGCCAGAGACAAAAACCTGAGAACGATCGTATTCATGTGCACCTTTTTTTCTGTCGGCCTGCTGGATACCCTGCACACCTTAACCTACAACGGTATGCCGGGCATTTTTGGAGTTTCATCTGTAGCAGTATCCACCTCATTCTGGATTGCAGCCAGAATTACAGAATCCATTGGTTTGGTGGCTGCCGGATCAATTCAACGCAATCGGCCGTCAAAGATACACAGGTTTATTCTTGTTATAATTTCCCTGGTGTATACAGCCATTCTTTCTTATGTAATCATCAGCAGGCATGAATACCTGCCTACTTTGTATGTGGAAGGAGTCGGTCTTACCCGGACAAAAGTTAATCTGGAATATGCTATTATAACCATGAAGCTGGTAAGCATTATCCTGTTTTTCCTGATTTATAACAGGAGGGAAGAGGCAGAGGAATATAAGTATATTATTCTGGCCATGCTTTTGAGTGTATTCAGCGAGTTGTCGTTTACCATATATACAAGCGTCTATGATACTTACAACTTACTTGGCCATATTTATAAGATAATTACTTATTATTTGATATTTAAGGCCAAGTTTGTTCTGAATGTACAAAAACCTTATCTGGAATTGCATGAAGCTAAACAGCAGGTGGCAGAATATGCAAACAACCTGGAGAAGCTGGTTATGAAGCGGACTGCCGAGATTACGGCAGCCAATGAAAAGCTGATTAAAGACATAGATTATGCCCGCAACATTCAGAATGCATTGCTGCCTGATACGTTGCCCCAGTTTAGCAAGGTTGATTTTGCAGCCAAGTATCTTCCCTGCGAAAAAATAGGTGGAGATTTTTATAACATTTTTCGCCTGGATGAGGATAATATCGGAATTTTGATCGGAGACGTTGCTGGCCATGGGGTATCTGCGGCAATGATCACTGTCTTTATAAATCAGCACATTCATGTGCGCAGAGAATATGACGACGGGCGTATACGCATTTTAACACCTAAACAGGTATTGACCAATTTGTTCTATGTATACAACAGGATGAACTTCCCAGAAGAAATTTATACTGTTATGCTTTACGGAATTTATAATGTAGAAAACCGTGTATTTACTTATTGCTCTGCGGGGATGAACACCCAGCCGCTGGTATTGCAGAAAAACGGGGCAATAAAAGCTATTCCCGTTGAAGGGCTGCCGATCTGCAAACTTGGCGGACTGGTAAATCCTTCTTATGAAAACCGAACTCTGCAGCTGGAAGCGGGTGACAGCCTGCTCTTATATACCGACGGATTAATTGAAATAGACAGAAAACGGCCTGAATACTTTACCGAAATACACTTGATGGAGTATCTTCGCGGCATAAAAAGCACCACCGCTTATGATACAGCTGATTATATGTTTGAGTTATATGAAACCATACTTGGTGACAGAAATATGATCGATGACGTTACCGTATTGGTAATGAATGTTCATGAAGGCCAGAAGGAATCAGAGAGCAGAATAGAAA
This sequence comes from Clostridiales bacterium DTU083, assembly GCA_001512915.1. Lineage (GTDB taxonomy): Bacteria > Bacillota > Clostridia > Caldicoprobacterales > DTU083 > DTU083. Next base: position 26,977 of record LFTC01000068.1, on the reverse strand, counting down.
AAGTCAATATACTATAAAGGGGATATGAATTGATATGAAGTCAACAGTAAAATGGATAACAAGAACTGCCATTCTATTGGCACTGTCAGTATTGTTCCAGTCATTAAGGGTACTGATCCCCGTGATGCCTGCCAATGTCAGTCAATTTGTGGTGGGTTCGCTGGTGAACTTATGCCTGATTTTGGCAGCCATAATTACAGGCATCAGGGGCGGGCTTGTGGTTGCAGTCATAGCGCCTGTAATTGCTTATCTTCAGGGTTTCACTCCTGTGCCTGTGCTTGTGGTTCCGATAGCCTTGGGAAACCTGGTATTGGTTATTGTTGTTGCCCTTCTGCATAAGAGAAGCAATCTGCTGGCCTTTGCTGCCGGGGCTGTTCTTAAATTTTTTGCTCTTTATCTTGGCGTTGTAAAAATTGTGGTGCCTTTTTTCCTGCCGGCTAATGCACCTGAACAGATGAAAACGGTTCTTTCAGTCCAGTTCAGCTGGCCTCAATTGATTACTGCAGCCATCGGAGGTATTCTTGCCCTTATTATCCTGCCTGTATTAAAAAAGGCGATTGAAGATCTTTAATCCGGCTGGGATAATAGTTGGGCCATTTTAATAATCATATTCATGGATTCCTTTTGCTCTTCATTCAGCATGGGGGCAAGGGAATCCATTATTTTTTCTGACTGTTCATTATTATTAGCCGCTTCTTTTTTGATTTCCTCATTCCGCTTGTTTTTATCATGAGCAGCTTTTTCCGCATTTCCCATCACTTCCACCATTTTTATCATTTGCATGACCCTGTCTATTCTTTGTCTTTGCTCATCAGGCAGAACGGGATGTATCAGCTCCAGAAACTCGCCTGCCTTTTTCAGGGGTGCGGCCCCTTGTTCATCTGAAATCCCTTTCTTGTCTTTATACAGGGAGAGGTTGCTTTGTACCTTTCTGACTCCTTCATAAAAATTCAAAAACCTGTCCAGTTGTTTCCTGTTTTCCTTGGCAATATAAGGCTTGATTGCTTTCAATGCTTCTATCCTCCGGGCGGCAGGACTGGAAGGTACATGCAGTAAAGCTGCTTTGTTTTTATGATGGTAAGTATGGCTGGCTATATCCCTGATTAATTGGGCTGCTTCCATTATACCGGCTGCGGTGTATGCAATATTCTGTTCCCTTTCATCCAGATAAGGTCCTATTGATTTAAGCATTTGAATGCTTTGTGGCTGGTCCAGAACTTTTAATTGTGTCCTGCTGGAGCTCTTAAGGAAAATAAGTGCAAACAGCAGAAGTAACAGTTCAGGCTGTGCTGCAAGGCTTTTTGGCCATGGTTTTACAGGCTTTACGGAACTTTTCTCCGCTAAGTACCCTTTCTTTATAATTTGTGTGCCTTGTTTGGAAGATTTAATTATGTGTTTGTTTTTATCCGATTTTGCAGGCATTTCTGCGTCAGGAAATAAATCCCGCCTTGGTACGAACTTCCAGGGCTCTTTACGCTCCCAACGGGGATTGCTTTTCTGTATCATGCTACTCCTCCTCACAAACTCCTAATCTATAATACGCAGTGCTGCCTTCTGTGTGCCATGAAAACTGGAAGAATTGTGTCAATTGCAAAGGAGCTGAATAGGATGGTAAGGAGGAAGGATGGGAGGAGGAAGACAAATGGATTTTCGCACCCAGGATATTAAAAACATGTCTGAGATTGCCCAAAGAATGCAGGGAAAATCGGAAGATAAAGTGATCAGCGAACTGGCAGATATGATTCGCAGCGGACAAGGCGGTCTGACTCCACAAAAGGCAATGCAGATGTTTCAGGCAATCATGCCCATGCTGACCAGCGAACAAAAGCGTAAAATCAAAAAGCTTATGGAGGAACTGCAGTATTAATTTCAATGCCCCCTTTAACAGTTTCGCCTGTATATACATAAGATATACAAGGCGAGATAGGAAGGGGGGAGATCCTTGAAACTGTTATCGGGAATGTTACTGCTGCCCTTTCTGATTCATTCATACGGTAAGGGCAGAGAAAAAATAGACAGCAGATTGCTGAAAAAAACCAGAACCCTTGGAGAAAGCAAAGTTCCGGCTATCATTTTTTCGAAGGAAGGAAAAAGAAAATTATGCAGGAAATTTCTAGAAAGCAAGGGTATTGAAATAAAGTATGAATTACCTTTGATTAATGCTTATGCCGTTAAAATAGACGGCGGCAAATTGGAAGATACTGCCAGATCAGATATAGTAGAATATATATCCGATGATGTAAAAATGAGCGCACTTTTAAATGTAGCCGCCCAGGAGGTTGGGGCAAGCATTGCAAATGATACCGGTTATCTGGGAAGGGGGATAGGAATCGCCATACTGGATACCGGAATTTATCCACACCAGGATTTTACAAGACCGCGGAATCGGATTGTGGCTTTTCGCGACTTTGTGAATAACCGGCAAAGTCCTTATGATGATCATGGACACGGTACCTTTGTGGCAGGCGTGGCCGCCGGAAACGGATATTCATCTGGCGGCAAGTATAGAGGAATTGCACCTGAGGCCAATATTATCGGCGTCAAAGTTATGGATAAGGATGGTTCGGGAAATTCATCCGATATTGTAGCAGGTATGCAATGGGTAGTGGACCATCAGCAGGAATACAATGTCAGAATAATGTCCCTTTCACTAGGAGCAAAGCCTTCCAATTCCCGGTTTGATCCTCTTGCGGCGGCGGTTGAGGCGGTTTGGAAAAAGGGCATAGTTGTAGTTGCAGCAGCAGGGAATTCGGGTCCGAAACAAAACACCATTGCTACCCCTGGTATCAGCCCGATGATTCTGACTGTAGGGGCAGTGGATGACAAGAGAACTCCGGATTACAAAGATGATGTAATAGCGGATTTTTCCAGCCGGGGGCCTGTAAATGGAAGACAGGTGAAACCGGACTTGGTTGCGCCTGGCGTCAATATAACAGCTGCAAAAACCGACAAAAGCTATGTCGGGGGACTGCGTCCGCAGCATATGAAAGATCCCTACACGCAAATGTCCGGCACATCGGTTGCTACACCGGTGGTTTCAGGTGCAGCAGCCCTGCTTTTGGATAAGTATCCAAATATGACACCTTCTGAAGTAAAGGAAATGCTGATGAAAAGCACATTCGCAATGAGCGGTGTTAATAAATATGCTCAAGGAAGCGGGATTCTGGATATTCGGAAATGCCTGAATCTTAACTAGCATTTTCGGGAGTCATGCTCCCGCTTTTCTTTTGCTTTCACCAAACCTTGTATTCAGAATATATTGATTATGTAGCACCAGGTAAGGAGGAGGCGCTTTGTGGCATATTGGAATGATGGCGGATCAGCCAATAAAATACTGGTGATTGGTGACATTATGCTGGATGAATATGTCATCGGCAGAGCAAAGCGATTGTGCTCAGAGGCTCCTGTTCCCATCATCGAAGAGGCAGAAACCTATTATTTTCCCGGAGGAGCAGCTAATGTAGCGGCGAATATCAAGGGTATGGGAGGTCAGGTGATTCTGGCCGGTGTAATCGGAAAAGATGAAGAAGGAGAATTCCTCCGAAAAATTCTCAGCCGCCTGGATATCCCTACAGTACTGGGGGTGGATTCAGGCAGGCCCACTATTGTAAAAAAGCGTATTGGAACCAGGGATCAATTGATAGTCAGGGTGGACAGGGAAGTAGCTAAGGAGATTTCTCAGGGGATTTTTCATGATATTATAAGAGTTGTTGCACTTTTACTGGAAGATGTAAAACTGGTGGCTGTTTCCGATTATGATAAAGGTGTAGTTACAGAGAAGCTTATATCTGTTGTCAGTGAGATATGCAGATCCAGGAACATACCTGTTTTTGTGAATCCCAGCGGAACCGAATATGGAAAATACAGGGAAGCAGATTTGCTTGTACCAAATTTTCGTTCACTGGAAATTCTGTATGGAAAAGAAATCTGTGATTTTGATGAAATGCAGAAGGCCGCAGGCTTGATTTTTTCTGCAAGCGCTTGTAAAGCATGTATAATAACTTGGGGCTGCAATGGGGCTGTCTTGTTTCGGAATGATAAAGAATGGATCCATTATCCCCGTCGAAATGAGAAGCGCTCGGCTTTTATCTCAGGTGCAGGAGATGTTTTTCTGGCCGCATTGGCAATGGCAACAGTCCAGGGCGCGTCTTTGGAAGTATCATGCATGGCTGCCAATGAGACCGTATCTGCCGTTGAAGGAAGGATTGGCACCATGGCGGCGGATGCAGCAACATGGAAAGAAGTAATTAAATATATTTACAAAAAAGAAGCAAAGGTCACTCCCGGCTGATCTCCTCTAATGCACGGATGCAGTATTTTATTTCGTCCAGGCTGTTGAAAAATCCGTAACTGAAACGAATTGTGCCCTGGCAAAAGGTACCAATGGTCTTATGGGCAAGAGGCGCGCAATGAAGGCCTCCTCGCACGGCAATCCTGTATCTTTCATCCAGCAGGTTGCACACTTCGGATGAATCCTTATTGCCGATGTTTATGGAAATGATGCCGGTTCGCATAAACGGATCAGCAGGGCCGTAAAGCTTAATTTTCTTTAATTGGGACAGGGCTTCCCAAAAAAACTTTCCCAGTCTTTTTTCATGGAAATAAATCTTTCTCTGTCCATGCTTTAATATTTCCTTCACAGCAGCGCCTAAACCTGAAATGCCGGGGGTGTTCATGGTGCCGGACTCATACTTGTCAGGCAGTATATCAGGCTGGAACAGGCTTTCCGACTGGCTGCCGGTTCCTCCTTCCCGGATATGGCGCAGTTTGGTGCCTGGATAAATATACAGCCCTCCTGTGCCCTGAGGCCCGAGAAGCCCTTTATGTCCCGGAAAGGCCAGCATATCTATGGGAAGCTTGGAAAGATCAATGGGCAGCACCCCGGCAGTCTGCGCAGCATCAACCAGGTATGGTATGCCATGGCTTCTCGCAATTTTGCCGATTTCCTCAACAGGCATTATTGTACCGGTAACATTGGAGGCATGGGTGGTAACTATCAGACGGGTGTTAGGCTTAATGGCTTTTCTGATGTCATTCGGGTCAACAACCCCATCCGGGCTTGCCGGAACTATAGTCAGTTCCAATCCTTGTTTTTCCAGCTCCTTTAAGGGGCGTACCACGGCATTGTGCTCCATGGATGTGGTTATCACATGATCGCCGGGCAATACGCTGCCCTTTATAGCCAGGTTCAATGCATCAGTGCAATTATATGTAAATATGATCTGAAACGGGTCGCGCAGGTTAAATAATTCGCACAGCATCTCCCGGGCGTAGAGAAGGATCTGGCCTGCCTGCACAGCCATCCTGTGGCCTGACCGGCCTGGATTGGCTCCGTATTTCTTCATGCACCTGACCACTGCATGAATTACCTCAGGGGGCTTGGGCCAGCTGGTGGCTGCATTGTCCATATAGATCATGTGTAACCTCCTGTGTGAATGTAACAAAATTTTTCTACCGCAAATATATTAGTAAGGTATACGGCAAATTACACCTGCGAAAATAAAGGAGTGAGGCGGATGCCTTTCCAGGAAAGGTTCGACATTATCGCTTTTAGATCCAGACAGCATGCTTTTCATTTCAGCCATATTCTGCGGAATCATGGGATTAGTTCACAAATAATGTCAACTCCCAAGGAAATTTCATTGGGCTGTGGATTATCTGTAAGGTTTTCTCCCCATGTGAGAAGCAGGGTTTTGAGAATATACAAACAGGTCAACAGCCCTATTACCGGATGCTATCATGTAGTAAGGACAGGTGCCGATTCCGAAATAATCCGTATACCGGTTTAACTGCCGCGGTAGAAGAACCGGCGCAGCAAGCCTTCAGACTTGAGCTGCTTTGCGTATTGTTTGATTTGCTCCATGTCTTCTTTCAAAGACTGGAGCATTTCTGTGTTTTCCCTTATGCAGACCATAATCTGCTTGTTCTCATCGATTATTCTCCTGCCCAGTTCGGAGCTTTCATCCATTTTGCTTATAAGGGAATGATATAACTCCTCCTGTCTGTCAAATTCATCGAGCAGTATATTCTCAAGCTTCCTGTGAGGAGCAGCCATAACGGGCGCAGTCTCTCTGTCCAAGGCAGAGTGGATGGACCTATAGGGGGTTTTTTCCTTAAAACCCTGATCCTTTATTTCGCGAATGGCCGCGGATGCATTATACCCGGGCAAATCCATGTCTTCCCCCGCAACAGGCAGTAACAGTCCGTCTTTTGCGCTCCCATAAGTCCATTGCAGCTGAATACATTCCTTGTCTTTGGGATAATTGGAAGAATAATGAATATATTGAAAGCCGATGCCTGTGACATCGGAAAGCTCTGCCGGGGCACTCCAGTTTTTTCCCTGGTCTTCTGAACTGCTGGCATATAGGATATCGTTCTGATGCCAGATACACCAGACTTTCCCTCCTGCCCAGATCAGCCTGGGAAGGGCAGCATTGGTTCCCTGGCTGTTTAACTGGATTTCCGGGCTCCATCCAGTTTTTCCTTCATTTCTGACCGGCCTGTTTTTGTATTTAACAATTAAATCATTTCTGTGCAGGGAAGTCCAAGCCAGGTGCAGTATGTCGTCCCTGATTAAGATTGACGGCATGTTGCAATCATTGGAGTCATAGGTTACGTTTTCCGGAGAACTCCATATATTATGTTCAATATGATATCTGCAATAAAATATCTGATATTTGTCACCAGCCAGGCTCCGGTATGTCAAGTGCAGGTATTTTTCGGACAAATCTGTGTAAAAAGGGCTCAGCCGGTACCCTGAAGTAATCTTAGTTATTTCACTGGCATGCCATTCCGATTTTTCCCGGTAATAATGCTGTAAAGACCAGTAACCTGTGTTAAATGCCTTACCGATGGCAAAGAGGATATGAATCTTACTGCCCGAAGGAATTACCATGGGATAGCGGATGGTATAGAGAGCAGGTTCAAAAATGGAAAGGACTTGTTTAGACCATTCTGTGCCCGTGTACAGCATATATAACAGTTCTCCTTTTTTGGAACAGCATATCAAATGCAGTCGGTCCTTGTCGTCGATATTTACAAAGAAATCTTCATGAGCATCAGGAATCAAATCATACAGCGGTTTCCATATACCGTCCCTGCCTAACCGTTTAATTATTATCCCCCGGTTATAATCGAAGCTGAAGCACCAGATTTCACCGCTGCTGAATCTTACAAGATGATGGGTCTTGTTACTGGCACCCATATATTTCACCACCTTATACAAGCCTCTAAATAATATATATATATGGGGAAAACAATATATTACTAATCCTGCACCATTTGTGGATTAATTCATATTATGGAATTGTAAATGATTACCGAAAAAACAATCCATAGTATTGGAATAAAGGGGGGTTAAGCAGATGGATTATGAGAAAGATATGTTAGAAGATTTTGAAATCGCACATGACCCATATGAGCTTCGTCCCGAGTGCATATTGACGGATAAGGTTTTTGATGCATGTTTCCAAAGAGAATGCGAGCCTTCCAAAGTGGTGGATCTTCCCTGCAAGAGCACATTGGGCGATGTTAATGTGGTTTATGGAGCAGGTTTTATTGTAGACGGTACTTTAGATATCACTCCCATACGGGAAAACTTTGCAAGAGTGCGATTTATCTTCCGAGTACCTTTCACGGTAACTGCTTATGATAAAGAAAAAAAGGAACCGGTTACTATAAGTGATTATGTAGAATTCCCTAAAGATATTGAGGTTTATCTGCCGCAGGCGCCTTCAGAATTCTCTTTTCGCATTGTAATTGAAACACGGAGTGAAACGCTGAGTAAACAGCTGGTCGGAGAACAGGTCATTCTTGCCATAGGTGTGTTTATCATTGTGAAGGTTGTCGGACATGTGCAGCTGCTGGTTCAATCCTTTGGGTATTGTCCTCCGCCTCGTGAATGCGTTGAATTCTCACCGGAGGATGTATGTGATCTATTCGAAACCAAACCCTTGCCGGAATTTTTCCCGCCGCAGCTGGATGACTGCATACTTTAACCAAAAGAGAAAAGCCGGTTAAACCGGCTTTTCTCTTGCAGGGTTCTATTTTTATCTGCCAACAAACATCTGGGTGTAATATCTGTTGTCTACGATGCCAACTCCGATATGGGTAAAACTAGGGTTCAGAATATTCTTTCTGTGGCCTTCAGAGTTCATCAGGCCTGCATGAGCGCTTTCCACGCTGCTGTGCTTGGCTATGTTTTCGCCTGCCGTGCGGTAGCTGATTCCAAAGCTTTTCATCATTTCAAAAGGACTGCCATAGGTGGGTGAAGTATGGGAAAAGTAATTGTTGTCCTTCATATCCTGTGACTTAATCCGTGCAACACGGCATAATTCCAGGTCTACCTTCAAAGGGGCAACGCCTGCTTTGGCACGCTCCTGGTTTACCAAGTCAATCATCTTCTGCTCAGAGGCGTTTAGCTGATAGCTGGCAGATCCTCCCGTACCGGTTGAAGGTGAGGGAGCAGGTGCAGGAGCGGGTTTAGGACTTGGTGCAGGTGTTGGCTGCGGGGCAGGCTTTGGGGTCGGAGTCGGCACCGGTGTTGGCTGAGCAGGCTGCCTGTAATATGTTACAAAATTATTAATCCAATTATATATGACGTTGATGCCGCGATTTTGGGTCTGCTGTCCGGCATTGCTGCCATAGTAAACCTTAACGCCGTTGTAATTTACATAATTGGCAGCCATTGCGCTTTGCATAGGTACCAGCAATAATGTCATGACGGCTGCTATTACAGCAATAGTTTTCAGTCTTTTAATCATAAAAGATCCTCGCTTTCTAGTAGACATAGAATATGGTGTAATAAATTTGTAATAAAATCGTAACATGTGAAAATAATTATGTCAACTAATTTTATGCATGTAATTTATGGTAAAATGGAGGAAAGCATATGAGGGTATTGTTTCAAATATGGCCGGGGAGCCGGGATGCCCCGGCCGGCGACAGCATTCAGATGCAAATGACCAAAACCTATCTTGAAAAGCTTGGAGTGGAGGTTAAAGTAAGCTCCAAACAGAATCTCGATCTGAGAGATTTTGATATAATACATATTTTTAACACCGCTCGGGTTTCTGAAGCATATGGGTTTTATAGGAATGCTGTTTATCAGAAAAAGAGAATTGTAGTTACTCCTGTTTTTTTAGACATGCACTTCTATTATAGAAACAAACCCGCCAGGCTGGCTGCCTGGCGGGCGGAGAACCTGCTGCGAAGAGAAATATTTCAGGGCAGTCATATGCTGCTGCCAAACTCAAACATGGAGCTGGAGTGGATAAGAAATACCCTCATGGTTGATACAAGGGCAAGAATTATATATCACGGAGTAGAGCCGATTTTCTTTGATGCCGACGAAAAATGGTTTATAAATAAATATGGGCTTAGTGGTTTTATTCTATGCGCAGGAAGGCTTTCCCCCATAAAGAATCAGCTTTCACTGATTCGGGCGGCCGGGGATCTTAAGATTCCAATAGTGCTTATCGGGCCGGTAAATAACAGGGACTATGCAGTTAAATGTGCCAGGGAGGCACAGGGCCGGGTAAAGTATATTCCGCCCATGAATCAGAAGGAGTTGGCTTCCGCTTATCATGCTGCTGGTGTTCACGTTCAGCCCAGCTGGTTTGAGACAGCGGGCCTGTCAAGCCTGGAGGCTGCTGCAGCGGGGACGCCGGTGGCAATAACAGCCTGGGGGGCTGCACGGGAATATTTAAAAGACAAGGCAGCATATGTGGAACCGGATAGTTTGGATTCCATCAGGGCAGGCATAATTGCTGCTTTAAAGCAGAATACAGCGAGCGGCAAGCTTGAAGAAATAAAAGAATATATTAAGGATCGATTTACCTGGGACAAGGCCGCAAGGGACACTTTAGATGCATACAAAGAGGTGCTGGCAGAAGATTATGAACCGGAAAGCGGCGGAGTGTTTTACACGCAGACTTTCCCAGTTTCGCCAAAATTTTATTCAGATTAATCTGGAAAAGAATTATAATAAGAATAATTAATTTAATCGGAGGTTAACCATTATGCCATACAAAAGAGGGGATATAAGCAATAAAATGGATTATGCCAAGGAATCTTTAAGGCTGCATGAGGAATGGAAAGGAAAAATAGAAGTTGTAAGCACTGTTCCTGTTGAATCCAAAAAGGACCTGTCGCTGGCCTATACCCCGGGAGTTGCCCAACCATGCCTTGAAATACAGAAAGACATTAACAGGAGCTTTGACCTTACCAGACGCTGGAATCTTTGCCTGGTTGTGACAGACGGTTCCGCTGTTTTGGGGCTTGGCAACATAGGGCCTGAAGCTGCCATGCCGGTTATGGAAGGAAAATGTGTTCTTTTTAAGGAATTTGCTGATGTGGATGCCTTTCCCATTTGCATAAAAAGCAATGATGTTGATGAAATAGTAAATACAATTTACCTTATATCGGGCAGTTTTGGCGGAGTGAATCTTGAGGATATTGCCTCTCCCCGCTGTTTTGAGATAGAGAAAAAACTAAAGGAAAAATGTGACATTCCAATCTTTCATGATGACCAGCACGGAACGGCTGTAGTCACCCTTGCCGGCCTTATAAATGCTTTGAAAATAACCGGCAAAAGAAAGGAAGACATCCGGGTGGTTATAAATGGCGCAGGTGCCGCAGGCATTTCAATAGCAAAACTCCTATTAAGCGACGGTATAGAAAATATTATACTTTGCGACAAAACGGGGGCACTTTACCATGGGCGCAGTGAAGATATGAATTCAGCAAAAGATGAGATAGCAATGCTGACCAATCGGAACAAGGAAAAAGGCACCCTTGCGGACATAATTAAAGGCGCAGACGTTTTTATAGGAGTAAGCGTTGCCAATGTTCTTACAGCGGAAATGGTCAAAACAATGGCAGAAGATCCTATTGTATTTGCCTGCGCCAATCCTGTTCCTGAAATTTATCCTGATGATGCCAAAGCGGGCGGTGCCGCTATTGTAGCCACCGGCCGCTCGGATTTCCCCAATCAGGTCAACAATGTATTGGCTTTCCCCGGAATCTTCAGAGGTGCATTTGACGTTCGGGCAAGAGATATTAATGACGAAATGAAAATTGCAGCAGCCTATGCATTGGCAGGCCTGATAGATGAAAGGGAACTTAATTCAGAGTACATACTGCCCCTGGCTTTCGATAACAGGGTGGGGAAGGCTGTTGCCGAAGCTGTTGCCGAGGCAGCAAGAAAAAGCGGTGTTGCCCGCATATAGGATATATTTGGCGGATTCCTTATCTGGACGTATATTTTTCAATATAGTATAATAACTAGTCAAGCAATGATATATAGGAGCATAGAATGAGCAAGAAAAAGAATAATACAAATCATATAGATTACAGCAGCGATAAACAAGCAAAAATAAAGGAAATTCTAAGGCTTTTGGAAAAGCATTACTCGGATGCAACAACCGAGCTCAAGTACAAAAATCCTTTCGAACTGCTGATTGCCACCATTTTGGCAGCCCAATGCACCGACAGGCAGGTAAACAAAGTTACGCCGGAGCTGTTTAGAAAGTACCCCAGCCCTGCCGAAATGGCAGTTCTCAAACCGGAAGAGCTGGAGAAAGAAATTTACAGCTGCGGTTTTTACAAAACCAAAAGCAGGAATATAATTGAAACATGCAAAATATTATTGTCTAAGTATGGCGGTGAGGTTCCAAGGGATATGAAATCCCTTACCAGCTTGCCCGGCGTGGGAAGAAAAACCGCCAATGTTGTATTAAGCAATGCTTTCGGAGAAGACGCTATTGCAGTAGACACCCATGTGTTCAGAGTGTCCAATCGTCTTGGGCTGGCCAATGCAAAGGATGTTTTCAAAACTGAGCAGCAACTGATGAAGAATATACCAAAGAATAAATGGTCTAAGGCACATCATTGGTTGATTTACCACGGCCGAAGGGTATGTAATGCAAAAAAACCGGATTGTGAAAATTGTTTCCTCCAACACCTGTGCAAGTACCGAAATGAGGGACAAGTTTTGGAGCAGTCCGAATCCATCCAATAGAAGGGAGCATGAGCTGTTGGAAGTATATGGATTCGTCGGAACCAGCGGTACCGGCAAAAGCTACCATGCGGGCTGGGTTGCCAATAGCAGAGGAATCTCCTGTATCATTGACGATGGGGTATTGATTAAAGGAACCAGGATCCTGGCAGGCATTTCTGCAAAAAAGGAGAATACCAAGCTGGCAGCCGTTCGCAGGGCTCTGTTCATGGAATCGGCTCATGCCGAACAGGTAATCAATGCAATTCGTGCAGAAAACCCCTCTTCAATTCTAATATTGGGCACCTCCGTTCCTATGATTGAAAAAATTGTCCAGCGTCTGCAGCTGCCGCCAGTGAAAGAAATCATAAGGATTGAAGATATAGCAAGTCATAGGGAAATCCGCCTGGCTCGAAGGCAGCGCACTGAGCAGGGAAAACATATTATTCCGGTGCCTACCTTTGAAGTCAGAAAGGATTTTTCCGGATTTTTTATCGATCCTTTGCGTATTTTCCGGGTGCTGGGCAGGGAAAAGCGGATAGTAACCATGGAAAAGACCGTGGTTCGTCCTACTTACAGTTATTTTGGAAAGTTTTTTATAGCTGATTCGGCTATTGAATCAATAGCCATATACTGTGCTCAAAATATTTCCGGTGTATATAAGGTACAGAATTGCCAGGTATACAGCCGGGAAGAGGGTATTACCATCGAAATGGATGTTACGGTTATATATGGATATCCGATCCACAGAATTTTGAGGGAAGTACAAGAGCAGGTGGCAGAGGAAGTCGGATATGCAACCAGCCTGAATATATTGGCTGTCAACGTCACTGCTAGAAGAGTTATGCTCTTAAAGGATGAGCAATCAGAAGATGGGGGGCGGATTTATGTATAAAATTTTAGAAAAAAAAGCATTGGCACCTGCCATAAAATTCATGAAGGTGGATGCTCCTTTGGTGGCCAGAAAAGCCATGCCCGGCCAGTTTATCATACTCCGCGTTATGGAAGAAGGAGAGCGGATTCCGCTGACCATAGCCGATAGTGATCAGCATGAGGGCTGGGTATCCATTATCTTTCAGGAAGTTGGTGAAACCACCCGTGATCTGGGCAGGCTGGAAGAAGGAGAATTCATACTGGACTTTGTGGGCCCTTTGGGAAAAGCTTCGGATCTGGATGAGCTGGACAATGTCCTTTGTATTGGAGGAGGAGTGGGCATAGCGCCCCTGCATCCGCAAATCAAGTATCTGCACGAAAAGGGCAAGCAGGTGGATGTAATAATCGGGGCCAGAAGCAAGGACTATGTGATATTGGAAGACCAAATACGCGGCATGTGCAATAATCTCTATGTGGCTACCGATGACGGTTCTTACGGCCACAAGGGTTTTGTAACCGATGTTTTAAAGCAGTTGATAGAAAGCGGGAAGAAATACGACCATGTCATAGCCATCGGCCCCCTTGTCATGATGAAGATGGTGTGCAGATTAACCAAAGAATACGGCATTCCTACCACTGTAAGCATGAATCCCATCATGGTAGACGGCACCGGCATGTGCGGCGGCTGCAGGGTCACTGTCGGCGGCCAGGTCCGCTATGCCTGTGTTGACGGACCGGATTTTGACGGACATTTGGTGGATTTTGATGAAGCCCTGAGAAGATCTCAAATGTATAAGGAAGAAGAAAGACAGGAACATGACTGCAAAATAGGGGGAAGAATCTGATGGCATTGAAACTGGAAAAGACACCGATGCGGGAGCTGGACCCGCAGGAAAGAAGGCATCACTTCAAGGAAGTGGCTTTGGGATATACCTTGGAAGAGGCAATCCAGGAAGCAAAGCGGTGCATACAGTGCAAAAAGCCCATGTGTGTCACAGGCTGCCCTGTAAATGTACAGATTCCTCAGTTTATCAATGCCCTGGCACAGGGAGATGTGGAAGAAGCGCTTAAGATAATAAAGGAAACCAACAATCTTCCGGCTGTATGCGGCCGGGTATGTCCCCAGGAAGAACAGTGTGAGAAAAAATGCGTACTGGGAAGAAAAGGGGACAGCGTGGCCATAGGCAGGCTGGAACGTTTTGCTGCGGATTATTTTATGGACAGAGAGGAGCCGGCCGAAAGACCTGCTTCCCCCAATGGAAAAAGGGTGGCCATAGTAGGAGGAGGGCCTGCCGGCCTGACAGCGGCTGCTGACCTGGCCAAATTAGGTTATGATGTAACTGTTTTTGAAGCCTTTCATGAGCTGGGCGGCGTGCTGGTTTACGGCATTCCCGAATTCCGGCTGCCCAAGGCTGTGGTCAAGAAGGAAGTGGAAAAACTGAAAGATCTGGGAGTTACCTTCCGGACCAATGTGGTGGTGGGTAAAACCATACTTATAGATGAACTGTTTGAATACGGATATGAAGCTGTATTTGTCGGAAGCGGCGCAGGCCTTCCCAAGTTTATGAACATACCGGGAGAGAACCTGAATGGGGTATATTCCGCCAATGAATACCTGACCCGTATTAATTTAATGAAGGCTTATGATTTTCCTCAAAGCCATACACCAGTAAAGAAAGGCAGAAAGGTATTTGTGGTGGGCGGCGGAAATGTTGCCATGGATGCGGCCAGGAGCGCTCTTCGCCTGGGAGCCGATGAGGTGCATATTGTGTACAGGCGCTCGGAGCAGGAAATGCCGGCCAGGCTGGAAGAGGTGCATCATGCCAGGGAAGAAGGCATTATTTTTGATGTTCTGACCAATCCGGTTGAGATTATAGGTGAAGAGGGCTGGGTAAAGGGCATAAAATGCATCCGCATGGAACTGGGCCAACCCGATTCATCCGGGCGCAGAAGGCCGATTCCCGTTCCGGGTTCAGAGTTTATTATGGAAGCGGATATAGTTATCATGGCAATTGGCACCAGCCCGAATCCATTGATAAAGAATTCAACGCCCGGCCTGGAGACCACCAGCTGGGGAGGTATAGTGGTAGATGAAGAAACCGGTGCAACCAGCAAGGAAGGTGTTTACGCCGGCGGCGATGCGGTTACCGGAGCTGCCACGGTTATCCTGGCCATGGGTGCCGGAAAAAGGGCTGCCAAGGCCATTCATGAAAAGCTATCCAATCAATGATTGGTGAATAAGCGTAATTCTACTTTAATTGCGATGTAGCGGGGTATTGAATTGAAAACTGTTAACAAGGGACATTCCGTTTGGATACATGATGTTGGGGATTTTTGCCTGCAGCATATCTTTGAATGCGGCCAGGCTTTCCGCTGGAATAAGGAGGACAGCGGCAGCTACACAGGGGTTGTAGGAAACAAGGCAGTGCGTGCAAAGTATAATGAGGATGATAAGGTTTTAATCCTTGACAATTGCACCCTGGAGGAATATGAGAGCCATTGGAAGCATTACTTTGACCTGGACAGGGACTATGCAAGGATAAAGAAAGAACTGTCCGCCGATAAAGTAATGAAAGCCGCTGTGCGGCATGGCTGGGGCATCAGAGTTTTGAACCAGGATCCCTGGGAAACTCTGATTTCTTTCATTATATCCGCCAACAATAACATAAAGCGAATTCAAACCATAATTGAAAAACTGTCAGAGCATTATGGAAATGAAATTGAATGGGAAGGCAAGCTGTATTATACCTTCCCGGCACCGGAGGCTCTGGCAAGTGCCCGGGAAGAGGACTTAAGGGCATGCGGATGCGGATACCGCGGACCCTATATTAAAGAAACTGCCCGCATGGTGGCGGACGGCATTCTTTCACCTTATAAGATAAAGAAACTGCCATATGAAGAAGCCCATAAGGAATTGCTTCGTTTTCCAGGAGTCGGACCCAAGGTGGCAGATTGTATTCTATTGTTTTCCATGGAAAAAACGGAAGCTTTCCCGGTAGACGTATGGTTAAGGAGAGTAATGGAATATTTCTACACAGATAAGCCCATGCCGCCAAAGCAAATCAAATTAATGGCCGGAGAGCGTTTCGGAAAGCATGCGGGGCTCGCGCAGCAATATCTGTTTTATTATGCAAGGGAGATGCAAATAGGTAAGGAGTAGAAATGCTTTGTGGGGTACAATAGTAAATGCGGCAGCCATTCTGGCCGGTTCTTTGCTTGGAGTAATGATCAATAAGGGAATAATCGGCAGCATAAGAATCACAGACAGGGTAAAGAGCATTTTAATGCAGGGTATCGGCCTGTCTGTTGTAATGATTGGAGTATCCAATGCTTTGGAGACTCAAAATATGCTCCTTGTTATTATCAGCCTGGTAATAGGCGGAGTTGCAGGACAGGCTGCAGGCATAGAAGATAAACTGGATTCCCTGGGAAACTATATGCAAAGAAAGCTGGGAGGCAATGAAAACAGCACCGTATCCCAGGGGTTTGTCACCGCCAGCCTCATATTCTGTGTAGGAGCAATGGCCATTGTGGGTTCGCTGGATGCCGGTCTTAAAAAGGAATACATGACCCTTTACGCCAAATCCATGCTGGACGGTATAACTTCCATAGTTTTGGCTTCTACCCTGGGAATCGGGGTAGCATTTTCAGCCGCAGCGGTGTTGGCATACCAGGGAGCCATAACACTGGCTTCAGGAGTGCTGGCCCGCTTTTTATCCGATATGGTTATAGCGGAGATGACAGCCGTGGGCGGCATATTGATTTTGGGCATTGGCCTGTCCATGCTTGAAATAAAAAAGTTCAATATCGGCAATTTGCTTCCTGCCATTTTAATTCCGCCTATTTATTTTTCATTGGCAGAATTGGCTGAAAAACTAATGAATTTGTTGTCTTGACACTGGTTCTGCCATTTGTTAAACTTACTTCTAATATTTAGAACAATATTTGGGATACAGGACCATTTTAATTGGAAAGGGAGTGTTTACGATTCGTAAACTGGTTGAAAAAGAAGGCCTGACCTTTGATGACGTCTTGCTGGTCCCCCAGCATTCAGAAGTATTGCCCAACCAGGTTGATTTAACTACCTGGCTTACCAAAAAGATAAAGCTGAACATTCCTATAATGAGTGCTGCAATGGATACGGTAACGGAAAACAGAATGGCCATTGCTATAGCCCGCGAGGGAGGAATAGGCATTATTCATAAAAACATGTCCATAGAAGAGCAGGCTGACCAGGTGGACAAGGTTAAGCGTTCTGAACATGGCGTGATTGTGGATCCTTTTTATTTATCCAAGGATCACCTGTTGTCAGATGCTGTCAGTCTTATGGAAAAATACCGCATTTCCGGCGTTCCCATCACTGAAAACGGTAAACTGATCGGAATCATCACAAACAGGGATATCCGTTTTGAGACGGATTTCAGTAAAAGAATAGAAGAAGTCATGACTTCAGAAAATCTGATTACTGCTCCTGTAGGAACTACTTTAAGTGAGGCTCAGGAAATCCTGCGCAAGCACAAGATAGAAAAACTTCCCTTGGTAGATGATGAGGGCTATCTGAAAGGTTTAATAACTATCAAGGATATTGAAAAAACCATACAATATCCCAATTCCGCCAAGGATGACAAAGGGCGTTTGTTGGTAGGGGCAGCTGTGGGCATTGCTAAGGATACCATGGAGAGAATAGAAGCCCTGGTGGATGCCAATGTGGATGTTATAGCTGTGGATACTGCCCACGGGCATTCTCAGAATGTTATAAACCTGGTTAAGGAAATTAAGACCAAATTTCCTGACCTGCAGCTCATAGCAGGCAACGTGGCAACTGCCGAGGCAACCCGGGCCTTGATTGAGGCGGGCGCCGATTGTATTAAAGTGGGCATCGGGCCTGGATCCATATGTACCACCCGGGTGGTTGCAGGCATTGGCGTGCCGCAGATAACTGCAATTTATGACTGTGCTCAGGAAGCAGACAAGTACGGCATACCGGTCATAGCCGACGGCGGCATCAAGTATTCAGGCGATATCACAAAAGCCATAGCAGCTGGAGCCAGTGTTGTAATGCTTGGCAGCCTGCTGGCCGGCACGGAAGAAAGTCCGGGCGAAACAGAGATTTACAAAGGCCGCCGATTCAAGGTATATCGTGGAATGGGCTCCATGAGTGCCATGGCTGCCGGCAGCAAAGACCGCTATTTCCAGGAAGATACCAATAAACTGGTTCCGGAGGGCGTGGAAGGCCGTGTGCCCTATAAAGGCCCCCTTTCAGACACAGTTTTCCAGCTTGTAGGCGGTCTGCGGGCAGGTATGGGTTATTGCGGAACACCAACCATTCAGGATCTGAGAGCCAAGACCAAATTTATCAGAATAACAGGAGCGGGTCTGAGGGAAAGCCATCCTCATGACATATACATTACCAAGGAAGCACCCAACTACAGCATAGAAAGATAAACGGAAATTTGCCATATACGGGAGGCGTTATATTGAAATCACAGGAAATTGTTTTTGTGCTGGATCTGGGCGGGCAGCAAAGCCAGCTGGTTGCCCGCAGAATAAGGGAAGCCGGGGTATATTGTGAAATATTGCCCTTCCATGGTTCAATCCAGCAAATTAAAGCAAAGAAGCCCAAGGGATTAATCATCACAAGCGATAATTCAGAAGCATGCATTGAATCCGCAGTCAACAGCAAAGAATTATATGAATTGGGCGTTCCTGTTTTGTTTGTCGGCCAGGGCGCTCAGGAAATCAGCATGCAATTGGGCGGGAAGGCAATTAAGGCAGAGGAAACCGGTTCGGCAGCAGTTTTCGGGGATGCTGAAAATAAGCTTTTTGGCATTGAGTTTCAACCGGAAAGCTTTGAGACTGAATTGGACAGCAGGATACTCAGGGCTTTTCTGTTACAAGCATGCAGCTGTAAAGGAAATTGGACTATGGCAAATTATGCCCGCCAGTCCATTGAATATTATAAGGAACAGATAGGGAACAGGAAGGTTTTATGCGCTCTTTCAGGCGGCGTTGACAGTTCGGTTGCAGCTGTCTTGCTGCATAAAGCAATAGGCAGCAACCTGATCTGTATCTTTGTTGATCATGGTTTACTTCGCAAAAACGAAGCTGATCAGGTGGAGAAAACCTTTAGAGAGCAGTTTAACCTCAACTTGATTCGTGTAAATGCACAAAAACGTTTTCTTGATCGCCTGAAAGGCATTGTTGATCCGGAAACCAAACGCATAATAATTGGCGAGGAATTCATACGCGTTTTTGAAGAAGAGGCTGAAAAAATTGGTGCTGTGGATTACCTGGTACAGGGCACCATTTATTCCGATGTAATAGAGAGCGGATTTGGGGATAAAGCAACTATAAAAAGCCATCACAATGTAGGAGGCCTGCCGGAACACATAGAGTTCAAGGAAATAATAGAGCCCTTGAAAAGCCTGTTCAAAGATGAAGTGCGAAAGCTGGGAGAAGAGCTGGGAATTCCCAGGGAATTAGTATGGCGCCAGCCCTTTCCCGGACCGGGGCTTGCTGTCCGGGTTATAGGGGAAGTAACGGAAGATAAACTTGAAATTCTGCGTGAGGCAGACGCCATATTCCGTGATGAAGTTGCAAAAGCCGGGCTGGACCAGGAAATCTGGCAATATTTTGCTGTGTTGACCAATATGCGCAGTGTAGGTGTATCGGATGGTAGAAGAACTTATGACTATACCATCGCTCTGAGGGCAGTCACCAGCATGGATGCCATGTCAGCGGACTGGGCCAGAATTCCCTTTGACGTTTTGGACAGAACATCCAAACGCATAGTAAATGAAGTGAGAAATGTCAGCCGTGTGGTGTATGATATAACCGGCAAGCCGCCGGCAACAATAGAATGGGAATAAGTGTATAAATTCTTATTATCACAATGCATTCATATGATAAGAAGAGTTGAAGGATAATTTATATCAGTCAACTCTTTTTTATAAATTAAATTGCTTTTCTATCGCATTTGACATCATTATTTTGTTAACTTATATTTATTGTATAAACATAAAAGGTGGAAGAGTAGCATTATGGATAAATCGTGGATGGGACGATATAGGGAATTAGTGGCGCAGCTTGTTAGACATTCCAATGTTTGTGCCAGAATAATGCATAAAGAGCATGAAATATATCCTAATATTAAATTGTCTGCACAACAATGGCAAACGCTTGAATATATAATTGAGTATGAAAATGACAGGTTAAATATGAGCAAATATGCGCAAAGATTAGGAATTCCGCAAAGCTCATTTTCTAAGTGCATCAAGAAACTAGTAGAACTTGGATTGGTAAATAAGTATAAGAGCAGTAATAACAAAAAAGATGTAATATTAAAAGCATCTAAAAAAGGAAGAGAAATATATAATCATCATTCCAGGATTCTTTACCAATATATTTTTTACAGAACGTTTGAGATACTTAAACCTTTATCTGACCAGGATATTGAATTAACTGCAGAAGCAATAAAAGCGCTGAATGATAGTCTTTTTAGTACAATTGAAACCGAATCGGATGATAAACTTATTAAAATCACTTAAAAAAGAGGTTGAGCCTTGGCTCAGCTTCTTTTTTATATCTAAAATTTTTTCATTATGTGTTTAAATTCATTGACTTTTTATAACTATTATTTTATATTATTAATATATTCTACAGAATATATAATTAACACAAAGAATATAAATAAATTATATAGAATATAGAATATCATAAGGTTTCTTTTTCTGATTCATCAAAGAGCTCAATGTGAATTTGCTCCTCTTATCAATTAAATATATGAGTATCACATTTACCAACAAATCATCCAAGCATTCACTGTCTACATTAATGGACATTTGCATATAACCAAAATAGCAACAAATCTTGATAGAAATACATTATTACTTATGTGCCTAAGGGGGTGCTAATGGATTCTAAATTAAAATACAAATATTTAAAAAGGGGGTGTAAAGTGAATTACTGTTCAACTGTGAAAATATGGATAGCCTATAATTATATGAAGCCAGGGAATTTAGTGTTCAGGTTGATAAAGTATAGGGGGTAAAAAAATGTCAGATGTAAAAAGATCAAAATCTCTGCTTTTTCTTGTTATCTCATTGATACTTATTTTGATTGGTACACTCTTGTCCTACGCTGTTGATACTAATTGGGGAACTGTAAAAATTGAACGCTTAAAATTGGTGGACAAGGACGGGTATACCGTATCAGCTGTTCTACGTATCCCAAATACAGCTACATCAGAAAATCCTGCTCCTGCCATGATTGTAGTACCTGGTGGAGATTGTACGGCAGATATTGCAGCTCCTTGGGCAATTGAACTGACACGCCGCGGATATGTAACGCTGACCATGGATTACACAGGTGCTGGTGATACTGAAGTCAACATGAGCGAACAGTACTGGGGCGCCAATGGTACCATGCACTTAAGCACTGGTTATGATTATCTGGCATCGTTGGGATTTGTAGACCAAAACAGAATAGGTGCCGGCGGCCACTCGATGGGTTCTTTATACAGTTACAGGTTGGCATTGCATCGTAAAGTAAATGTTGTTGTTTCGGATGTTATTTTCATGGATGAACTCCCAGATTATAATTTTAACTTTGTTCAACTTACTGCCATTCATGATGAAGGCATCCTATCGAGGGTATCCAAATATGAAGATGTTTATACAGATCCTTTATTGACAGGTCTGTTCGGTGTAGACAGAATTGAACCGGGTAAACTCTATGGGTCGTGGGAAGACAACACGGCAAGAGTATTCTACGAATTCAATCAGACCCATCAGGATGATATGATATCACCTCAGCTGATTTCACGCATGGTGGAATGTGTAACATTGGCTATGCCTACAGGTAGTAATCTGGATGCTGGTAATCTGATTTACGGTTGGAAAATACTCGGCCTTTTCATCGCAATTTCAGGTATGGTACTATTCATGTTCAGCCTTGCAAGCCTGTTACTGAAAACCGGGCTGTTTAGCAAGATGGTACTGCAGCCGGGAGCAAGAGTGGGATTTGAATTCGGAAAATCAGGCTGGTGGATCTATGCAGCAATTCTTACACTGATACCTGTTGCAACTTTCTTCCCAGGAACAGCTATAGGAAACCGCATGATGTCTAATAATCTGTTTAAGCTTGGCACAACACCAAACGGATATATGACATGGGCATTGGTTAGTGCCATAGCTGTATTGGTTTTCTTCATAATATATCATTTTACCTTCGGCAAAAAGCAAAATGGCGGTTTGAAGAGTTATGGCATAGCAACTGTAGATAATGGAAGCAGAATTACAGCTGGTTATATAATACGTACAATTGCTTTTTGTGCGGTTATCCTTGCAAGTGCATATGCCCTGCTGTTGCTTATATTCTATTATGGTAAAACAGATCTTCATTTAATTGTTTTAAGCATAAGACCATTGAATGGTGCACGTTTCTCAACATATCCTTGGTATTTTATAGCGCTTATTCCTTATTTCTTTGCATTGATGCTGGCAAGCAATGGACTGAACTTCACAACGGAAGATTCAGATGAAGGAAAAACCATTTGGAAATCTGTTGTATTTGGGTCCTTAGTTGGTGTAGTGGGATTAATAATCCTTTATGCAGTATTCCAGATTCTTCTTCGCTTTACTGCAATTGGACCGTTCTACACTGGAAATTTTGCTCATTTCTATATGACATTGCTTGAGGCAGTTATACCTGAGTTTGTAGTTGCTACAGGACTGGGAATCTATTTAAAGAAGAAAACAAATACAATTTGGCCAGGTATGATAATAGGAGCTGCATTGATTGCCTACTTCTTAGTGTCATCTAACTGTCTGGCCATGATAATCAGCGGCTGATTATCTTCACATATTTCATAGGTTATTTCGGGGCTGCAGAAACTGCAGCCCTTTTTTTCTGAGCAGAAGTAACATGGTTTTCTTTGGTTTATGACATTAATAATATAATTGAAAATGATTAACATTCTCAAATACGGGTATTAATAAAATAGTAAAAGATATCATAAATACAGGTAAAGGAGAGAATGAGATGGCATTTAAGTTACCAACTTTAAACTATCCATACGATGCATTGGAACCATACATTGACAAGAGAACAATGGAAATTCATCATACAAAACATCATCAGGCTTATGTAGACAACTTGAACAAAGCCTTGGAAGGATACGAAAAATACCAAAACATGAACATACGGGATTTGATTGCAGACCTGAATTCACTGCCGGAAGAGATTAGGACCGCGGTAAGAAACAACGGAGGCGGGCATCTGAATCATGAGTTCTTCTGGAATATCATGTCTCCGAACGGCGGCGGAATTCCCTCAGGTGAGTTGGCTGAAAGAATTAAAAAGGAATTCGGCAGCTTTGAAAACTTCAAGAATGAGTTCAAAAAAGCTGCATTAGGAAGGTTTGGCAGCGGCTGGGCTTGGCTTGTTAAAAACAAGGACGGCAGGCTTGAAATTACCTCCACTCCTAATCAGGATAACCCTGTCACAGAAGGAAAAACTCCACTGCTGGGCATAGATGTCTGGGAGCATGCATATTATCTGAATTATCAAAACAGGAGAGCTGACTACATCGATGCTTGGTTTAACGTAGTTGACTGGAGCAAAGTAGAAGAACATTTCAAAGGATAAATTTACTTAAAAAACTATACTGCCTAAGCAGCCTGATAAAAACAGGCTGCTTTTTATTTTACAAAATAATTTAGTTTTAGCAGGATTTGCTGATTAAGTGTTGAATTTGTTATATATCTAACAAAAACTGCATGCAAAATATTACATATTTTCTAAAATATAACTTATAGGTTCGATCCTTTATATCACTTGACCAAGATCAACTTCTAAATGCCTGGAACGCGTAAAAAAATTTCTGCTATATAGTTCATTTAAGGATTTAGTTTTTGTAAAAAAAGGAGGTGAAGAGATGGATAAAAAAGCTACAGGAATAAAGCAGAAAAAAGGATTTTTTAAACTATGCCTGAAGGATTTTAAAACCGCTGCAATTGCAACAGCGTGCTACATTTTGATTAGTTGTCTCCTTTCTTACTTATTGGGCTATAACACAAGAGGAGAGGATATGACCTATATAGCAGGCATACCTGCCTGGGCTGTAATTGGAGTAGTATTGCCCTGGATTGCCATGGTAATATTCACGACCGTGTATGCGTTCAGAATCATGAAAGGAGATGAAAAAGAATGATCGTATCGCCGATTACCAAATTTGTGTTTCTGGCATATTTTATTGCATTAATTTTAATATCATTATGGTCTTATTTTAGGCGTAAAAAAGCTTCCAATTTCCAGGAAGAATACTTTGTGGCCGCCAGGTCTCTCGGTGCATGGGTTGTTGCCTTTACTTGGGCTACATCCTGGACAAGCGGAGGAACTTTTATTGGAACACCGGCCATATATTATACCTATGGCTGGGGTACGCTGCTTTGGCAGGCCGGGGCGGCTGTACTGGGTATGTGCGGCATGCTGATGATAGGGCGAAGAATTGCTGCATTTGCAGCAGAACATAATTGTGTAACATTACCGGACTTATTCTATGAGAGATATAGAAGCAATGTTATGGGAACCCTGGCTGCACTGTCAATAATCGTGTTTGGTATAGCATATCTGGTTTCCCAGTACACAGCAGCTGCCAGAATACTTGAGACATTTTTCGGACTTAATTATCAGACAGCTATAATAGTCTTTACATTGGTTTCTGCTATTTATACAATTTTGGGCGGCATTCGCGGCGTTGCGTATAATGCTGTCCTGCAGGGCTTTATTATGCTGGGTGGCTCTGTTGTACTTGCCATCATTATGGTGTCAAGCGCAGGCGGCATTGGAGCCATAACTCAGGCTCAATTAGCCCAGGATCCCAACTTGATAGTTCCACCAGGGCCGGATAATTACCTGCCGATTGCCACAGCCTTTTCTACTTTCTTTACGCTTGGCGTTGCGGTTATGGCCCAACCTCATGTGTTGACCAGGATATTTACAGTAAGGGATACAGGTTCTCTAAAAAGGGCAGGCGCTCTTATCAGCATTATTTGCATGATATGGTTCTTTGCACTCTTTATCAGTGCGCAGGCTGCCAGAGCCTTAATTCCTTCAATCGAAGTTCCTGATCAGATTTTCCCAACCATAGTTATAAAATATACGGGAACTTTCCTGGCGGGCATACTCATGTGCGCTCCTTTTGCAGCAGTTATGTCCACCGTATCTTCATTAACCTTATCTTGCAGCAGTGCAGTTATTAAGGATATATACCAGAGAAATTTTAATAAGAGCATGAGAGAAGAGCAGGTGAAAAGAGTTACTTATATTGCTACAATTGTATTCTGTATATTGATTATATTCTTCTCCCTTAAGCCGCCTGCGTTCTTGCAAGATATTGTTATGTTCGCTATAAACGGCTTTGCTGCATCATTTACCATGCCAATTATTTTTGGATTCTTCTGGAAAGGTAGCACTCCTGCCGGCGGGCTCTGGTCCATGATAGCTGGTTTTGTTTCCATGCTTTCTTTGTACATATTGCCCGTGCCCACAAATTTGCTTGGCTTTAATCCACTTATTTGGGGTTTGGTGACATCGGCAATTGTAATGGTAATTGTAAGCAAACTGACCAAAGTGGAGGATGAAGATTATAAAGCCTTTGTAGAGGAGATATTCCAATAACCCATTGGTAAAGAGGTTATGCAATATGAAAGATAAATCCAATTATGTCAGGGTAGATAAGCTGACCAGCATTATAGGTGGACAAATAACCAAAGAATACTATATTAAGGACGGCGGAGTAATTTCGGCTTCAACGGCTCCGGGATGTTGGGGGCCCATGATAACGCCGGAATTGTACAGCGGCCATGAAGTGACAGCCCCTGTTTACCTGGAAGGCGCAATGCCGGGAGATACGGTTGCTATTTATATAAAAAAAATAGAAATTCTCTCCGAAGCGGCGACATCAGGCACAGGAAAAACTTATCCTGAAAGGTTTGATGGTGATCCTTCCGTGTATGCCAAGTGTCCACACTGCAATATTCATAATCCGAAAACTTATATAGAAGGAATCGGAGAAGAAGCCATAAGATGTGAGAACTGCGGCAATCCAATAATTCCCCAAACCTTTGAAAACGGATATACGGTCGTGTATTCCAAGGAGGACAATTTAGCGGTTGCAGTGAATAAGGAAATAGCTGAAGAGATAGCCAGGAATACTGCCCGGAATAAATTGTATAAGCCTGAAAACTCCAAACAGCATCTGGCCACTATATTGGGGCGGGCGGATTTCAGTGATTTACTGGTCCGTTCCTATCCTATGATTGGTAATATTGGATGCAGTCCTGCATCGGCCATTCCAGCCAGTAAGAATGCCGGCGATTATGTGCATACTGTTAAGAAAACGCCCCTTTTTAAACAGCCTTCCCTAAATGAAATTAATGATGCACACATGGATATAAGCCACATAGGTGAAGGCTGCATAATACTTTCACCGGTTTTGGTGGAAGGTGCAGGCATCTATTTTGGCGATGTCCATTTAATTCAGGGCTGCGGTGAGCTGGCCGGCCATACTTTGGATGTCAGCGCAGAGGTTGAAATCACTGTTCACTTACTGAAAAATGTAAGCCTCGAAGGCCCTGTAATTATACCGGTAAAAAGCGAATTAAATCCCCGTTTTCAGCCTTTTTCTGACCAGGAATATGAAATTGGACAGAAGATTTTAAGAGAATATGGTGCTGAACTTAAAGAAAAATCCTATCCAATCCAGGTGATAGGTTCAGGGGTTAGCTTAAATGAAGCTATAGATGTTGCAGTTCATCGCGCTTCCAGATTAACAGGCCTCAGCATTGGAGAGATAAAAAACAGGGGTACGGCAGGTGGTGAGGTAGGTATAGGAAGAGTATCAGGTTTTGTTTATCTGACCTTAATGCTGCCTGAGTCAGTATTAGAGAAAATCGGATTATTGGAATTGGCTAAAACTCAATATGAAGCATAATTTTGGATATAATATCAGGCGGAATTCAATTTGAATTCCGCCGTTTGCTTTTTAAATGACAAAGCATTTTATCATATGGGATAAAATGGAAGCATTTATTTGCATTAAATTAT
>LFTC01000046.1 GCA_001512915.1 Clostridiales bacterium DTU083 | reverse complement strand
AACCGTATTCGGTGATCGGCATTAACCGTTTTGAGTGATCGAGATGAACCGTATTTCGCGAGCCCCATCAATTGAAGTCTTTTTAGGTATACTCGGATCAATTATACATACAAAGAGCCCTACCGTTGGTTCGCACCAACGCTCTCCCCGTGCTACACAAATTTCAGGTATTTCTATATATTCTCCTCGCTTTTTGTTGCCAACATCATCTACGTTGTACTGATAGAAGAACAACTCTCTTTCCTTTGCATCATCACTTATTTGTTTACTTGCAAATTCATACATTTCTATATTTTCCTTGTCACCTGCGTCCTTTATTAATTGAGCCATGTACTCCTGCATTATCTCGTAAAATTTCCCGCCATCCTCTGCTTGCACTTCTCGACGTATCCTTGTCAACTTGTCAAGCAGGTATTTCTCCCTTTCCCTGAATTTCTGTTCACGGCTTTTGAATAACTGCGCTACCTGCATAATCCCCTGAGGATTCATAGCTGCATCCGCCGTAGATGGCTGTTTCGTAACTTCACACAAGCCCACTATAGCTATCATTCCCACAACCACACAAAGCAGCTTTGCTGCCCTAAGTCTCTTCCGAGTACCGCCCGAGAGGTGACTCAAGCACCTATCCTTATCTCTTCTTGTGTTGCCTGACGCCATGCCGATACCCCTCCCCGCCTTCTTCCTACTTCTAAACATTACACTACATACCTATGTTTGCCTTTTCAATCAGATTATGTAAGGTTTTGTCGGCAGCCTGTGATTTTGCAGGATCGTATGTGTACGATCATAAAGTAGCCCATTGCCACATAATATTTTACTTTAATAGTTATCATATCCATAAAATAGGCGCAGTCAATCCAATCCTACCCTGTTTTCTATGGTTTTCGCCTATTGTCCCTTTCTTCTGGATTGTTCCCGATATGTGTCAGTATGCCGCCTAGTCTGATCCGGGAAAAGTATTTCTAGAACCTAAGGAGGTGACTAATGTGGCTCGTAGAGGAAGAAATCAGATAATGGTTCCTCAGGCAAGACAGGCTATGGATAAGTTCAAGTATGAAATTGCCAACCAAGTCGGGGTTGACATGGATCAGAACGGTGGATATCTCGGACACCTGCCTTCTGCAGTGCTTGGACGAATCGGAGGCCAGATGGTGCGCAATATGATAGCCGCGGCTCAGAATTCCCTTAGCCAGCAGGCTACAACCGGCCTAACAGCAGGCTTCTCTCAGGCCTTGACAGGCAGCAAGGTAAACTTGACCAGTGGCTATACCAATGAGACTAACTTTGCGCCCCATGTAGATATCAGCAAGTCGCCCATGGGTGGACCTATTGGAAACGCCTAAAATGAAATAATCCGCGTTAGGCTGCGAACATCATTAAAGTAGCAGCCTAACCCCACGAATCCCGCAAGGCTAATCCCTGGTAATTCCGGACTTTTGGACATACGGGGTTGCGCCTTGCGGTACATATTATTTCCTCGGCAGAATTCCTTATGGCATCCTGTGAACATTAACAGCGAAAGGTCATTTAATTACCATAGGAGCTCCCCAATGGGCAAGGGTTTCGTTATGGGATAGGACAAGCACCTGCCGTTCATCTGCAAGCCGTGACAGAGCAACGCCGATATTATCAAGTCTCTCATTATCACATGTGACAAACGGGTCATCGAAAATCAGTGGTAAATTGATCTCAGATGAAACAAGATCCGCAATTGCAAGTCTAAGAGCTATGTAAAGCTGATCCTGAGCGCCTTTGCTAAGCTGAGCAATATCACACGGCCTGCCTTCTACATCCAGACTGATTTGAAAATCATCATCGATTATAACAGAACGGTTGGATACTCCGGTAATCCTTTGAAAGTGTCTTATTGCAGCCTCTTCCAGTCGAGTCCTGGAAGAGGCATGAAAATCCCGGATAGCTGCCTCAAGCTCAAGATAAGCCTCAGTTAAAGCATCTGCCTCCAGCCTAGTCTTCTCTCTTCTTTCCATTGCCTCTTTGAGCTCGAGTTCAGCCTGGGCAATATTAAGCGGGCTCTCTCGTTCAATCGCACCCAGGTCGTACTTACATTCATTTACGAAATCTTGAAGCTCGCCCACCTCTTTCTCTAAGACCTGAATTTCGGCATTCAGTGATCTTACGTACCCATCGACTTTTAAAGGATCATCTGCAACTTGCCTTCCGGGAAGACCGGGTTTTCTATGAATCAGCTCTTGCCACCTATTTTCTGCGCCAAGCGCTGCGGTCCGGCATTTCGTTACTTTAAGACTTAACTCATCCAAGGATGTGACTTTATGGTCATCGAAGATTCTCTTAAGAAGCGCTTCATTGTTTTTCAAAGCCATCTTTCCCTCTCGCAAGTCAGACCATCTTCTCCTGGCAAGCTTAGGATCTCCTCCTGATGCATCCAGTATAGAGGTAAGCGGCATTCGAGCCTCCGTGTAGCGCTTTTCCACCTGTTCCCGCTCTCGCTTGTTACTTATCAGCCTCTTTTCTTGTTCCGTCATGACAGCAACAAGATTCTCTTCCAGTCTCCGGAGCTCCTCATACTTCTTGGCCTCATCCTGAACACTTGCCCACCATGAGCCATCACAGCCTTCAAGGAACTCCACAAGGTCTCCAACATTGCCGACATAGTCACCATGTCTTGCAACCCTCACAAGCTCAGCGATTTCCTGCCATTGGCAAGATACATCAGGTGACAAGATGGCACATGCAGATGCTGCTTGGGGTTCACATCCAAAATGCCCCTTGGCAAACTCGACAGCGCGTCTAAAAGCTTTGTTCCTTCTGTCTTTCACATCTTTCCACTTGGCATAGGCAGCGCTGACATCATGGAACTTCTCAGCAAATATCCCTGTCATTTCCAGAAATGTCTCGTATTCGTTTTCAATCCGAGAAAACTCATTTCTTACCGCTTGCCTTTCCCGTTCTTCCGGAAGTCTCCTTTGCTTATCATAAAGCGCTTCCTTGTCACGATCCCGTCTGCTTAATCTTTCCAGAAGCCGTCCCAGCTCCACTTCATCCAAGGACGCTACCACATCTCCTAAAGATGCGTCAGTCTCTTCCATCTCTGACTTGCATTTAACCAAGTCAGCAGTAAGCTCAGCCTCTTCCTTCTTAAGGCCTGCATTCGTTAATGCCCATATAGGCGCCACAGCAAACCACCCCAGGCATCCGCAGGAAGCTGCAAACACCACGGGAATCCAAACGCCCAACCCGCCTCCGGATGCCCCCAAAGCCGTTGCCCAAGGAGCTTTCAATACTAACCCGCTAATCCCACAACCAAGCAATGCAAATATAACTGCAGCAACGATACGTGCCCAAACAGGCGGAGTAAGCCTCTTTCCAAGCTCCTCAAATCGTCTCTTCAATGACTCCCCTCTACGCATTAGTTGAAGCTTCTTCGTAAGGACGTTTGAAGCATCAGGTGGAAGAGACGCTATGTCTCCATAGGTCTCGCTGTATTCCAGGCAACTTGCCTCGAACTCGCCGAACACAGCCTCCACATTTTCGAGATTTCGCTTGGCCTCAGCCATCTCCCGCTCCAGCCTGGCAAGGTTTACCTCGTAAGCAGCAAGCGCCTTACGTTCCTCATCTTCGGCATTCTCCATCAAAGCCAGTTCCCCGCGGAGGGTCTCTTCGCATTCTGCCTGTTCTGCAAGGTCAGCCTTGAATGCATTCCAGCCTTCCATCAAGCTGAAAGCTGTCCTTTGTCCGGCTCGAACTTCAGCTGCAGGGGTTTTGCCAAGTTCTCCCCAGCTTCTAAGGGACGAGACAGCTTTTTCATACTCTTTCTTCTTAGCTTCGTTCTCACCAAGCTGTGACTTGATCCTTGAGATTGCCTCATCTATTCCGGAGAGTTCCTGGCTGAGATCAATAAGAGCATCCAAGTCCTCCTCGACAGTCTCAGACATGCCTTCAAACTCAGGATAGAGTCTCTTCAGCTCGTCGGCTTCGCTGATAATCTCCTTACTACGACTCTCTGCATCCCTAAATGCTTTCTCCATACGATCCAGGTCAAGTACAGCCTGATCGTATTCGGATTTCAGTCTCCTCCATTCAGTCAAAGAATTCTCGGTCTCTTGTTTACCCTTCAGTTCCTCGGATTTCGTGTTCAGGTCGCGTGTAAGTGAGTCTAGTCTTGCCCGCGCTACTTCAAGGGAATCAGCGACCCCTTTTGCCTCTTGCAGCTCGGCTTCAAGATCAGCGATTCTCGCCTCTATGGTTTCCAGTTCTCCGTCTGTCCTCTGGTCTCGAGAGGTAAGCCCTCTTTCACGTGTAAATCTTGTCTGCCTCTTCAAGTCGCTAAGCAGCACATCCTGCGCCTTGGAAAACGCGATTCCCGTGCCTGATAACAGCTGCTGCACGTCGTTATCCAGTCCTCTCTGCCCCTGTCCGTCCCCTATCGTGGCCTCAGGAAGGGGCTGGGTCACGCAGAAAGTCGCCTCAAAGAGTTCCCTGGACATCATCCCAAAGAGCTCCTTCAGCCGATCTTCGTATTCTACGTTTCGCTTTAACGCATTAGGATTGTGCTCACCGGATACAAGATTCTTCCGCATCCCGTTTTCAAACACGGAAAGGGATATCTTATGGCTCTCAAAATCCCGCCAGATGTTGTATCTGACCCCGTCCACATAGAATTCCAGCTCCCCCTCAAAACGAAGAGGGCCATACCAGTTCTTAAAGCGTGCCCGTCCGAACTCCCGAGGATCGCTCTTTCCGGGAAGCCCGAAGATTGTGGCCACCAGTCCTGCCACAAGAGACGACTTTCCCGCCTCATTCCGCGCAATCAGCGTATTAATCCCTGAGGTCATCTCACATGTGACTGTATCTCGATAAGGCCCGAAGCCTGAAAGCTTAAGCGTCCTAAACAGAACCGTTGCCACACCCTTCACCTCCCTTCAAACGCTGCTAAACCTTTCCGCAAGGCAAGTCTCAATACTTCCTTCGCCCGTTCGGAAGTTGAGTCTTCCAACCTGTCCAACAGCTTTCTTACAAAGTATCCACGGATTGTCGGTTCCTCGGCAAATCTAGCAATATCGCCGGACTCGAAGAAACTACTCTCATCTTCAAGCTCAACCCAAAAGAAGTGCTCCTGGAGGGATGCCCTCAGGCGTGCCGACTCCACGTCAAAGGATGGCACACCCCTTAGGGCAATCCTCGCCATTGCATCAGGCTGAGCCCGCATTTTGCACTCAGATACGATCTCCTCATGACTCTCTTTCGTTGATATGTCCACATCGAGAACAACATGTTCTCTGACAGGAATGTTCACAGACTCTAAGCTTGCCCTAGAGCCTGAGCTGCCTTGAAAATCATCCTCCGGCTCAAACCCTGCTATCGTCATGCATCCACAACCTAAGTCACTGAATCCCTTGGATTCTATTAACCCTGGATAGACTGCAAGTCCTCGTCCGACCCTCATCTCACGGTATTTGTGGATATGGCCAAGCGCCACATAGTCGTATCCTGCACTTGCCAGTCTTTGGGACTCTAAAGGCAGACTCCGATCGGATACCCCATCCCAATCCAGAGAACCGTGGAATATGCCTATATGTAACCCGGGTTCATCCTGCCTGGGGAAATCCGTAAGCCGGCTGACCTTGGTGAGGCCGCCTGTGTAAGCCAGAGAGTATATAAAAACGGAAACACCTTTGACATCGAAGTTGCATACCAGATCAGGCATGGGGTTTCGAACCAGTATTCCGGGCCATGTCCGCTCGCTACCGTATTCTCTGTATACGGAATTGTGATATGTAATCTCATCGTGATTGCCTGGGACGGTAATTGTGCGTATCCCCGCGCCTTCCAAGCGCCTTAGCAGGCTGAGGACATATTCTACCAACGCAGGATCCGGAGTATGAGTCTCGAACAAATCTCCTGCAATAATCACGAAGTCTATACCGTTTTCGGGATCAATCGCCCAATTGACTGCGGTCTCAAACACTGAATCGCGCTCTTGTCGGCGGATTCTGACTTTATCAGAAGGGAAGTCCCGGTCATCGGGAGACCAACCCAGATGCAGGTCTGCCAAGTGGAGACATCGAATCACAGACTTTCACCTCTTGAATCCTATAGGTAGGACTGTACGGTTATGCTGCATATTTACAAGTCACCATTATTCTAACACTAATGGAAGACATAGGACAGTCACATGACTTCTTGCGAGGTGAGTCCCAGGAGGACTAATGCAGGATACATCGTTATCAACGCAGCTGAGACAATTCCCGAGTCATTTGTGATGAGGGAAACCCCACCTGCTACAAGACATGCCGACAAAGCTGCTCTAAAACCCGGACGGCCGGTGAGTATTTTTTGTGCAAGCCCCACAGGACGGATCCTGATAAAGATAAGAGCAGCGACAAATACAAGAAACGCCCTTGTCCATATGGTATACCGAAGAAGCTTAAGGTTCATGGATCCCTTGCGCCGGACTGCGTCAAGAAGGACTTGGATTCCGCTTTCACGCACCCAAAGAAAGGTCTTCCCCCAATGGGACAGAGGCCCGCCTGCCAGCCTTGCATCAACAGAAGCAATTGCCATGATAAGCAATATCCCTAGGCTGACTAAGATTGTAACCTGAAACCATGTTACGGACTTTCGTATGAACAGGGCATAAGCGACACCGAAACCTGCGATCGCAGCACAGGTGCCGCCGAGATTCGCGCCTATCGCAGGCAAAGCCAGGACAGCTACGCCTGACGCGAAAACGAAGAAGATGAGCCATGCAAGCTTTCGTCTGCCTGGTGTGCCTGCCCGGATTTGAGCGTGCATGCCCACCCAGTCAAGGAGAAGCCCGCATCCTACAATCAGAGAGCCTACTAAGGCGCCCATGTATTCATTCCCGATGCCATAGAATCTTGCGCCGCCGATAGGGTCATAGCCTAAGACAGAGTGTTTCATAAGGCCTGCCCCAGCCAATGCGTCCACGATTATCCCGGCACCGGTTATCAGGCACATGGCTGTGAACCTGCCTTCAAAGGTCTCAAACCCGGCCTCTAAAATCAGCGATATCCCAATTGCAACCGCGATTGTCAGCAGGCCGGTAGGGATCAGGTTAAGCATATCAGTCATCCGGCAGGCCGGCGTTACGGCAACAGCTCCTGAAAGAGGCATTCCAGCGAGCAATCGCAGAGCAGATGAAGCAAATTCAGCAAAAGGATCTGGCTCAGAGAACAGAGAAGCGCGCAGAAGATATGGAGAAGAGGATGGATTAGCCATAGGGAATTGCCCGGCGAAGGTTAGGATCGGCATAACCAGCCACACAAGGGGCATTACCCCAAGGGCTAATAAGGCGCTGCTGACAACGTTATTTGACATCCACCCGCCTTCGGGCGCTGTCTTTCTCCCGGACGTTACCGGTTCTACAGGCACTGCCTCTCCCCCGGACACTGTCTGTCCTCCGGTTATTGCCTTTCCGTCAGCTACCGTCCCCGCTCCGGATGCCATTCTTGTTCCCCGGTCCGTGCTTGTCCTTACCACAATAAGAATGGGAAGTCCTAAAGCGACAATTATCAGAAGAGACACATATGTCTTCAGATGTGGCGCCCGCAAACCTGAGACATAGGCTGTCCTCTGAAGGAGCCTGGTAACGCTTTGAATAGGCTGAGGATCCGGGACACTTGCCATATTGGATCCTAAAATCCATGGCGGGTTAGCCACACCCAGACTCCTTAGGACTGTGGCAGCAACGTCCGTATTGGTTACCAGTCCCCGTCTCCTGGTCCCTTGCGAGGTCAATATACCCTCAGAAAACCCCTTCCCCGCTATCACCACAGGTGTGAGGAGATGCCCTCTGCGAGACGCATCCCGTCCAGGTGTCGGGACAACCACCATAAGGACTGAATCTCTGAGGTTGACAGATTCCAGGATGCCTCCGATCAGAGTATCTGCTGACGCCAATGCTTCCCGCCTGGCACAGGAGTACGCTTCCTCGGTAATAATCCCGGAAAGCCATAATCTCTCAACCCGGGCAGTGTCCCCGGACTCAACTACAATGAAGTCCGCCTTCTGACAGCCTGCTCGTTCGTAAGCTCCAGAGTCAGCAACTCCCTGAGACAAACGCGTGTCATTGCCACTTGCGGTATCAGTGACTTCCTGGGACCTTCGCCTGAAGTCAAAGCCGATAGCATCCCTGACTCCTTCAGACAAGCGAGGGACATCTGAAACAATGCCCCCTGGAAAATCAGGTTTTTCTAAAGTCGTAGAACGTCCGACATCACCCATGTCCACAAGACCGCGGTTATCCATGGCAATTGAGACTACATGCCTGCAAAGGTTGTCCATGGTGTCGGAATTCCCGAAAACCGCTGTCCTCTTCCCTGCCCTGCGCAGGGCTTCGCCGAGAGCGCCTGGCATGACTTGATAAGCAAGATCCGCATTTGCACGGATAATGGCAGCTATATGAGGATGCACAACACTTTCCGCAGAAGGCGCAGATTCGTTCGTGTTCCGCATGTAGACTTCAAATCCCTTTGCTCCTTCAAAAGGCTCAAGGGAATTTACGGCATAGCCTGCTTCCACCGGGCCTTGCGCCCGTGTCCCTGCCCCAATTGTGACGTACGCATGCTCAGGCTGTTGGGTTTTGGCCGTCCTGCCGTTCATAAGCCCGATTGCGCCCATTTCCGCCAGTCCGGTGAGGTTTGGCATCATTTCATGGTTGATGTCTCCAATAGACAATGAATCTATGACTACCAGGACAACCAAAGAAGCAAGAGGGTTTTCACGTCCTCGCATCTCCGGATACATCACATCCCGCATGGACAGGCTGCCTACCACCAACATACTGATGAGGAAAACCAAGGCAGCCCGACATATGAGCTTAAGGCGTTTTTTCAATGCTGAAGCTCCTTTGGACCCGGGTAAGCGAGGACCTCCTCATAGACCTCTTCCGTCTTTCTTACCATCTCTTCCAGGGAGAAATTCTCTTTTACGTAGAGTTTCGCTTTGTCTGCAAGGATCCGCGACTTTTCAGGATAAAGTATGGTATCTCGAATACATGCGGCCATGGCATCCGCGTCACCGGGAGCAACGAGCCTGCCTGCGTCCGGAGTATCTGCTTCTTCCGCACCTCCGCCCCTTGCAGCGACTATCTCTTCCACCCCTCCTGTCCTCGTAGCGACCACCGGCACCCCAACTGCCATAGCCTCAATGAGGGCAAGAGGCGTTCCTTCAGAAAAGCTGGAGAGCACAAACACATCCAGTGCAGCGTAGAAGGACACCATATCGTCGATGAACCCTAGAAATCGCACTTGCCCAAAAAGCCCGAGCTCCTTGGCTAAGGCTTCCAGCTCGGATCTGGACGGTCCGTCTCCTGCGATTAGCACTTGAGGCGCTAAACCCATTCGCCGAAGTGACGCCACAGCCAGGAGAAACGTCTTTACGCCTTTATCAGGAATCAGTCTAGATACAAGGCCTACGACTGGGACGTCTGTTTCACATCCTAGATCCTCTTTCGCATCTTCACACCGCCGGCTCTCAAAAGGTGTTGTCATGCAGAACCGCTTGAGATCTATGCCGTTTGGGATGTACCTTGTTTTCTCCTGACCGAGGCTGGGAATGGCTGAGTATTCTTGATAAATGTCTTTGGAAACAGCGATGACGCGATGTGTAAATTCTGCTAAGGCGTGTTCCGTGTAAAGACACATCTTCCGCTGAAGCTTAGAGAAATGAAACCGGCCCTTTGATGCAAAAGAGCGACGTCCTGCAGGATGAGATGAAGAAGACCTTGCTGCTGCAGACGAACTTGTAGGTAAGAAATGCGCGTTTGAACGGGATAGAACAGAGTTATGGACTGTATAAACAACGTGCGGCCCATTCATGGCAGCCACAGCTACACGCCCCACTGCTGCAGCTTTAAATCCATGGAAGTGGCAAATGTCAGGCTGGATTGCTCTTATGAGATTCCTCAGCTTCAAGCAGGCAATCACATCACTTGGCGTCAGCATTCGGTGGGAAATCTCAAGAGGCACATATCCTACACCTTCAAGAGTTGCCCATTGGCCAAACGCCTCATCCTTTGGGGCAGCAAGAAAAACCTCGAACCTACCTCTATCAAGGCCTTGGATGAGCCCCTGGACATGCTTTTTCATACCCCCTGCAGCAGGGCGCACCACTTCCAGAACGCGGATTTTTCGCGCCACTTCCACTCACCTCGGGAATATCCTGACACCTCGAGAGTATCTTGTCTTCCCGGATGTTAAGATATGCCCGCCTCATTGATCGCTTTGAGAGCCCGTTCCATAATCCCATGTAAGTAGGCGATTAGCACCCCGTAGTTTACAATAGGGACACCTGCCTGCCTTACCTGGGCGATGCGCCTGAGCATCTCTCTCCTGGTTACCATACACCCCCCGCAATGTACAACAAGATCAAAGTCTTTAAGGTCAGAAGGAAATCCGATTCCTGATGTCCACGAGAAATCCAGCTTGCCTCCGACATGCTTCTCAAGCCACCTGGGGATCTTCACGCGTCCGATATCATCTCCCACAGGATGGTGGGTACACGCTTCAGCAATAAGCACCTTTGCGCCCGGCTTGAGATTGGAAACATGGCGAGCGCCTGCAGCAAGAGTAGAAAGGTCTCCTTTGTGTTTTGCGAAAATAATTGAGAAGGATGTAAGCCTGACATTAGAAGGCACCTGGTTTGACACAACTCCGAATACTTGCGAATCCGTTATTACGAGGTTCGGGAGGACCTTCAACTCTTCAATGGATTTCGCAACCGCGTCTTCTTTAACCACCATGACACGGGCGTTATTGTCAAGAAGATCGCGAATGGTCTGGACTTGCGGTAGAATCAAACGTCCTTTTGGCGCCTGGATATCTAAAGGTGTCACAAGGATCACAATATCCCCGGGATTGACAAGATCCCCGGTTAAGGACGGGCCTTCCCAGTCAGCAGGCGCAGACGCGATAATACGTTCCTTGACTTTCTCTGTGCCTTCTCCCGTCAGTGAGCTAACCTCTGTGATCTCTGTACCCAACGTATCTTCCCACTTCCTGATAGGCGCCAAAGGCGCAAGATCCACCTTGTTTGCCACTGCGACTACAGGCACGCCCCCGGTCTGCCTGCTCTTTCCGCAATTGCCTGCATCCCCGGCGCCCATTTCAGAGAGTCTTTCCATAACAGAGCGCTCAGGCACCCCAATTCCTAAGGTCGCGTCGATAACCAGCACCACAAGATCCACCTTCTCCAGGACACTCCAGGTCTTCTCCGCCCTGAGCATGCCCAACTCTCCTATGTCATCTATGCCTGCAGTATCAATTAGTGTCACAGGTCCTATCGGAGGGATCTCCATGGCTTTATATACGGGGTCAGCAGTAGTCCCGGGAACCTCGGAAACAAGGGCTATGTCCTGATTTGTGAGCGCATTAATCAGGCTTGATTTTCCTGCGTTTCGTCTCCCTAGGATTGCGATTTGTAGTCTGTTGCTTCTCGGCGTTCTTTGCATTTAAGTCCTCCTTTCCATGAGCAGGAACAACGGTTCCGTTGCAAACTGGACAGTTCTGTCGTTAACCAAGAAGGGCGCTCCGACTCAGGGCGTGATTCGCCGTGGAAACATTACCCAGACAGAAAACACCTAAAAATAGAAGTCCCGCTCACCCTGCTCCAGTCTGGCAAGGCGCTTCTCTGTCTCCTTTCGGACCTTCTCCGAAGGAATCATCGCAAGGTGTGCTTTGATGGCTTCCTCCCCTACCCTCCGTGTCTCAGGGGATGCATAATCTATCAGGTATTCCTTGAATGTTAGGATAGCATTTGGCTGGCAAAGGTTCTGGATCTCGCCTGTCTTTGCGAACTCCATGAACCTGTCACCTGTACGGCCTTGCCTGTAACACGCTGTGCAGTAACTCGGGATATATCCGGACTTGGCGAGTCCCGCTATGATTTCGTCGGGAGTCCTATGATCATCAACTGCAAACTGAGGAATCTCATCTTCAGCGTCGTCCAATGCCCCTGCCCCGGCACGGCTGCTACCGCAATTGTCCGCGCCACAGTCATGACGATAGGCTCCCACGCCTGTCCGGGAACCTGCGCTGATTTGGGATACCCCGACCTTAATCACTTCATCCCTGAACTCCGGACGCTCTCTGGTAGAGAGGATAATCCCTGTGTAGGGCACTGCCAGGCGTAAGATAGCAACTATCTTCATAAAATCCCTATCCGCCATGAGATATGGGAAAGTCTCAAGGGTGACTCCGCGCGCAGGTCGCAGCCTGGGCACAGAAATGGTATGCGGTCCTACGCCGAACTTCTCTTCAAGATGAAGAGCATGGTAGATAAGACCTAGGACCTCGTATCGATAGTCGTATAGTCCAAGAAGCGCGCCGATTCCTACATCGTCGATCCCGGCTTCCATTGCCCTGTCCATGGCACCAAGATGCCAGTCATAGCTGGATTTAGGCCCGTGCGGATGCATTGCTTCATAGGTAGGCCTGTGGTATGTTTCCTGGAAGAGGATGTACGTCCCAATGTTCGCAGCTTTGAGCCGTCTGTAGTCTTTGACGGTCGTAGCTGCAATGTTAACATTCACCCGTCTTATGCTGCCTCTATCTAGCTTTGTGTCATACACTGCTTGTATGACTTCTTCAACATAGTCAATAGGGCAGTTCACCGGGTCTTCGCCGCACTCCAGCGCCAGCCTTTTGTGGCCCATGGACTCCAGGATCTTGACCTCCTCCATCACTTCCTCGCGGGAGAGCTTCTGCCTCGAGAACTTGTTGTCCCGCCGGTAACCGCAATACACGCAGTTATTCACACAAAAACTGGAGAAGTAAAGAGGCGCAAAGAGGACGATACGCTTCCCGTATATCTTCTCCTTTACTTCCCTGGCAGCATCGTATAGCGCCTGAAGGTTAGCGTCGCTTCGGACATTGAGGAGCTTCCCGACTTCATCAGGGGATAAGCCTTTGGCTTCCTTCGCCTTATCAACTATGTCACGGATATTCCGGGAATCAGGCTCCTTCGTGTCGCTTAGAATTTCCATAATGGTAGCATCCGGTATGAAATCACACTTTTCTATCTCAGTCTTCGGTATAGCCATTACACTTTCACCTCATTCTTTCGTGATTGTTCGAGTCAACTGTTGGAATCGAGCGCCTCTCCTTCGGTAACGTGTCGCCCTTGGTTGTTGACACTTCCCTTCCTATTGCCTTCAGCATTCCGGCGATCTCCCTGATGCCGCCGTCCTCGGGATCTTTAAGAGATGCGCTGTCAGGATAGATCTCGTAGAGTGCTCTGTACTTGGCCGGGGTTATGTTGGGCATTATCACATTTCCACCACAGGACAAAGCAAGCTGTCTTCCGTCCTGGCGCAAGGTGGAGAGGGCGGTTGTCACAGGAAAGTTGGCATATGGCAAGGCCTGCCTGGCAACTGCCAGGGCTTTCAAAGTCATCGTAACGTCACCTGCCGGATACGATGCCAAAGGCGTATCAGGATGCGGAATAAACGGCCCGATTCCTGCCATGTCACAATCAAGCAGCTTAAGGAGGGCTATGTCCTCTGCGATAGTGGAGATGTCTTGGCCGGGCAGGCCTACGATAAACCCCGAACCCACTTGAAATCCAAGGCTTTTGAGGTTTTGAAGGCACTCTACCCGTGTCTTAAGGGATGCTCCCGGATGAAGTTGCTGATAAAGTTTCGCGTCGGCAGTTTCGTGCTTTAACAGGAATCTGTCTGCCCCGGCTGACCTCATGGCCGCATATTCACTACGTGCTCTTTCACCAATGGACAAAGTCACAGCCACATCCCTGAAAGACTTGATTCCCTCTACGATTAGGGCGATGTCTTGTGCACTGTAGTATGGATCCTCGCCTGATTGGAGGACAATCGTGCGATACCCGCTTTGAATCCCATTTTGTGAAGCAGTCAAAATCTCGTCCGGCGTCATCCTGTATCTCGAAAGTTTGTGATTGTCGCGCCTCAGGCCGCAATACAAGCAGTTTCTGACGCAGTAGTTGGAAAACTCAATGATCCCCCGAATATGGACGGAATCCCCGACAAAGCGCTTGCGAATTCGATCTGCACAGGCAAACAGTGACTCTGTCTCATCTCCGGGGCGCGCTTGCAACATGCGAGCAATATCACGAACATCAAGTTCAATAAACCCATCGTGGCAGATCTCTGTCAAGGCAAACATGTCTTGGCCTGTCACCGGCTCAGTTGATTCATCTAGGTGAATCGAAGTATCAATCAACTCCCCTGGGGTGAGCGCGGTCTTGGCTAACTCGCGTCGGTCAGCTATAGTCGCATGAACCCTACCTTGGCAGACCCGGGATACTTCCGTCTGCTTGAAAGCCTGAATATTTCCTGTTTCTCCGCCTCTTATGTTTGATACCAAAAGAAAAGCCCGCCTCCCATTACGCACAGGAGACGGGCCTTCATACATCCTCTAAAACAAAAGCTCGCCTCCCCTTGCGTTCAGGTTAACCCCTCAACTCAGGGACAGCCAATAATATTTGCAATCCGGCTTTGCCCTCAAGGTTTGGCAAATGCGGCGTATGCCCTTAGAAAAGCTCTGCCGCTACATCTAAAGAGAGATTCTGCCCTCTCCCTCAGGTCAGCAAGTCCGGATTTTACTAACTTTCCAACTTGACTCTACAGTTTGACTCCACGATGCGGCTGTTGTCTGCTGCGGTCGCCACACCAGTGTCATATACATTCTATACGCGGCGATTGAAAAAGGCAACCTTCGCGAGCGACACTAAAACAGCTTCATCTGAATTCTTCGGAAAATGCGGCAGGAAAGAACAGAGGCGGGACCTTAGCAAATAACTACATATCCAAACCTGACTTACTGTTACCGCTTTTCATCGGGTGTATAGTCTTGTTGACTGCCAATGCTATAATGATTCCCATAAATGTATCTATCACCCTGTTTAGCGCATATAGATAGGGCGATGTATCACTGGCGCCAACTACTATGGCAAGGAACACTATGCTTGATATTACAGCCGTATCGCTTTTATTCAAGAGATTGCACAGGTATATTACAACAAAAACACCGAGTCCCGCAATTACGGATTGGGTGGTCAACACCGATAGCAGACTGTTCTTGATCAGTAAGAACGCCAAACCAACTATGCCCCCTAGCAGTGTCCCTATGAGCCTATCGGCCCCTTTTTTGTATGAATAGTAAACTGTCTCCTTCATACAAATAATAGCGGCTGAGCAAGCAATTAGTGGGTTCGACCTGCCTGTGAGTTCAAATACCAATATACACAAAAATACAGACAGAGCGGTTTTTATGTTTCTAAATCCTGGTTTAGGCAAATTGATCTTATCTCCCAATAGCATGAAACTACTCATCTCGCAGAATCTATTGAATTGGCTGTTCAGTCAATCTCATATTTCTCAATTCTATTATAACGAGTCTTTCTGATAAGGCCAAGCTCTACCGCATTTTACCGAGCCGTCGAGCACCTCCCTACCTACAATCCCAGATACGCCCGTCGTATATCAGGGCTTTCCAAAAGCTCACGCCCGGCACCACTCATGGCAATCTTCCCGGTTTGCGGCATGTATGCCCTGTCTACCATAGCCAGGGCTTTCTCCACCTTCTGCCCCACCATAAGCACTGTCACTCCGCGGTCTCTTATCTCATGAAGAACCTGCAATACGCGATCTACCATAGTCGGCATGAGCCCAAGAGATACCTCATCCACCATGATCAGGCGCGGTTCCGTGGCGAAAACTCTCGCAATCTCAAGCCTCTTCCTATCTGCAATCGTCAGGCCTAGAGCAAGTTTATCACGGAGAAAGCCAAGACATGTACAGTTTAAAAGAATCCGGGTAGTTGAACATAGCTGAAAGTAGAACTGTTCTGACTGTCAAAGGCCAATCTCCTATATGCACAGGAGACAGGCCTTTATACATCCTCCAGGATAGAGGGACAGCTGACAGTATTCGCTAACCTGACACTGCCATCAAAGCGTTGGGAGATGTGGCTCATTTCATCCAGTTCGTATCTGGGCCTCCTTCATCCGGCCATCCCGGCTTGATTCCTCATTTTTCTCTGCCTGGCGCTATTCTTGGATTGCTGAATTATGGACGATGTCAGAAAAATAATCGCAATGACTAGGAGCACCAGACTGATAGGACGAGTAAAGAAAATGGTCAGACTGCCACCGGAGACAAGCAAGGCACGCCTGAAATTCATCTCTGCTGTCGGACCCAGAATGATTCCTAACACTAAAGGAACGGTTGAGTATCCTGTCTTTGTTAGTAAATAACCTATCACTCCGCAGGCAAGCATCAACCCCACGTCAAATAAAGAGCTTCGAATGCTATATGCTCCAACAATAGATAGAACAGCGATTATGGGGAGTAAGTATTGGTCTTTTAAGGATAGAATTTTCGCGTAAAAGCGGGATAGAAAGATACCTCCAAACAACATAAGAATATTCGAAATCAGCATACCTGCAAAGATCAAGTTCACCAATGATGACTGCTGCTCGAATAAAGACTTTCCAGGTCGTAGACCATGAATCAGCAAGCTGCCTAACAGAACTGCCGTAACACTGTCACCAGGGATTCCAAAGGTAACTAAAGGGATAATTGCCCCGCCGGTAACTCCATTATTGCCGGACTCTGCTGCTGCAACCCCTTGGGGATGGCCTTCGCCAAACTTGTCCTTTTCCTCATCTTCTGCCAGCCGTCGCGTGATATCATAGGACAAGAAAGCAGCAATATTCCCCCCGGTCCCGGGTATTGCACCTACCATAGTGCCAATTAGCCCGCCACGAATGGAAGTCCCGAGAATTGCCTTGAAGTCGTTCCATGTAG
Source organism: Clostridiales bacterium DTU083 (assembly GCA_001512915.1). Lineage (GTDB taxonomy): Bacteria > Bacillota > Clostridia > Caldicoprobacterales > DTU083 > DTU083. The sequence goes on along the minus strand of LFTC01000046.1, from coordinate 13,296 downwards.
GTAATACGCTGGTTACCTTCTGTGCAACCCTGCGCTGTTCCATTATCTGTTCAGCTTGAACCAGCAATTCAGCAAACCCGAAGAACCCAATCATTGCCGGAATAAAGGGTAAGCCATCGAAAAGATCAAGACGACCAAAGGTAAAGCGCTCAACACTCACCAACTCGTCCAATCCAATGGTAGCCAAGAACAATCCAAGAAAAGCTGTTACAAGCCCTTTTGTAACATTCTTTGAAGAAAGGCTGATACATAAGGTTAATCCGGTAATTGCCAAAGCGAAGTACTCAGGGGACTGAAAATTCAAGGAGAATCTGGCTAAGGGTCTTGCAACGGAAAAGAGGATAATAAGGCTTACCATACCACCGACAAACGAGGCCATGGCGGCAATATTAATAGCCTCGCCTGCCCTTCCTTGCTTGCTCATGGGAAATCCATCAATTCTCGTAGCAGTTGCTGCAGGAGTTCCTGGAATCCCCAAAAGGATCGCAGATATGGAGCCGCCGAACATCGCGCCTACATAAATAGCCAACAGCAAGGAAATTGCATTAACGGCTTCCATGTAAAACGTCATAGGCACTAATAGCGCAATAGCCATTGTAGCAGTCAACCCGGGAATTGATCCCACAAATATCCCGGCGAGAACCCCAACAGTAATTGTGACAAGAATTTGCAGGTAATACACATAGCTCACCCCATCTATGGTAAAGATACGAGAAAGACTTTCGCAAAAACGAGAAATACTGCTGCAGTTACCGCGCCGCCTAACAGGATCATTTCAACAACAACTTTTGCTCCGACCTTCTCTTGTCGTACTGTAACCCAATCGATTAAACCTGCTATGAGGCAAATTACATAAATCGGGGTCAAAACAACAAAGCCAATAGGCTTTAACAGAAGAAAGTATGCCACGCTGACACCTATTATCCAGAGGGCTTTAAAGCGTTCTTTGGCTGATGTTTTCCCTGGCGATGCCGACCTGCCAGTAAGGCTCAGAACGATATTTGCCACACTAAGCAAGATTAAGGCCACACCAATAATAAGTGGGAATACCGCAGGTCCGGGAATGCCGCTACACGACCAAGGCATTTTTGACGCATGAAAACTGATCACAATGCCCAAAACTAGGGTGCTAATTGCAGTAAATAATAAGTCACTCTGTACTTTCACCCATTCCACCCCATTTCTAGTCTGTCCTGGCAGGACAAGCAACCGACGTTGCTTGTCCTGCCAACTCTTTATAGATCTTCTTTGATTTCCGTAAATATAGCGAATTGGGCATCCATGAAGTCTTTGAACTCTTTCGGGTTTAAGTACTCAAAACCGTATTTATTATCATATAGGAATTTCCTAAATGCCTCTGTATGAGCAGCTTCCTTAACGGCTTCTTCTAAGACTGCTGCAATGTCGTCAGGCGTATCCTTAGGGGCCATGATCCCTCTCCATGTGCTGAACGTCACGTCATAGCCCTCTTCTTTGCAGGTCGGAATATCCGGGAAGAATGGAAGTCGTTCCTCCGACATAACTGCGAGAATCCTCACTTCACCGGATTCCAGCATTGACGTTGCTTCTGCTGCACTACAAGTCGCTACTTCAATTTCGCCTCCTGCCAACGCTGTAAGCATCGGTGCTGCACCTGCCGCATATGGAATGTCTACCCCCTGGATACCGGTTTGCTGCTTGAGAATTTGGGCTCCAATCCACCACGCGGCACCCGGAGAGGTTGTTCCTATCCGCAACTGCCTGGAATGCCCGGCTTCAATCAAATCTTCAAGAGTCTGCCAAGGAGAATTGGCCCGAACAATAATGGCAGCAGCATCCCCATTAACCAGACCAATGGGACGCAAATCATTATGGGTTATTTTTACATCTTGGAAAACAGGAAGAGTCACAATGGGGAGAGCTACTAACACAATGTTATATCCATCAGGGTTAGCCTGAGCTGTATATGAAAAACCTACTGCACCGCCGGCGCCGACTTTATTTTCAACAACCACGGGGACTCCTAAGGACTCCTCCATGTGACGCGCCAGAACTCGTGCAACAATATCAGTTCCTCCGCCAACTCCATAAGGGCATACTAACGTTATTGGACGCTGGGGATAAGCATGACCTACCAAGCTTGCAGCTAGAACCAGTACACTAACAACCAATATGACAAGACATCTCTTGTGTCTCATGTTGTTCGCTTCCTTTCTCGTGCTTATTCTCCCGTATTATCTTTCTACCCGATAACTGGCATCCGACTTACCAATACTTGTTCCACCTAGCCTCCTTCCTGTGCGAATTACCCTTTCTATCTCTTCCTTTCGGATCACTGGGAAATTGTCGTTAGGCAACGTCATTTTGTAAGCAGCAATTGCAGAACCGTAGTTCATTCCCATTTGGAGATCATTTTTGAGGTATCCGTAAAGAAATCCAGCGACAAAACTATCCCCGGCGCCGAAGCGGTTCAAACGATTCACATGATACACGGAGCCATGATAGAATTGCGTTCCGTCCCATGCAATTGAACCCTTTTCACCGAGAGTAAGAACACATACCGAAACCCGGTATTTGTCACGGATAGTCTTGATCATTTTCTCTGGAGTCAACGCAGGCACTCCCATAAGATTCCGCGCTTCCTCGTCTCCTGTTATCAATATATCCACATAAGGGGCAATCTCCGAAATCACGGCGCTTGCCTCTTCAGGAGGACTTACTTTCGCACGGAAATTCACATCAAAACTAACCTTTATCCCTGAATCATGAGCTCGTTTACACATACCAATTGTGGTAGCCCTGGCAGTCTCACTAATTCCTGCCGTTATACCTGTTGTATGCAACACTTTTGCATTAGCAATGGTGTCCCAATCCAGATCTTCTATTGACATCTCTGATGCCGTGGAATTGGCTCGATCATAGACAACCTGATTAGCACGTGGGGGAACTCCTAACTCGGAGTACATTATCCCTATTCTTCCATACGGCACCCACTTAATCCCACTAACATCAACGCCAACGCCTTGGATTTGTGAGGCGATGTTACGAGAGATGGGATTATTAGGCAACCTGCTCATCCACGCACTTGGAACGCCTAGTCTTGCAAGGCCTACTGCTACATTGATTTCAGCTCCCCCAACCAATACTTCTAACCGGTGACTTCTTTCAAGAATGCCACAATTGGGAGCCCGTAGTACAAGTAGTCCTTCTCCTACTGTTACGACCTGAATCTGATTCACGAAGTCTACCCCCAATTTACTCAGGTTGATCGGATCTCAAATTCCTTAACAACAAATTTGAATCTATCGCCCCTATATAGACCTTTTGAGAACCGGATAGGTCTTTGCCTCTGATCGTAGCTCACGCTTTCGATTGAGAGCAAAGGAATGGCCTTAGTAAGATTGAGTAGTTTCTGCTCTTCTTCCGTGGGGATTGTTGGCTGCAACTCTGAGTTATATCCCTTTATTTCCACGCCATATATCTCTTGAAGAACCTTGGTAAGAGACCGCTGCAAATCTACATACTGAATGCCCGGGAAAAGCTCAAGAGGAACATAATTGGTTTGAATAACTGCAGGTTTATCATCAACATATCTGAGCCGTTGAATTCTAAATACTTTCGCCCCTGCTGATAACCCAAGCGCCCTGCAACAGGGCTCAAAGCCTTCCACATCCATGATGGATGAGTCCAATAGTTTGGTTCGCGTCTGATGTCCTTCGCGCTTCATCTTTTCGTTAAAACCAATCATGGGGGATATAGCCTGTTCAATCTTTTGCTTGGCAACAAAGGTGCCTCGTCCCGGCTGGCGATACACTGAGCCTTCATATTCCAATCTTGCCAAGGCCTTTCGCACCGTCATTCGGCTAACATCATATTCAGTCATCAGTTCACTCTCTGATGGCAGTCTGGCGTGGGTTTGAAGCTTTCCGCTCTTAATCTCCTCTCGCAGATTCTCCTCAATCTGCTGGTAGAGAGGCATCTGTTCTCTCATTGCATAAGCCTCCTTGACTAATCTTTTGTCACAGCCATCAAGTCCTACCAAAATTCTAAAACGGACGTAATAGCCAATTTTGAGTCAAGTATATACTGCAAATACTGAAAAGAGAAACGGCGAGAGCAGCAACAAGGCCTACCCCAAAGCCTTTAACACCCATCTTTCCGATTCGGCGGAAATCCGTATTAAGCCCCACTCCGACTAAGACCATCTGGATGATGAATACAGATATAGACTGCGCTAATTGCCTTACTCCGGAAGAGACTATTCCAAAACTATTAAGCGTAGCTAAAGCTACAAAACCCAGGACAAACCAGGGAAACACTTTCGCCATTGAAATGTTTTCCGTTCCATCTTGTTGCCTGGCGAAGAAAAAGCTGATTAGCACTATGATCGGCCCCATAAGAAGATTCCTGGTAAGTTTAACTAATGTGGCAATCTCCCCGGCTTCCAGGCTGTAGGCAAAAGCTGCAGCTACTACTTGCGATGTATCATTGATTGAAGTGCCCGCCCAGAATCCAAACATTGCATCTGACAGTTGAAGCATGTTTCCAATAAGAGGATATATGATCACAGCAAGCATCCCAAATATGGTAATAGTTGAAACTGCCACTGCGACTTCCTCATCATCTGCACGAATCACCGGAGCTGTTGCTATGATCGCGGAATTTCCGCAAATGACAGTTCCGACTCCAATCAAAGTAGCCAGACGAGGAGACACTCTTAAGGCTTTAGCCATAAGAAACGTAGCCAGTGCTGCTGCTGCAATGCACACCAATATGAGTATCAATCCAGCAAATCCCAACTGGAGCAATTGTTGAAAATTGAAACGAATTCCAAGAAGAATTATTGCGACTTTCAACAAGGTCTTCACCGTATAGTTAATCCCTGCTTTATACTTAGGAGCAATTTGTATAGTGTTCCTAATGAAAAGCCCGGTTAGTAAGCTAATTACAACTGGACTAATAAGCCAGATTCCGTTGGGGAATATTATGGATATTAGACCTGCAATTGCCACGATAAGCAACAGTCCGGGAAATCGTTGTTGCCAGAGCGATAACCGATTCTGAGGAGGGCTGCCCATTCTTGATACCTTCTTTTCATGCAAATTGGGTTGGAGAGGTGAAGCATTGGACCTCACCTCTCCATTGTTTTGATAACTAGAGTACTCCCAAGTCTTTCAATCCTTTTTCAACCTTTGCTTCTTCTTCAGGAGTCAGTTTACGCCAAGGATCTCTGGACGTGCCGGCGTCAACACCACGCATTCTCAGGATGGAATAGCATCCGGCCGGCCGGAATCCGGTAATCCCCTGAATCTTACGTATAGCAATTACTGTCTTTTGCAGCTTTACGGCTTTTTCCATATCGTTGTTTTTCATTGCAGCCCATAAGTCGCATACCAGCTCAGGTAATACATTGGCAGTACCTGCGACACAAGAACGACTCCCGAAAATATAACTCGGTAAGATCAAGCCAACAGTGCCTGTCATGAAGTTGAAATCCGGATTAATCGGAGAAACCACGTTCATGAAATCTGCAAAAGCCATCAGATCTCCGCTGCTGTCCTTTAGACCAACCACTCCCAATTTGGCCAGTTTTCCGAGTAATTCAGCAGAAACGTTATACCCTGTGGTCTTGGGGTTATTATAGAGATAAACTGGGATGTTAACAGCTTTGACAAGCTTTTCATAGTGGGTTAGAAGTTCTTGTTCTTTGTAAGCAAAACCTGAATAATAGAAAGGAGTCACTGCAGCAACCGCAGCGGCTCCAAGTTCCTCTGCATGTTTTGCCAGACAAATAGTGTTCTGAGTGCCTGCAGAGCCTACGTGAACGATAATAGGAACCCGGTTGTTGACTTCACGAAAGTATATTTCCGCAACCCGTTTCCGCTCGTCTTCGTTCATTAGCGGAGCAGATCCGTAGGAACCTGTAATGAACAGACCATGCACTCCACGCCCAAGCAAAAAGTCGACGACGTTAGCAATGCCTTTCTCATAGATGGTTCCATCTTCATTAAAGCACGTTACCACCGGAGGAAATACGCCCTGTAGTTTTGATTTTGACAAGATTGTTCACCCTCTTCTCCTGAGTTTTGAGGCTCAATAGTTGGCCGACATTGTACGCCCCTGTACGTATATGTCTAACCTGTATATACATTTCAACGTCTTTTTCTAATCTCCTTCTTTTTATTAGACTTTTTTCGTTGTTTTTCTATTTCTGTATGGAAAATTTAAAATATCGAGAATGTAACCGAACCGCAGAGAGATACAGAATGAGCTGGAGGAAGCCTGGTAGGACACAATGAGGTAATCTGATGATATTCAATTGTTGCAGGTCATACGAGATAGGCTTTGGCGACTGTATCGCCATCTGTGAAGTCTGATGCCGTGCCAGAAGCCACGACACGTCCCGAACGAAGGATATATACCCGGTCAGCTATAGTAAGCGCAGCTTGAGCGTTCTGTTCTACGAGGAGCACTGTCATCCCTCTCCGGTTGATAGCGGAAATTGCCTCCATGACCCTGTCGACCAGGACAGGCGCAAGCCCCATAGACGGCTCATCCATGAGGATGAGTTTAGGATCTGCAATTAACGCGCGGGATATTGCCAGCATCTGCTGCTCCCCACCGGACAGCGTACCTGCGAGTTGATTGCGCCTTTCACCAAGTCGCGGAAACAACTCTAGCGCCCTGTCAATGCCTTCCGCCGCCCGGCGACGATCATTGAGTACGTACCCACCGAGCTCCAGGTTTTCAAGCACTGTAAGCTGAGGAAAAATCCTTCTCCCCTCCGGCACGATTGCAATCCCGGCCCTTGCAATTTCTGAAGTAGGCATACCATCTATCCTATCGCCCATGAACCGGATCTCGCCGGAAGTCGCAGGAACCCTTCCAAGGATAGTCTTTAGCATCGTCGTCTTCCCTGACGCGTTGCTCCCTAAGAAAACCACGAGTTCGCCTGCATTTATCTGGGCATCTATACCTTGGAGCACCTTTACCGAACCGTATGATGAATGGACATCTCTAAGTTCAAGGATCGGTCGAGCAGTCAAACGCATGCCCTGAGGTACAGCCATGCGCTCATTATCTATATCAGGGCACACGTCACATAGACTCAAGTGTTCATTGCGTGGACTCGGCCGCTCGATACGCAGGTCAGCATCCTTCTCGGCATCCGGCTTACCCCTGCTCCCGAGATATGCGTGAATCACTTCAGGGTTTGCCACAACTTCCAGAGGAGTTCCCTCTGCAATCTTTTCACCGTGATCCAGAACGATTACCCTGTCACACGCAGCGGCTATTACATCCATCCTGTGCTCTATGACAAGGACTGTATATCCGTGCTCCTTGAGGACGCAAATCCCATGGACGACTTCTTCCGCTTCGTCAGGGGTCATCCCTGCTGTGGGCTCATCGAGAAGCAAGACCTGAGGAGCCAAAGCAAGTCCCCGGGCGAGTTCCACTCTGCGCCTTTCGGGATAAGAGAGATCCTTGGCAGGTTCAGCCTCACGAGAGGCCAGATCCTTGCCGAAAAACTCCAAGGCTGCCCGCGCCTGTTCCACCTGGGCAGCATGGCGCTTGCGGCATTCTTTTGTGCCCAGCACCGCGCCATACACGTCTCCTTTAAGACGCAGGTGACAACCGACAAGCACGTTTTCCAGAACGCTTTGGTTTTCGAAAAGCCTGATGTTCTGGAATGTCCTAACAACGCCTAACTCGGCAATTTTGTGAGACGGCATATGGGTAACATCATTACCTAACACTACAATCCGACCTGAGGTGGGATTCACTACCCCGGTAAGAAGATTAAATAATGTAGTTTTACCCGCTCCGTTCGGCCCGATTATACCTACCACTTCACCGGGCTTAACACTGAAACTAACCTCGGATACAGCTGTCAGTCCGTCGAAGCAACACGTGACATCACAAATCTCAATCGCCTGCCGAGTCCCAGTAGGAGACATTCTCATCTCGCCGGCCCCGTCTCCGGGTTTCAAATAAGCAAACCCACTTGCGCTCGCCCTTCTATCTACACCCGGCCTTCTCAGCATACTCTTGAGAGACGCTGCAATAGCAGTTGCACTTTGCGGAATAAGCCCTTCCGGCCTATATATCGCAAGAAGCACCAATGCAACCCCGTATATCAACATCCGGTAAATGCTGTAGGCACGCAGCATCTCAGGAATGATGACTAAAACCAGGACACCCAGCATAATACCGGGAAGGCTCCTCAGGCCACCCAGCACTACCATGCAATAGACAGTGATAGTCTCCTGCATTGTGAAGTTCTGAGGGAAAACCGCCCTCTGCCAGGACGCGAACAAAGCGCCGGCAAGCCCTGCAAGCGCAGCTCCCCACAGGAATGCAGCCACTCGGTACCTGGCCACATCAACACCCATGCATGATGCAGCCACAGGATCCTCCCGGATAGCAGACCAAGCGCGTCCGACACTGGAGCGCACTACTCGGCTGACAATCACAATTACAGCCACCGCAACTATCCATATAAGGACATATGACATTTCCAGAGAATCAAAGCTTATCCCAAGGATCCTAGGCGCGTCGATAGCTACTATCCCATTGGGCCCGTTTGTGATGTTGATTGGGCGATCCAGGTTATTTAGTAGGATACGGACAATTTGCCCGAAACCTAATGTCACCATTGCCAGGTAGTCGCCTTTTAAATGAAGCGTGGGAATGCTCACGAAGAGCGCAGCCACAGCTGCAGCAGCTATTCCGCAAGCTGCTGCAGGGAAGAAAGGCAAATGAAGTCCGAATTGAGGAGATGCAAGTAGAGCATATGTGTACGCCCCGATCCCATAGAACGCAGCATACCCAAGGTCGAGCAGTCCTGCCTCGCCTGCCACGATATTCAGGCCTAAGGCAAGTATAAGATAGAGCGCGACCGACCCTCCCACTCTCATATAATAGAAATTCCCTGTGAGCAAGGGGAGAAATGCTAAGACGGCATATCCTATGTATATCATCCACGGCCTGCCTGGAAATCTCACGCTACGATTCATGGCTCCCTTCCCTCCCCCACTTACACTTTCTCGTCTACAGGTTTCCCTAAGATTCCTTGGGGTCTTAGTATCAAAACTGCAATGAGCACTGAAAAAACAATGACGTCTTTGTATACCGGCGCCAAAAACAGAACCCCGAGGCTTTCCGCAAGTCCGAGGACAAGCCCGCCTGCCATGGCGCCGCGGATATTTCCGATGCCGCCCAGCACCGCGGCGGTAAAAGCCTTCATGCCTGCGGAAAAGCCTATCATGAAGTCCACCTGCGTATAGTAAAGTCCTATCATAACACCTGCGATCCCCGCCAAACCTGATCCGATGACAAATGCAGCTGAGATTACTTGTTGCGTCCTGATCCCCATATATTCCGCAGCTTCTCTGTCCTGGCTCGTGGCTCGCATTGCCTTGCCCAGCATTGTGTGGGTTACCGCATAATCCATAGCCAGCATCAGCCCAATTGATACACAGATTATGATAAGGCGTGTCGCGGATATGGTAGCCCCGAGCGCGCCAATTGCCCAGTCAGACGAAATGACAAGTTCAGTCTGATAAGCCTTCGCGCGTCCTTGCGTCAGAAGCATAGCCACGTTCTGCAAGACTATCGACGCGCCAAGGGCTGAAATAAGAGTCGTAAGTCTTGATCCTTTTTGAAGGGGACGGTAGGCAAACCGCTCAATTGCACCTCCCAACACCGAGGTGGCGATCACTGCTCCACATACCATGGAAACCAGCACTAATCCGGATCTTGCCAGAGTAGTCCCTTCCTCGATGAATGACTGGAGAACTCCCCATCCTATCAACGACCCGACCATGAAAACATCACCATGGGCAAAGTTGAGCATCCTCAGGATCCCGTAGACCATGGAGTACCCCAGAGCCAAAAGGGCATAGATACTGCCTAATGTGAGACCGTTTATTACCTGCTGGGGAAGCTGAGCGAGCATCTCATTCATTTACTAAACCTCCGCAGGATACTCTTTGACCTCTTTAAAATCTCCATGTTCCACCTGATATACATAGATACTGGCTCCTATTACGTCGCCTTTCTCATCAAACCCTATGGGGAAACCCATTATGCCCTTGTAGTCGCGTATATTGTGGACCGCATCCAGTGCCTTGGCCTTTGTGAGACCTTCCGGATTGTCGCCTGCAGCTGTCCTTAAGGCTTCAATGAGGATCTTCGTAGCTTCGTAGCTCTGGCCGGAGAATACGCTCATTGCGCCGTATTTGCCTTCGAACTTCTTGATGAATTCACGTGCAGCAGGAACTTCGGCAATGTCGCGTCCGATTGCAGTGACATACATTCCTTCGGCTGTCCCTCCGGCGCCTGCAACCAGTTGATCCTTCTCCTTCATGCAGTCTCCCCCCATGAACCCGGCGGACAGTCCAAGACCTACAGCCTGCTTCATGAGACCTGCGGCCTGCGCCGGGTTTGAAAGTCCAAGATAGACAAGATCCGGTTGGGCAGCTTTGACCCGGGTAAGGATAGGTGAGAAATCCCGGTCTTCGAGGGTAATCTGCCCTCGCGTCACTTTAACCCCTATTTGGTTTAAGGCGGCTGCCACCTGGTCAGCCAGCCCCTGTCCGTAGGTGCCTTTGTCATCTATGATATAGACGTTCTTTGCTTTGATTTCCTCTGCAATGAACCTGGCAGCTGCAGGGCCTTGGGCATCATCCCTCGGACATATCCTGTGCATGACACGGTACCCCCGTTCACTAAGGTCGGGGTTCGTGGCCGACTGGCTGATTATCACAAGGCCTGCCCGATCATATGCGGGAAGAGCAGCGCTGACAGTTGCACTATTCATGGGGCCGACGATGCCAAGGACGTTCTTGTCCATGCCGAACTTCTCCGCTACCAACACTCCCTTGGAAGGGTCTCCCATATCGTCTCCGATTGCAACTTCAATCTTCCGTCCGCTGATTCCCCCTTCGGCATTTGCCTCTTCCACCGCCATCTGAATGGCGTTTAGCGCATCCAGCCCTATCTTGGATAAGTCTCCTGTAAACGGTCCTGCAGCGCCAATCTTGACAGGCGGAAGCTCCTTACCGTAGACAAAACCCGCTCCGACACATAGAATAAGCGTCACCATAGATACGAACTTGACCAGATTCCGCATTTCATCAAACCGAAGCCTAAACCTTCTCTTCATTTCATTCTTGCCTCCTCGCTTCTCATTTTTGATGTGCTACTGCCCATTAACACGGTGAGAATTCTCTGAGTGTCATCGCCTTTGATTAACCTACTGGGCACACCCTGGAAAAGGATACAAAAAAACCCGCCCTCTCTCTGAGGACGGGTACTTACCGCGGTGCCACCCCAATTAGTCGGGACAAGCATCCCCATGATCCGGATGGGAGAAACTCACCTGACTCTCTCTCCAGGTACGGGAGGATTAATCTCCTTATACCCTGCCCCTGTAACGGGAGGAACCCGGTAGGCCCTACTTGACTTATAGTTCTTTCCGGCCCACTGCTCCCAGGCCCATTCAGTCGTGCTTCCCAGCGCCAGGCTTACACTGTCCCTGACTCGCTTTGCCAGTAGTGATACGCTTACTAGCCCTAATCATCGCAAGCAATTATTCTAATTGCCCCGATATTATCATGTCCGGGTAGTAGTTGTCAATAAAAATACGTTGGAAATGTGGTTGTTCTGTGATAATGTCATGCTGAATGTATTCTGATAAAATGTCACCTATGCGGAAGGAGACATTCAACATGACTCAGCAGGAGATGAAGAAACTGAGAGTCATCGACCAAATCATTGCCAAGAACATCACAGTCAGGGAGGCTGCCAGATTGCTTAACCTCAGTGAACGCCAAGTGTTGAGGCTAAAGAAAGGGGTAATGGAACAAGGAGCCGCGTTCATTATTCATAAAAATAGAGGCCGTAAGCCTTCTCACGCCATCCCAGACATGCTAAGCAACAGAATAGTTGAACTTAAGCAGTCGGATAAGTATAAACACTCGAATTTTACTCACTTTCGGGAGTTGCTCGAGGAACATGAGGGAATTTCCGTAAGCTACCCAACCGTATATCGCATTTTGAGCGAAGCTGGAATAATCAGTCCAAAGAAAAAAAGAAAGAGCAGAACTCATCATCGCCGGAAAAGAAAGGCTCAAGAAGGCCTATTAGTTCAAATTGATGCATCGCCCCATACGTGGTTCGGCGAGACAATCACCTCGCTGCATGGCGCTATCGATGATGCAACCGGGAAAGTCTGTGCCCTACATCTCGAGGAGAATGAATGCCTGCTTGGGTATTTTGAAATAGCAGAACAGATGATTACCCGTGAAGGGATTCCCGTTAGCATCTACAGTGACCGCCATACTATTTTCAAATCTCCTAAGGCTAAGGAAGTATCCATAGAGCAACAGCTTAAAGGCAAACAAGCTAACCTAACTCAATTTGGTGAAGCTATGGAGGAGTTAGGCATTAATGTTTTATTCGCTACATCACCCCAGGCAAAAGGCCGTATTGAGAGGCTCTGGGAGACACTTCAGAGTAGGCTCCCCATAGAATTTAAAATACATAAAATCACCACTATTGAGGAGGCCAACAGTTTCTTGGTTCAGTATATCGACAAATTCAACCAGCAATTCGCAATTGAACCGGAAATCGCCGAAACTGCTTTTCGCACGCTCGATGATAGCGTTAACCTCAATACAATCCTTTGTATTAAGGAACAAAGGATTGTATCCGATGGAGGTGGCTTCTCCTATTGCGGGCAATATTATCAATTGATGAAAGACGGTAAAAACGCCTCATTGCCATCTAGAACGAAAATTACGATCTTAGACAGCCATAAAGAGGCTCTGAAGGTCATACACAACGGAGTGGTATATAAGACTGCTCTATTGGCAGAAAAACCGCGGAAAAAGACTGTTCAGGCCTTCAAAAAGCCAACACATAACAAAATGACATTACGACCCTCGGATGACCATCCTTGGAGAACCCAAAGACAAAGAATACCCAAGCTCATTTACGAAGAATCAGATAGAGAGTTACTCGAAGCCCTCTTCAATTCATCGCGAGCCTGGGCATAGCAAAACAATCAATATTATCATACTCAACTTGGCCAGTTTTAGCAACGAAATCTAATTACCAGTTCAAATGCATTTTCATGTGAGGCAACGATCAACATCCCGGCGGGGTGAAAGCCCCGCCTCAAGATAATCGAGGTGACATTTTCATTGAACAAACCTTAACCATCTAGGTGACATTTTCACAGACCGTTGACACCAACGGAGTCCTCTACTCTTTTTTCAGGTGCTGCCACTTCTCGATCTTAAGCACTTCCGG
>LFTC01000063.1:2703-3050 GCA_001512915.1 Clostridiales bacterium DTU083 | reverse complement strand
GTTTTCGCTTATGCTTTTTATTTTTCCTGCTTTCTTACCCCAACATTTATTATAGAACCTTATTTTCTTGGCTGATTGGAGGTTGAAATAATGTCTTACACAATGAATGTACTTGAAAATGTAATAAAGCAAAATCCAAATGAACTGGAATTCCAACAGGCAGTAACCGAGGTTCTCACTTCGCTTCAGCCTTATGTAGATGCTCATCCGGAATATGAAAGAGCGGGAATTCTTGAGAGGATATGCGAACCTGAGCGAGTAATCATTTTCCGGGTTCCGTGGATTGATGATTCTGGAAAAGTACGCGTTAATAAAGGATACAGGGTTCAATTTAACAGTGCCATTGG
>LFTC01000063.1:0-2552 GCA_001512915.1 Clostridiales bacterium DTU083 | reverse complement strand
GGTGTTCTTACCGGCAAGGGAATATCATACGGAGGTTCACTGACCAGGAAAGAAGCTACAGGCTATGGTTTAGTTTATCTGATTGAAGAGATGCTTCGCCAGCACGGAAATGCAATAGAAAACAAAACTGTTGTAATTTCGGGGTCAGGCAATGTTGCCATATACGCTGCCGAAAAAGTGCAGCTGTTGGGCGGCAGAGTGGTTGCCATGTCCGATTCAAATGGATTTATATACGATTCAGAAGGTATTGACATAGATGTCATAAAGGAAATAAAGGAGAATAAACGTGGCAGAATTTGTGAATATACAGACTACCGAAGGAAAGCGGTTTATACCGTAGGCAGAGGTATTTGGAACGTAAGATGCGATATCGCCCTTCCGTGTGCAACACAGAATGAACTGAACGAAAAAGATGCTAAAGAATTGGTAAAAAACGGTTGCTTAGTAGTTGGAGAAGGCGCTAATATGCCATCCACATTGAATGCCATTAAAGTATTTTTGGAGAATAAAGTGCTTTATGTACCGGGGAAAGCGGCTAACGCCGGGGGTGTTGCAGTATCAGCGCTGGAAATGAGCCAGAATTCCATGAGAACTGCCTGGACATTTGAAAAAGTGGATAGAAAACTTAGAGAAATCATGGTCAGCATCTACAACAACATAGCCAATACAGCCAAAGAAGCGGGCCAGGAAGATAATTTTGTTGTAGGAGCCAACATTGCAGGATTTAAGAAGGTTGCAGATGCAATGTTGAAACAAGGTATCGTTTAACCAATAAGGAGGAAAGAAAATGAAAATGGGAGCAATGAACAATACTATCTCATTAGGAAAACCAATTACAGCCCCATGTCTTATTCCTGTAGAACATAAAGCTACGCCCAATTGTATTAATCAACCTTTTATGATAAATGGTGAGTGTTATAAGGTAACAGCAATATCCTTGGGATCTCCACATGGCGCTGTATTTGTAGACGACGTGGATTCAATAGATGTTCACATGTTAGGTTCATTGCTTGGTTCACATCAGCTTTTTCCCAAAGGAGCCAGCATAGTTTTCATTCAGATACTTGACAAAGCAAGCCTAAAAGCACGGCTTTGGCAGAGAAACGAAGGAGAAGCCGCTTTCACTCCGGAGGCGGCAGGCGCAGCCGGTGTGACAGCAATGATGATGCAAAAGATATTAACAAAAACAGTAAATGTTTCTATGGGAGAAAACATGTTTCAGGTTGCATGGGACATAGAAGCAGATGAAGTCAGAATAACAGGGCCTCTGTAAATTATATGCTGCTACGTTTCCAAAAAGATGGGAAGAAAAGCAACATAATCGGATAGATTTCCAATCTGCCGGCTATCATGCAAAAGGTTAATACTGCTTTGCTTAATGCTGAAAAATCAGCAAAGTTTTCTATCGGGCCAACCAGCTCCAGCCCCGGACCAACATTGTTAATACATGTGAAAACTGCAGTCGATGTTGTTACCAGATCTTTGCCCTCCAAGGCTATTATTAATATTGCAGCAGCAGTAATCGACATAATAATAAAGAAGTAAGCTAAAACTCCGTAAAGAATATCTTCACTTACTATACGTCCGTTAATCTTTACTGCTTGAACTGCCTTAGGATGATTGATATTAGTGATCTTTTGCTTTATTATCTTAAAAAGCAGGACTATGCGGATGCATTTAATGCCTCCCGCTGTAGATCCTGCATTTCCTCCTATAAACATTAGAATAATAAGTATAGCTTGACTGAATTTAGGCCACATATTAAAGTCTGCTGTTACAAAACCTGTGGTGGTTATTATTGAACTTACTTGAAAAGAGGCATAGCGCACAGAGTCTCCAATAGTCTGATATACTGTGCCGTAGATATTAAAGGTAATTAGAATAATAGCAGCAATTACTACACCCAGATAAAAGCGCAGCTCTTCATCTCGCAAGACGGATTTTACATTTCTTTTGACAAGCATATAATATAAAGTAAAATTTACACCGAATAAGAGCATGAAAATAGTTATAACTGTTTCTATATACACGCTGTTATATGCTGCTATACTTGCATTTCTGTTGGAAAACCCTCCCGTTCCTGCTGTTCCAAACGAGTGAATTAAAGCATCATACAGGGGCATTCCTCCTGCTAAAAGAAAAACGACTTGTACCGCTGTAAGTACAAAATAAATAATATATAGAATTTCTGCTGTCTGATGGATTTTGGGAACCAACTTGCCTGGGGAAGGACCTGGAGATTCAGCTTTCATGATGTTAATGGTGTTGGCTTTTACAGTAGGAAAAATAGCCAGCATTAATATTAAAACTCCCATGCCGCCCAGCCAGTGGGTGAAGCTTCTCCAGAACAAAATACTTTTTGGCAACGACTCAATTTCTTTTAGAACGGTTGCTCCAGTTGTACTGAACCCGGATGCACATTCAAATACTGCATCTATAAAGCGAGGAATCGAGCCGCTTATCACGAATGGAATTGCTCCAAATAAGGATACATTAATCCAGCTAAGCGCTACAATGGCAAAACCATCACGTGTGTAAATACTTAATACTGG
>LFTC01000029.1:2891-5505 GCA_001512915.1 Clostridiales bacterium DTU083 | reverse complement strand
GTGGAGTACACAAGGTCAGTTAACAAAACAATATGAATTTATTTATAAAGCCGGGTTAACCGGCTTTTATTTTTAGTATTTACAAGTAATTTAGTAAGATATACTCATATATATATTCAAATATATACTAAACAATCTATTCCTTTGAAATATGTTAATTTTGTGCTATAATTATGAAAAAATATGACAAAAATCGTGACGTTAAGGGGTATATTATCGGCAATGGAGGATTATGGCTTAATAGAAGTAGATTTAAAAGAAATCTTTCTTGCATTAAGAAAACGCATATGGATAATTATTCTAATTGGTATATTGGCAGTGCTTAGTACGGGTATTGTCAATATCTTTTTCCTGGATGAAATATACTCATCATCCACAACTCTTATAGTCAGCAAACAAGCGAGCGACGGTGACAGCCGCGAAATGCAGCTCAGCGATGTCAATTTGGCGAGAAATCTAGTTGATACATACAGTGTTATCATAAAAAGCAACAGGGTATTGGAAAAGGTTATATCCACTTTGAATCTTAATGTGGGTATAGGTACACTAAAATCAAATATAAATGTTCGTTCCGAAGGCAATACTGAAATTATAAGAATCACTGTAGAAGATACAATTCCGGAAAGGGCAAAAGATATTGCTGATACTTTAGCCATTGTATTCATAGATGAGGTAAAAACTCTTTTAAAAATGGACAATGTTCAGGTAATTGATACAGCAAAAGCATCTCACACTCCTATCCGGCCTAATGTTAAGAAAAATATTACTATGGCCTTGATTGTTGGCAATATGGTTGGTATTGGAATCGTTTTATTAATTGAACTATTGGATAATACAATAAAAACACCTGAACAAGTACAGCAATATCTAAAATTGCCAGTTATAGGTATGATCCCCAATATAGGCAGCGATAAAGTCAAGAGGTGAACTATGAGCAAACCAAGCAGGCTTTTATTCAGTCCGTCCATGAAGGCTCCTGTCATAGAAGCTTATAAGATACTTCGCACTAATATTCAGTTTTCCAATGTAGATGATAATTTAAAGGTTATATTGGTTACCAGCTCCTCACAGCAGGAGGGCAAGAGTACCGTATCATGCAATTTAGCTATATCCATGGCACAGGCTAATAATAAGGTGCTTTTAGTGGATTGTGACTTAAGAAGGCCTTCAATACATCGTAATTTTCACTTACTGAATGTAAAAGGCCTTACCAATGTTTTAGCGGAAAAGATTGACTACCGTGAAATCAGTAATGTGGTTGGGGTGCCCAGATTAGAAGTTTTAACTAGTGGACCTAAACCTCCCAATCCTTCAGAACTTTTAGGTTCAGCCAGAATGGAGGCCTTCATTCAAAGTGTTTCAAATCAATATGATTTCATTATACTTGATGCACCTCCGGTTCTGCCCGTTACAGATGCCATGGTACTGTCTAAGTTAGCTGACGGCGTGATATTTGTAATAAAATATGGCCATGTGCCACGGGATAAGGCAAAAAGTGCAGTAGAATCCCTTGAAAGGATTGGAACCAAGTTTTTGGGTGCTGTTATAAATGACATTCCGGAAAAAGGAATAGGTTACTACGGAAATGAATACTATGAGGAAGATATGACGGAGGAAAAAGACCTTGGATCCAAGCTGAAAAGGGTGTTAAGATAACAAATGATTGATGTACACAGCCATATACTGCCTGGAATTGATGATGGCCCGGATACACTTGAGGAAACAATCAATATGCTTTCCATAGCATCAGAAGAAGGGATTAAGGTAGTAGCTGCAACCCATCACTTTCTGGATGATAAAATGTCTGTTGATTCTTATTTAAAACTATGGAAAAAAAGAATGCAGCAAGTAAAACTGACACTTGAAAAAGCAAATATCGATATAAGTATTGTGAGGGGAGCTGAAGTGATGATCAGCCCCTCTTTACCTATGTTGGAAGGCATTGAAAGGCTATGCATCAACGGCAGCAGGTATATGTTAATTGAACTTCCTATGCTTAATATTCCTCTTTATGTTGAAGAGGTTATATATATTCTTCGGCTTAAAGGGATTATATCCATCATTGCCCATCCGGAACGTAACAAGCGAATTGTGGAAGATCCGAATCTGCTTTATCCTCTGGTTGAGTTGGGTGCACTTTGCCAGGTTAATACTGGAAGCATTACTGGTCTTTATGGTGAAAATGTGAAGAGATGCGCCAGAATATTGATTGATCATAACATGGCTCATCTACTCGGTACAGATGCCCATTCAACAGGCAGGAGATCCCCGAGATTTAAGGAAGCCATGGCTGTGCTATATAAGTGGACAAGCTCTCCTGTAATTGATAGAATGCTTCATGCTATACCTGGGGCTGTATTAAAAAATGATTTTATAGAAGTAGAAAGCCCTGTATTTTATAGAAAACGCAGGTTTTTCTCATTCCCAAGATTCACCTAGGTATATTTATTGTATATCACTAAAGTGTATGTTATAATTCATTTATGCTACCGTGTTAAATAAATGATAAAGGCGGCAGCTGAAGCTTTGGGGTGATTTATGTGCAGTGGTATGCCTTGTTTGTTAAGACCGGGGAAGAAGAGGATATGCGCAAATACCTTGAAACCCTTCTGCC
>LFTC01000029.1:0-2770 GCA_001512915.1 Clostridiales bacterium DTU083 | reverse complement strand
ATAGAGTCATACGATCATAGAAAGAAACGCCTGAAAATCCGCCTTGAGATTTTAGGCCAGGTAAAAAAGGTAGACATAGGGGCGGAGTTTGTAAATATACAGGTATAAAATATGTAATATTTTCCAATAATCAGGACAAAGGCCTTGCTGTTTCGGCGCAGGGCTTTTGAAATGAGGTCATAGTTTCTTTGCCATGGAATACCGCATTTTCTATATATGGGGTATATGGCAAAGCTATGCCTTTTTGCAAGTGTTTGTGTTTTGCATGAAAGATTGGAGAGATTATCATGCGAGTTTTTATGAGAAAGTTAACACTGGTTATGCTGGATGTTTTTCTGCTTACAATTGCCCTGTATCTGGCCATTGCAACAAAGTTCGGTGTTAAGCTGACAAAATATTATCTAAGCGAATGGTTTATGATATGGGGTACCCTGGTTGTTGTTGGCATTGTATGTAATTCTGCTTTTAAGCTTTACAACAGCCTGTGGAGATATGCCAGCATAGACGAACTGTTCTTAATATTGTCTTCTGGTGTATTAACCGGCATTGTATTCTTCGGAGCAATGAATCTGTTAGACATCGAGGTAGCATACAGTGTTTATTTCTTAATTATAGTATACAATACAATATTTTTAGGTTTAAGCCGCTTGGGATACCGTATGCTTCGAATGGTATCTTCAACTACTCCTCTGCGGCTTGATCAGGATGTTAAAAGAGTACTCATAATAGGAGCCGGCCATACTGGTATTATGGTTATTAAAGAACTCAGAAGGCATCCTGAATTGCGTTTGAGGCCTGTGGCTTTATTGGATGATGATATAAATACACATGGTTCACAGATAATGGGTGTTAAAGTTCATGGAGGCCATGATAAAGTACAGGAGATAGCAAGACGGTTTGATATAGATGAAATTATATTGGCAATACCCAATGCTCCGCGAAAGGTTCAATCAGCCATATTGAATGAATGTAAGAAAACCAGATGCAAACTGAAAATACTGCCTTCCATATCTTCACTCATAAATGAAGATGTTACAATTAAAAACATAAGAGATGTACAGATTGAAGACTTACTTGGCAGAGAGCCTGTTAATCTGGATGTTGATGGTATATGTGATTATATTACCAATCAGGTTGTGCTTGTAACAGGCGGCGGTGGTTCAATAGGGTCGGAACTTTGCAGGCAGATTGCCAGGTACAATCCTAAGCAATTATTGGTTCTTGATATATATGAGAATAATGCATATGAACTGCAGCAGGAACTGAAGATGGAACATCCTCAGTTAAATCTCAAGGTGCTAATCGCATCTGTACGGGATGCTGCCAGAATTGAATCCATATTCAGCACATATAAGCCATCGGTAGTATTCCATGCTGCAGCTCATAAACACGTGCCATTAATGGAGGAGAACCCGCAAGAAGCCGTTAAAAACAATGTTTTTGGTACATTAAATGTCGTTGAGTGTGCCGATAAATATGGCGTCAGAAGATTTGTAATGATATCTACGGATAAAGCCGTTAACCCTACCAATATAATGGGGGCTACCAAACGTCTGTGTGAAATGATCATACAGGGCATGAATAAGAAAAGCAAAACCGAGTATGTTGCAGTGCGTTTTGGAAATGTATTGGGCAGTAACGGCAGTGTAATTCCGCTTTTCAAAAAGCAGATAGCTGCAGGTGGCCCGGTTACCGTTACTCATCCTGAAATCACCAGGTTCTTTATGACTATACCGGAAGCTGTGCAATTGGTATTGCAAGCAGGCGCTATGGCAAAGGGCGGCGAAATCTTCGTACTTGACATGGGTCAGCCTGTAAAAATTGCAGATCTTGCCAAGGACTTAATCAGGCTCTCAGGCTTTGAGCCGGATGTGGATATAGAAATTAAATACACCGGCCTGCGCCCTGGCGAAAAGCTGTATGAAGAGCTTTTGATGGCAGAAGAAGGGCTTACAGCTACCAAGCATGAAAAGATATTCATAGGAAAGCCTATGGATATAGATATGGATGAACTAAAGAAAGAACTTGAGAAATTGAAATTTATAGCTACCGGCTCTAATGAAGGGATCATAGAGTTTGTAAAGGAATTGGTACCTACCTATAAAAGCGCTGAAGAAGTGGTAGCAGCGGAAGAGAATAGATAGTTTATTATTAGCCTTGGATTTTTGACATACCAAGGTTTTTATTTGGCAAATCTTAAAAACTAGGGGATAATTATGGAAAACAGAATCTGGCTATCATCACCACATATGAGCGATGAGGGGTATGAATTAGAATATATAAAAAAGGCTTTTGAAAGCAACTGGATAGCTCCTCTTGGTCCTAATGTTGATGGGTTCGAGCGTGAATTAGCGGACAAGGTTGGAGCGAAGCATGCAGTTGCATTATCTTCTGGAACTGCAGCAATCCATATGGCTTTAAAAGCTGCAGGAGTTGGACAAGGTGATATTGTATTCTGTCAGGATCTGACTTTTTCAGCATCCGCCAACCCGATTATCTATCAAAACGCAGTTCCTGTGTTTAT
Source organism: Clostridiales bacterium DTU083 (assembly GCA_001512915.1). Taxonomy (GTDB): domain Bacteria; phylum Bacillota; class Clostridia; order Caldicoprobacterales; family DTU083; genus DTU083. Next base: position 246 of record LFTC01000029.1, on the reverse strand, counting down.
AGATAGTGATCTGAGAACATGGAATATGGATCCAAATGCACTGGAGGATGCTTTTAATAAATATCCTGATGTAAAAGCAATTATTGTTGTGCACTTATATGGTCTTTCCGCTGATATGGACCCCATAATGGAGATATGCAGAAAGTATAATGTAACCTTGATTGAAGATGCAGCGGAATCACTTGGAACAACCTATAAAGGTAAATATACTGGTACATTTGGCAATTATGGAGTTTATTCCTTTAA
>LFTC01000040.1:75234-76353 GCA_001512915.1 Clostridiales bacterium DTU083 | reverse complement strand
GCTGCAAATATAATACAAAATGTTAAAGCAAAAAAGTATTTGGATGCTTTTTATGACGCTGTACTTTGGTACTTGCTGGTAGGAAGCCTGCTTGTTTTTGCCCTTTCAAGCCAGAGATTTGTGGAAATATTGAAACTGGATTTTATAATCCCTGCTTCTGTCGGCAAAGCAGCGTCAATTGTAGCTGCAGCTGCAGCTGTTGGCATAGTGCTGACTGCCGGAAGGGAATCAAGAAACTGGTTTAAACGGATTGCCAAGGGATTATACGGGCTTTATAATCTCTCCGGGTATTTAAGTGACATACTGTCCTATTCCAGATTGCTGGCACTTGGTCTGGCAACAGGAGTTATTGCAACCGTTATAAACCAGATGGGTGCTATGGGAGGCAGAACTATTGGAGGGGCAATTCTGTTTATTATAGTATTTCTGGTTGGCCATTCAGTCAACATAGGCATCAATCTGTTGGGTGCTTATGTTCATACCAATCGTTTGTCCTTCGTAGAATTTTTTGGAAAGTTCTATGAAGGCGGTGGAAGTGAATTTACGCCTCTTGGCGTTCATACTAAATACTATAAACTCAAGGAGGAAACATATCATGGATAATCTTGGAAGCTTATTCGCACTATTAGGAGCTGTATTATCAGCATTGTTGGCAGGAATTGGTTCTGCAATAGGCGTAGGTATGGCCGGTGAGGCTGCTGCGGGAGTTGTTACCGATGATCCGTCTAAGTTTGGAAAGGTACTTATTCTTCAGCTGCTTCCTGGTACACAGGGAATATATGGTTTGCTGGTGGCATTTTTAACCTTGACTCAAATCGGGGTTCTGGGCGGTACCGCCGATGTTTCATTGGCTAAGGGATTATTGTATTTCATAGCCTGCATGCCCATTGCAATAGTTGGTCTGTGGTCAGCTCTGCGTCAGGCTCGTGCATCCATTGCCAGCATAGCTTTGGTTGCCAAGCGTCCTGATCAGGCTGGTAAAGCAATTATTTTCCCGGCCATGGTAGAAACCTATGCAATCCTTGCATTGCTTATCTCTATTCTGGCTGTAACAGGCATTGGCGGTCTGAATATTTAAGAATATCCGGATAGGAGAGCAGATTAATGTCAGGACTTAAT
>LFTC01000040.1:74892-75200 GCA_001512915.1 Clostridiales bacterium DTU083 | reverse complement strand
GTGAAGCTGAAGAGAGAGCAAAGCAGGAAAGCAGCATAATCCTCAGGGAAGCTGAAGAAAAGGCATCGGATATTATAGAGAGAGCCAAATCTTCAGCCGATTTGCAGAAAAGAAGAGCAATTCTGGCTGCAAAACAGCAAATCATAGAAGATGTTATTAAAAAAACTAATGCTGCTCTGAAATCCCTGTCTAATGAAGAATACTCCGATTTGATACTAAAAATGGTATCAAAGTATGCTCATCCTCAAAAAGGTCAGATCATTTTTTCCAAGCAGGATTTGGAGCGTCTTCCAGCCGGCTTTGAACAA
>LFTC01000040.1:74453-74767 GCA_001512915.1 Clostridiales bacterium DTU083 | reverse complement strand
ACGATATCCTGCAGGATAAGATACATGAGTTTATATTTACTTAAATTTCAGCTTATTCTGCAGGAAGGAGGAAATCATTATGCCTGAAAAACAATATATATATGCTGTAGCACGAATCCGTTCCAAGGAACTGCAGCTTTTGGATGATCAGTTTATTAATCAGCTTATGGCTGCTCCAGGCTATAATGAGTGTTTAAAATTGCTGCTGGACAAGGGTTGGGCCAAAGAAGGCATTACCGAGCTGGAACAGATGCTGAAGCATGAACAGGAAGAGACATGGGATTTTATATCTGACCTGGTAGAGGATATGTCGG
>LFTC01000040.1:58734-74358 GCA_001512915.1 Clostridiales bacterium DTU083 | reverse complement strand
CTGCTGCCGGTGAAGCATACCGGGTTTTGACTGAGACCGGTGATGGCCAGCTGTGTGATCTGATAATCGACAAGGCTGCCTTGGAGGCAATTTATTCAGCCGGAAAAGAACAGTCAGATGAAGTACTCAAGCTTTTTGCTGAAATGAAAACAGCTTCCGCCAATATAAAAGTAGCAGTGAGGGCTCAAAGAACCGGCAAATCTCTTGAGTGGATACAGAGGGCATTGGCACCCTGCGATACTTTGGATGTTGAGGTCCTTGCCCGGGCAGCAGTTTCCGGTTTTGATGAGACATGTGAATATCTGATGCAAACTGAGTATGCAGAGGGTGTAGATGAGCTTAAACGGTCTTTGTCTCACTTTGAACGATGGTGTGACGACAGGCTTATACAAAGAATTCAGCCTCAGAAATACAATCCCTTTACTCTTGGCCCTCTTGCAGCTTACTTGCTTGCCAGAGACAATGAAATAAAAACAGTGAGAATAATTCTTTTGGGAAAGCTGAATGAGATTTCTGAAGAAGCTATCAGAGAAAGGTTAAGGATCATGTATGTATAAGATAGCAGTACTAGGCGACAAAGACAGTATTTATGGATTTGCAGCTCTGGGCCTGGATATATATCCGGTTCCGATATCAGATGATATATCTAAGGCTAAAAAAAAGTTAAAAGAGCTTGCGGAAGAAAACTATGCTGTAATATACATAGTTGAGTCACTGGCTGAAAAGTTAAAAAATGAAATTCAACACTACCGCTCCGAAAGACTGCCGGCCATTATTCCGATTCCCGGTGCTTCGGGTAATACCGGCTTTGGCATGAGAATGCTGAGGAAATCGGTAGAACAGGCGGTAGGTTCTGATATACTGTTTAGAGATTGACTTGTAAAAGCAGGGAGACTTAAGATTTCCTGCAATATATGTAAAGAGGTGGACCAAAAAAATGAGCAAAGGTACCATTAAAAAGGTTGCCGGGCCACTTGTTATAGCAGAGGGAATGCGGGACGCAAACATGTTTGATGTAGTCCGCGTAAGTGACCAGCGACTGATAGGTGAGATAATTGAGATTCATGGTGACGAAGCCTCCATACAGGTGTATGAGGAAACTTCCGGCCTGGGGCCTGGAGAACCGGTAGAATCCACTGGTTTTCCTATGAGCGTGGAATTGGGACCCGGTTTGGTTGGAAGCATATATGATGGAATCCAGCGTCCATTGGACATGATCAGGGAACAAACCGGCAATAACCTGAAGAGGGGAATTGAAGTACCTTCCCTTAACAGGCAGAAAAAATGGCTGTTCAAACCGGTGGTTAAACCTGGAGACGAAGTGGAAACCGGAGATATTATAGGCACGGTTCAGGAAACCGAAATTGTTGTGCATAGAATTATGGTCCCCTATGGCATAAAGGGAACCGTAGTATCCATCAATGAAGGTGAATATACCGTTGAAGATACGGTTGCTGTTATCAGAGATGAAAGCGGCCAAGAAAAACAAGTAAGGCTTATGCAGAAATGGCCGGTCAGAATAGGGCGTCCTTATAAGAAAAAAAAGGCGCCTCATATGCCTATGATTACGGGACAGAGGGTAATAGATACTTTGTTCCCCATTGCCAAGGGAGGCGTTGCAGCCGTTCCCGGCCCGTTTGGATCAGGCAAGACAGTTGTACAGCATCAATTGGCCAAGTGGGCAGAAGCGGATATTGTAGTTTATATAGGATGCGGGGAACGGGGCAATGAAATGACAGACGTACTCAATGAGTTTCCGGAATTAAAGGATCCAAAAACCGGTAAAACGCTGATGGAGCGTACTGTATTGATTGCCAATACATCGGATATGCCGGTTGCAGCCCGGGAAGCTTCAATATACACCGGAATTACCATAGCTGAATATTTCCGCGATATGGGGTATTCAGTTGCATTAATGGCCGACTCTACTTCAAGATGGGCGGAGGCTTTGCGTGAAATGTCCGGAAGGCTGGAAGAAATGCCCGGCGAAGAAGGTTATCCGGCTTATCTGGGCAGCCGTTTAGCCCAGTTCTATGAACGTGCCGGCCATGTAGTTGCCCTGGGCAAAGAGGACAGAGAAGGGGCCCTGACGGTAATAGGCGCAGTATCACCGCCGGGCGGAGACCTTTCTGAACCGGTTACTCAGGCTACTCTCCGCATTGTAAAGGTCTTTTGGGGTCTTGACGCGGACCTGGCATACCGCCGTCATTTTCCGGCTGTAAACTGGCTTAACAGTTACTCGTTATATACGGATTCCATTGCTGATTGGTTTATCGAAAATGTCAGTGAAGACTGGATGGAACTCCGGGCACGTCTTATGCGGCTGCTCCAGGATGAAGCTGAACTGGATGAAATAGTGAAACTGGTTGGCATGGATGCGCTGTCCGCTTCCGATCGCCTGAAGCTGGAAGCCGCCCGTTCCATTCGTGAAGATTTCCTTCACCAGAATGCTTTTCATGAGGTGGATACATATACACCCCTTGCGAAGCAGTACTTGCTGATAAAACTGGTGCTTAACTACTATGACGAAGCAGCAGCAGCCCTTGAAAAAGGGGCTGACATTGAGAAATTGGTAACCTTGCCCGTTCGTGAGCGGATAGGCCGTTACAAATATGTTCCGGCAGATAAAATAAAAGAAGAATATGAGCAGATATTGGGTGAAGTTACCGATCAAATACAGGAATTGCTGCAAAAGGAGGACTACTGATGCCAAAGGAGTATAGAACGATACAAGAGGTTGCGGGTCCTCTGATGCTGGTAAGAGGCGTACAGGGAGTTACCTTCGATGAGCTGGGAGAGATAGAATTAGCCAATGGAGAAACCCGCCGCTGCAGGGTATTGGAGATAGACGGAAGCAATGCACTGGTTCAGCTCTTTGAAAGTTCTGCCGGCATAAACCTCTCCAACAGCAAGGTCCGCTTCCTGGGACGGAGCATGGAGCTGGGAGTATCTGAAGACATGCTGGGCAGGGTGTTTGACGGATTGGGAAGGCCCATCGACAACGGACCGGATATTTTGCCGGAAGCCAGGCTGGACATAAACGGGCTGCCAATGAATCCCACAGCCCGCAATTATCCCCAGGAATTCATACAAACAGGCATTTCCGCCATTGATGGGCTGAACACCTTGGTAAGAGGACAAAAGCTTCCTATTTTCTCAGCATCAGGGCTGCCGCACGCACAGCTGGCAGCACAGATTGCCCGTCAGGCACAGGTGCAGGGAACCAAAGAGCCGTTTGCAGTGGTATTTGCTGCTATTGGAATCACATTTGAAGAAGCAAACTTCTTCATAGAAAGCTTCCGGGAAACCGGGGCAATCGACAGGGCAGTGCTGTTTATGAATCTGGCCAATGATCCTGCCATTGAACGCATTGCCACTCCGCGGATGGCCCTGACTGCAGCAGAATACCTGGCTTTCACCAAAGACATGCATGTTTTGGTAATATTAACCGATATTACTAATTATGCAGATGCTCTGCGTGAAGTTTCCGCAGCGCGCAAAGAGGTGCCTGGAAGAAGAGGATATCCTGGATATATGTATACGGATCTTGCCTCAATTTATGAAAGAGCAGGCAGGCAAAAAGGGAAGGCTGGATCTATTACCTTGATTCCCATCCTTACTATGCCTGAAGATGATATAACTCATCCTATCCCGGATTTAACCGGATACATTACGGAAGGGCAGATTATACTCAGCCGTGAACTGCATCGTGCAGGAATTTCACCTCCAATAGATGTACTGCCTTCCTTGTCCCGTTTGAAGGATAAGGGGATCGGAGAAGGGAAGACCAGGGAAGACCATGCAAGTACAATGAACCAATTATTCGCTGCCTATGCCCGGGGCAAAGAGGCTAAAGAACTTATGATAATACTTGGAGAGGCTGCTCTTACCGAAATTGACAAGCTTTATGCAAAATTTGCAGACGAATTTGAACAGAAATATGTATCCCAGGGATTCGACGTGAACCGCACTATTGAGGAAACCTTGGAATTAGGATGGGATCTGCTGCGTATATTGCCTCGAAGTGAGCTGAAACGCATCGATGATGAATTACTCGACAAGTACTTTGATAAGAAGGAGGCATAACCGGTGGCTGTAAAGAATGTGAACCCTACACGGATGGAGCTCACCAAGCTTAAACGCAAGCTGGTATCCGCCGTAAGGGGGCACAAGCTTCTGAAAGATAAGCGTGACGAACTAATGCGGCAGTTCATGGAATTGGTACAGATAAACAGACGGCTGCGTGAACGGGTTGAAAATGGTATTTCTTCAGCCAATAAAAATTTTGCCCTGGCCAGGGCGGTTATGCAGGATGAAACAATAAATACAGCTTTTCTGGCTCCTAAACAAGAGGTTTATCTGGACGTGGGGAAGAAAAATGTAATGAGTGTGGAGATTCCGCAGTTTGAATATAAAACCCGGACTCCGGATCCAAATGATATTTATTCGTACGGTTATGCCTTTACTTCCGGCGACCTGGACAGCGCGGTAAAATCCCTGGCTGATATACTGCCCGATATGCTGAAACTGGCAGAAGTTGAAAAAGCCTGCCAGATGCTGGCGGCAGAAATAGAGAAGACTCGCCGCCGGGTCAATGCACTGGAGCATGTTCTCATTCCGGACATGAAGGAAAAGATTAAATACATTACTATGAAGCTGGATGAAAATGAACGCAGCACCCAGGTCCGACTGATGAAAGTAAAAGATATGATTCTGGAACAAACTTACCAGTACAGTAAACGGTATGCAGAAATGTAAATATGAAACAAAAAAGCTTGCCTTGATTTAGGCAAGCTTTATTTGTTCTAAGGTATTACGGGCTTACATAATTGAGCGGGTTTGTTCTTTGTCCATTCACATGCACTTCAAAATGCAGATGAGGTCCGGTTGAAAGGCCGGTGCTGCCTATATAAAGCACAGAATCTCCTTGCTTCACGCTTTGTCCTACCGAAACCGGAATTGAATTTCCATGCGCATATAAGGTAGCAATTCCACCGCCATGGTCAATTACAACATAATTGCCAAATGACGAACTGTATTCAGCTATGATTACAACCCCGTCTGCAACTGCTACTGCCGGTTTATTGCTGATGCCTGCGCCTGCTATATCTATTCCGCCGTGCATACGCCGGTAACCATATATCGGATGAATTCTGTATCCGTAATAAGAAGATATATATCTATAGCCGGGCACAGGCCAGATCATTCCGCTGCTGCTGACTTTGCCGCCGCCGCTGTTTCCGCCTCCCCGGTTGGCAGCCTTTTTGGCTTCTTCAGCTTTTCTTCTTTCCTCTTCAGCTCTTCTGATCAGCTCTCGAATTCTTTTTTCAATAGCCTTGGATTCCTTCTCTTTTTGATCAAGTTCCTTAAGAATTCTGGCTTCCTCTTGGCTGAGCTGGTTTATAAGTGCTTCTTTTTCTTTCTGTGCATTATGTATTTCCTGTTTTTGCCTTGCAATTTTCTCTCGTTTTACTTGTATCTGCCGTTCTTTTTCTTCCAGTTCTGATTTTTTCTTTTCAATGGAAAGCTTTTGTTCGAGTATTCTCTGTTCTTGTTCTTCGCAATCCTGCTTTCGCTGCTCTACTTCATCGCGATACATTTGCAGGCTGTCAAAAACCTGCTGGTCATATGTAACCATTTGAACGATCATTTCTACACGGTTAAGGAGATCATTGAAGCTTTTGGACTCCAACAGCAGTTCAAGGTAGGAGGCTGTAGAATTCATATACATAGCCCTTAGACGGGCGGCATTGAGTTTTTCCTGTTCCTCGCATTCTTCAATTGCTTTCTGAAGCTCCTGCTTAAGTGAATCCAGTTTCTTCTGAGTTTTGTCAAGCTCATCCTCAGCTTCTTTCAATTCGCTTTTTACTGTTTCCAATTCCTTTTGAGCCTGGGACAGCTGGCTTTCTACAACTGCCAGTTCCTTCTCCTTGCTGTTCAGATCTTGCTCAATTTGATTTAGTTGATTGCGAACAGCTTCTTTTTCATCCTTGACCTGGCTTAATTCTTCTTTTGTTTCCTCAATTTCGCCTGTTATGGATTGAAGTTCTTTTTTGGCATCGTCAATGCTGTTTGCTAATACCGACGTAGACATGCAAAGTGCAAGGACCATTGCCAGGATTATGATAAGCCGTTTTCTCAACTAAACCACCCCGCTGCAAATTTAAAGAAGATGTGACACAAATATTAAAAATTCTTTTCTTTTCTGTAATTATATAATATATATGTCGATTTGTATAGTATATTATTGATTTTTATATATTCTGTACATTATACTCAGATACGGACCGGATAAAACATAATTGCATTTATGGAGGACAAGTGAATGAGCGGATACAGGCAAAGGCTGGGAAAATGGGGAGAAGATCAGGCTTGCAGCTATTTATTTAAAAACGGATATAAAATATTACAAAGAAATTACAGATGCAGATTCGGTGAAATTGATATTGTTGCGTGTAAAGCTGATGAATTAGTATTCGTCGAAGTTAAAACGCGTACCAGCAATGCTTATGGTTATCCAGCAGAAGCAGTGAGTTACAGAAAGCAGTTGAAATATGATAAACTGGCGATGTGTTTTTTAAAAGAAACAGGCAGGAAAAATATATCCTGCCGGTTCGACATATTGGAGATTATGGTGAATAGAGACAATACATTTTCTATTAATCATATCCAAAATGCGTTCCAAGCGCGTTCTGGCAATTATTATTGATAAATGTGCTGATGATTACAACATCATTTTAGGCGTAGACAAAGTTGCGCCTACTGCCGTGGCAAACTCTGCATTGTGAGGTGTATGAAAATTTATTTGATGAAGTTCATGCAAGATATCAAATATAGCATGGGCCTGAGGTACATTGGTTAGATTTCCGGTTAGCACCACATCGTTGGTTTTGTATATCTTGCATGCAAAGACAGCAAACATTCCAATAGTCTGAAATACCAGATTAATAATTCCCAAAGCTATATCGGATTTAGTGGCCAGATCGCTGATTTTGCCAAAATTGGAGGCTGTTATTTCAGGAGGCAGGTTTTCCATCCTGTCTGTTGTTATGTCGCCTATATTCAAATCAACATTGGCCAGATTTCCCCCCTGTGCCATTTCGATTAAATCATTAAAATGGCGTATATTCAGCATTTTATTGGACAAGCCCAGCAGGGTGCCGCCTCCTACACCTGTTCCCCCTATATGCTGTTCGCCGCTTTGATCAGCTATGATGAAAGCCGTACCTGTTCCCATGCTGACAACAATGGCACGATTTAAATCCGATAAAAACAATCCACCCTTTCCAATGGCATGAAATTCATCTACCTTTCCGGTAGGTATGCCATAAAGGGGCTCATAGATCTGGGATGAACCAACTCCGGTTATCATAATCTCTTTGATATTCTCCAGACTCAGTTTATTTAAGCTTAAAAACTTTCCAAATGCTCCATATATGGATGCGACGGGATCGTTGGCTTTTACCAGCAAAGGGCTTATTACTTCATCCTTATGAAGTCCCACGATTTTTGTTGTGCTGCCGCCCACATCAATTCCTACTTTGATGGACATAGCTTATGCTCCTCTCCGGTATATTAGTTCTCAGTAGATACACTGAAGAGAGAACGGAAGAAGTTGACAATTTCTCTCCATATAATTTCAAAGAAGCCCGCTTTCTCTACCTCTTCCATTGTGCTTATATCGACAGAAGCCAGCATTTCATCACCCAGCCGGTATTCAGCTTTACCTACTACAGTGCCTGCTTCGACAGGTGCAGAAATAACATCTTCTTTCAAATTCAATTCCACTTGGATTCTATCCTTGGCGTTTTTAGGTATCACTGCAGCAACAGGATCATCAATCTTTACTGGAACAGTCAGGCTTTTACCATTTTTAACATCTATTTCACCCACACGATCACCCTTGTCTGCCACCTGGGCAACTTCGTAATTTTGAAAACCATAATCCAATAATTCTCTGGAAGCTGCAAGCCTTTCCGCTTCATCCTTTGTCTTTAATACTACAGAAATCAGCCGCATGCCATCCTGTATTGCTGTCCCTACCAGACAATATCCTGCCTCTTCAGTCCAGCCGGTTTTCAGGCCGTCTGCACCCGGATATACGCCAAGGAGGGGATTGCGATTCTGCTGAAATATCTCATTAAAGGTAAAATCTTTTTTGGATTCAATTTCAAGTATTTTAGGATGATTGTTTATGAGATGCCTTGATAAAACGGCAATATCCCGGGCACTCATATAATGACCGTCTTCCGGTAAGCCGTGGGGGTTTTTAAACTGGCTGTTGCTGAGCCCCAATTCTTTGGCACGATTATTCATCTGCTGAACAAAAGCTTCTACCGAACCGCTGATGTGTTCAGCCAGGGCAATGCAGCCATCATTGGCTGAAACTACAGATATACCGGTAATAATGTCTTCCAGCTTAACCTGAGTATCCACTAAAAGAAACATTTTAGAACCTTCCACATTCTGGCTCCATGCCCGTTCAGATATTGTAACCATATCATCCCAGGCAATATCGCCGCGTTCCAGGGCTTCGAAGCCCAGAAGCAAGGTCATTATTTTGGTTATGCTGGCCGGAGGCATTGCCTCATCGGCATTTTTTTCATACAGCACTTTACCGGTGGAAGCTTCTATTAAGATAGCTGCCTCAGCTATGGAGTCAAATTTACCCGTATCGGGTTCTTCGGATTCAGCATCAGCATCTGTCTCCTGATCTGCTTTCAGGTCCGAAACTGTCTCCGGGCTTTCGGTGTCTTCTGAAGCTGAAGCATAAACAGGAGCTGCGTTTAACAAACTGGATGTGAAAAGTGTTAAGGCTAATAGAATTATGAATATTCTTCTTTTCGTCATTGGTCAGCAGCCCTCCATATTCATGTTGTAATTAATTGCATATTTTTTATTATGTGTAATAATTAATATAATTATCATATCATTACATTAAGATGATGACAAACCCTATATAAAAATCGGCGGATAGTTTTTTGACTACCCGCCGATTTTATGAGCATTATGATATATTAAGTCTGCCTGAAACGGATCAGGGCGCGAGATACCGCACCGCCGATTATCATGGTAGCAACAGCTTCAACAAGACCGTTGATGCCGACAAAAGCTATAATAAAGGGAATTAGCTTCATATCTCCCTGAAAACTTTTGATGAAATCGGTGTTTCCAAACAATAGAATCAGAAATGACATAAAGAAAATGGTGTTCAGCAAAGCTGCAGACAGGCTGGCTGCTCCGTACGATATAAAACGTGTTCTATCAATTCGGTGCAATGCCTGGAAAATCAGCCCGGTCAGCCAACCCATGAGAATTCGCGGTACCATGGTAAGAATAAAGGTATAAAACGGATTAATTGCTACCAAGGCTGCTCCAAAAGGGCTGGTTGTCAGTGCCTGAATGAAACTGGTAGCGCCAAAAACTCCGCCCAGGATTAAGCCTGCAAGCGGCCCGAGCACTATGGCGCCGACTGCTGCTGGTACCATCATGAAGCTGATTTCAATAACTCCAACCTTCAGATAGCCCAGCGGCGTGAATGCCAGAATAAGCATTATTGCTGCAAGTATGGCCAATAGTACCATCTTTACAGTACGGGGTGATACATTATTGTTCTTCATAAACATGTCTCCTTTGCTGTTGCCCCAGCATAAGTTCCCGGGTGCAACGCCTTATATTTATAAAAGCATTGATGCTTTTATATCACTTGTACTTCTTCCGGTTTTTCCTATATATCATATATAAGCCTTTAACTGCCAAATCAGGTTCATACGACATCTCATGCCTGCAATAGGGGATAAAGCGGGATGCCGATTCTCCTGTAATAATTATGTCTATGTCTCCGGTGTTAAATTCATTGATAAGACGGTCTATAAGTCCGTCCAGCATGCTGGACGTACCATATACAATTCCCGCATTCATGGAATCCACCGTATTGGTGCCCAACAGTGATTTAGGCCTGCCAATGGAAATATAAGGGAGCTCAGCTGCGCTGGCAGACAGGGCATCAAGGGAAGTACGTACGCCAGGCAGAATTATAACACCACATAATTCACCATTGGCATTTACAGCAGTAAAGGTGGTTGCCGTATCCAAATCTATGATTACAAAGGGTGGTTTATATAAGGCAGAAGCCGCCACGGTATTTGCCACCAAGTCAGAGCCTAGTTCATAGTGATGATCAATTTTTATATCCAAGCCGGTCTTGATTCCCGGACCTACCAGCAATGGTTTGCAGCCCAACAGTTTTTTCGCAGCGTTGCGGAAAGTATTTGTCAGAGGAGGGACAACTGAAGAAATAATTGCCCCTTCAACTGATTTAGGATCGGCTCCATGCAAACTGAATATATTGCTCAACAGTATAAAGTATTCATCTGCGCTTCTGCTTTTGTCTGTTGATATATCCGATCGAAAAATCAGTTCTCCTTTTTCTGTAAAAACCGCCAATGTTATGCCGGAGTTGCTTATATCTGCTGTAAATACCATAATACCCAAATCCTTGCATAATGATTCTTTATTATATTATAAGATACATAAACTGTCAAAACTGAAGATAAACAGCAAAGCGCCGAATTTTATGGTATTAATAGTTTCCATGAAGCGCGTTTTGTAGTACAATATGGAAAGTATATTTTTTTATTGGAGGTTTCTTAATGAGCGGCACTTTAGAAGGACTGATTCTGCCCCCGGATTATAAATCTGCCCTTGATTTAAGACAAACCGTCACAGCTATCAAACAAATAAAGGATTATTTTGAAAGAAGGCTTGCCGGAGAGCTTAATTTGGTGCGGGTTTCCGCCCCGCTTTTTGTAAGGCCGGAGTCCGGTTTGAATGATAATCTGAGCGGTGTGGAACGGCCAGTTTCCTTTGAAGTTAAAGGTATAGACGGAAACAAGGTGGAAATTGTCCATTCTTTGGCCAAATGGAAGAGGATGGCCTTAAAACGATACGGCTTTAAATGTCATGAAGGTCTGTATACTGACATGAATGCTATCCGCAGGGACGAAGATTTGGATAATCTTCATTCTGTATATGTAGATCAATGGGATTGGGAAAAAATCATCAAGAAAGAAGAAAGAAACGAGGAAACCCTTAAAGCAATAGTAAGAAGTATTTACAAGGTTTTTAAAGATTGTGAATCATACATATTGGATCTTTATCCTAAGCTGGAAAGTTATTTGCCCGAAGATATTACCTTTATAACTTCCCAGGAGCTGGAGGATAGGTATCCCCATCTCACTCCTGGTGAGAGGGAGGATGCCATCGCCAGGGAGAAGAAGGCTGTATTTATTATGAAAATCGGAAATAGATTAAAATCCGGAATTCCTCATGACAGCAGGGCTCCGGATTATGATGACTGGGAACTCAATGGTGATATACTTTTCTGGTATCCGGTGTTGGAAACCGCCTTTGAAGTTTCATCCATGGGCATACGGGTGGATGAGGATGCGCTTTTAAGGCAGCTGAAGCTGGCTGGCTGTGAAGAGAGGAAAAATCTTCTGTTCCATCAGGAATTGCTGAATGGACGGCTGCCATATACCGTAGGCGGAGGAATCGGCCAGTCCAGAATATGTATGTTCTTTTTGAACAAGGCCCATATTGGCGAAGTACAATCCTCAGTCTGGCCTGATGAAATGATTGCCGCCTGTGAAAAAGCCAATATTATACTGTTATAGAATCAAACATTCTTATTTTCAATTTTTCCTAAGGGCTTTTGTGCAGGACCTTCCATCACCTTTCCATCATAAGTAAACCGGGAACCATGGCAGGGGCAGTCCCAAGACAGCTCAGCAGAATTCCAGCTGAGCTCACAGCCCATATGGGTACAGGTTGTGTCCACAATATGGAGCTGGCCTTGCATATCCCGGTATGCACCTCTCTTTTTTCCTTCTATTTCTAATACCTTGCCTTCACCGGCTTGTAATTCTATTTTCCCTTCTGCTTTTTCAGCAGGTTTCAGTTTGCTCTTTATCAGGTGTTTTGCTACGTCCACATTTTCTGTAACGAATTTGCCTGCAGAGGCTCCCGGTTTTACCCTGGAGGGAATAAAGACCGGCGCCCATTCATTTTCATTTCCCAGAATATAATCTCTCAGTATCATGGCAGCAGCTGTGCCGTTGGTCATGCCCCATTTTCTGAATCCGGTGGCGACATATATGCCGGGGTCTTTGGAATTCAGGGGGCCGATATAGGGAACTTGGTCCATGGTTGTATAGTCTTGTGTAGACCATCTGTAAAGCACTTCTTTAACCTGAAAAGTATTTCTGGCCGTTTCCAGCAGGTTCTGATAGTGAATTTGAGTGTCTCCTCCCTGGCCGGTTTTGTGATGTTCTCCACCGATTATTACTAACTCCTCTCCGTTATCCATAGGATGGGAACGCCACGAACGCCCAGGGTTTTCCGCTGTAATATACATACCCCCGGGATATGTGTCAGTGATGGTAATCCCGATGGCATATGAACGCTCGGGATATATTCGTGCGAAATACATGCCGTCCCCGTCATAAAAGGGGTAGTGAGTAGCAATGATAACATTGGGAGCTTTAATGCGGAATCCGGTATCGGTAGATATTTCGTAGCCCGGCCCGGATTTTGTATGAATATCTATTGCTTTGGTATTCTCAAACAGATAGCTGCCATTGCCGGGAATAAACGAGGCCAGGGCAAGCAAATATTTCAACGGATGAAACTGGGCCTGATTGTCAAACCTGACGGCAGCTTTCACCTTGAAGGGAAGAGGTACTTCCTCAGAAAAAGATGCTGAAAAGCCTAATTTTAAGGCTGTTTCATATTCATTTTGCAACTGCAGTATATAGTTCTCATCCTGTGTATAGATATATGCAGGCTGCCATGAAAAATCGCAATCTATATTGTTCTGCTGGATGATGGTATCAATAGCCTGTATCGCGGCCTGATTTGCTTCTGCATATTGCTTTGCACTTTCTTCATCCATCTTGCTGTTAATGATGCTGTATATAATATCATGCTGGGCAGTGATCTTGGCAGTAGTGTGTCCGGTAGTTCCGTGAAGTATCCTGCTTGCTTCCAGCACCGCTGTTTTAAATCCGCTTTGTTTAAGCAAAAAGGCTGATGTGATGCCCGTTATTCCGCCGCCGATAATCGCAACATCCACATCAAGGTTTCCTGACAACTGCTCATATTCGGGGAAATCAACTGAAGCCATCCAGTAAGATTGAGATGGTATATTCATAAATGTACCTCCTGAACCATTTAATGATCTATTCAATTACAATTATTGCTCCATTGGCAGGATCCAGCCAATTATAAAGAAACTCAGCATGGCTGGAAAAGTTTCTTACACACATATGTGAACGCGGGAATGTGCCAATGGTATGCAGATATTCGGTGATACCCGGATCCACCAGTTGTCCGTCTTTTTCCTGGTAGGCTACCGGAACACCATGGATATATGCGCCTCCGCAGAAACGGGTTGCAAAGGGGGCATAACCGGCAATTTCATCGGAGCCGTCCTTAAGATACTGAAAGCGATCTTTTTTCTCTATAGCCCTGTAAAAACCCAGCGGGGTTTCGAAAGAGCTCTGGCCTTTTAATCCTGTGGTAGCCAAAGTATATGAGACCATGCGGATTTCACCGGCTGATATCTCAAATGCAGCCTGATTCTGCTGGTTTCTGTCGACTATGACAACATGTGTTGCTTGGCTTAAAGCATTGTCCGGATCTATATAATTCTTTGGCACATAAAGTTCCTGGTTGAAGGAATCCACTGCTACCCGGTAAAATTCATCCGTTTGATCCAGTATTCGAACCAGCATTCCATCAGGGATATAGCGGAAGTCGGATGAGGTATCCGGCTGAAAATAACCGGGAGCACTTTGATAAATGCGCATCCCATATTCATCTGTGGCACCTTCTCCTTTTTTGGGAGGAGCACCGTTGGCATTTTTGTAATTACTGATATGGTTAAGCTTACCTTGAGCCAATTGCTGCTGCAGATCCTGCAAGGCACTGAGCATCTTGTCAAATTGAAAGGTCCGGTTTACACCTGATGAAGAGTGTATATAGCCTGTAACAATATCACCATCATGTTTACAGGAAACCTTGTACCATATATCAGAATCGCCAAAAGTTTTTCCTGAAACCTGTTGATGAAGGGCAAGCTTTTCGTACTGTCCGGCTGTGCAAACTACCGCATCATCCGGATCGGGGTTTTTGAAAATATTAACTTCATCTTCGCTTGTTACTAAAAAATAATCATAGGTTAGATTATATTTTTCATACTTTACGTCATAGATGATTTCCGGTGGAAGCTTCTTATCATATATCACCAGAATATCGTTTTCTGTACTTTTATCTTGGGCTTCAGTAAGCTGAGAGATCTCCGTTTGATCCACAGCGGTATGAATCTGGGTCATCATTAGTGATTCCGCCTGTTTTGTTATGGCTTCATCCTCGCTTATATCAAAACCATTGATGTTCTCTTCAACGGCCTCTTTGTCGGACTTTGAAAGACTATCGTCAGTTTCTTCCTGATGTTTTGGTGACGGCTTCGGGGCGCTGGGTCCCTGCTGTTTTTCCTGCCGAGGGCGGGGAGCGGGCGATTCCGCGGGCGGCAGGCTGCGGTTGTAGGTGCAAGCTGAGCAGAGCAATATAATAATTAATATGAATAACCATAGAGTTTTTCTGTTCATTTAAATCTTCCTCCTTTCAATAGCTTTCTTCCAAACACAATAGAAATATTCATGAAAATCCTTTGAAATTGTTTAAGCCTTGGTATTTGGCTTAAATATAACTTGTACGTAAATTGTTGAATCATCAAATGGAATAGTGATATCTTAATAACAAACAAGGTGTTTGCGGAGTGATAAGAAAAATGGATAATCGAGCAAAGGCTGTCATTTATTATTTGTTCCACAGCGGTTTTGCTGTGGAGTATAAAGATTACTTACTAATATTTGATTACTATAGAATGCCTGATAATGCTGCCTTGGATGGACTGGCTGAAAAAGAGTTGATAAATAAAATTGTTGAAGCTAAGCATGTTTTTGTATTTGTCAGTCACAGCCATTATGATCATTTTAATCCTAAAGTATTTGACTGGAAAAGATATAATTCATCATTAACTTACATATTGAGCAGCGATGTCAAGGATGCCTTCAGCCAGGCGGAGAAAGAAGCTGCCTGTCTTTATCTGTCTCCCGGAGATTTTATCGAAAAGAACGGCATTCTTGTACGTGCTTATGGTTCAACCGATTTAGGCGTGTCCTTTTTGGTAGAGACAGGAGACTTGAGCATATTTCATGCAGGAGATCTGAACTGGTGGCATTGGGCTGACGAATCTACTGAACAAGAATTGATGGAAGAGGAGAAAAAATTTAAGGATGAAGTAAAAAAGATAGAAGGAAAGAAAATAGATGTGATGTTTTTCCCTGTGGACCCCCGGCTGGGTGAACACTACTGGCTTGGAGGTGCATACATGCTGGAGAAATTCCGGCCGGCCTTGTTTGTGCCCATGCATTTTGGGGAAAACAACTATATAACTGAACGTTTTGCAGATAAAATGATGCATCTCGGTGTTCCTGTTCTTAAGATAGAACATCAGGGGCAAAGATATGAATTTGCTTTATCAAGCAAAAACAGATAATA
>LFTC01000040.1:0-58634 GCA_001512915.1 Clostridiales bacterium DTU083 | reverse complement strand
CTTTGGAACTGACCTGGCTGAGAGATTGGGATAAGCCTTATGATTTGGGCGATAATGAATTTCATCTGGCCTTCGAGGTGGATGATTTTGAAGCGGCTTATAAGTATCATTCTGAGATGGGCTGCATTTGCTATGAGAATAAGGCGATGGGCATTTACTTTATAGAGGATCCCGACGGTTATTGGATAGAGATAGTGCCTAAAAAATAAAAACAGGGGGTTACTGATAATGACATATTTGCCTTCTGAAAAGCGTTATAATTCCATGAAGTATAACCGCTGTGGAAGGAGCGGCTTGAAACTGCCTGCTGTATCCTTGGGGCTCTGGCACAATTTTGGAGGGGTGGATGCTTTTGAGAATAGCAGGGCTATGATTCATAAGGCTTTCGATTTGGGCATTACGCATTTTGATCTGGCCAATAATTACGGTCCGCCGCCGGGTTCAGCTGAAGAGAATTTTGGCAGAATCCTGAAGCAGGACATGAGAGCATATCGGGATGAAATGGTTATCTCCACCAAGGCAGGTTACTACATGTGGGAAGGGCCTTACGGTGACTGGGGCTCCAGAAAATATCTGCTTTCCAGCCTGGACCAGAGCCTCAAGCGGATGGGGCTGGAATATGTGGATATATTTTACCATCACCGTCCGGATCCTGATACACCGCTGGAGGAAACCATGGGTGCACTGGATCAGGCAGTGCGGCAGGGTAAAGCTTTGTATGTGGGGTTATCCAATTACAGTGCTGAACAAACGCAAAAAGCTGTTGATATATTGAAACAATTGGGAACACCCTGCCTGATTCATCAACCTTCTTATTCCATGTTTAATCGCTGGATTGAGGATGGTTTGCTGGAAGTTTTGGAAAAAGAAGGAATAGGCTGCATTGCTTTCTCACCTTTGGCACAGGGCATGCTGACTGATAAGTATTTAAAAGGCATTCCGGAAGATTCCAGGGCAGCCAAGCCTCATGGCTACCTTAAGGAACGTGAAATCACAGAAGAACGGCTTAACAAGATCAGAAAGCTCAACCAGCTTGCTGAAGAAAGGGGGCAGACATTGGCCCAGATGGCACTTGCCTGGATATTAAGAGACGGGCGGGTTACTTCTGTATTGATTGGTGCCAGCAAAGTGAGCCAAATTGAAGAAAATGCAGCAGCGCTGAATAATCTAGATTTTACTCAGGAAGAATTGAAAAGGATTGATGTCATTCTAATGGCATAAACTTCCATTGACGCCCCGGTGAATTACGTTATAATAAGAGTGTAAGAAAAATAATGTTCTGAGATATACGCATGGTTTCTATTTTGAACCTACGTAATGAATAAGGGAGCCCAAAATGCCTGTCGGATACCGGGCCCATGGTAAGACCGTTCGTCGAAAGGGGAAGGTAGAAGGCATGCTGCGGGCACCCACCTATCGAGAGATAGGTGTCAAAATTGAAACGACGGTATCTCAGATCCACTTAGGCAATATTGCCTAAGTTTTTTTATAGTATAGGAGTATTCTATGAATTACATAGTCTTGGACACAGAATTCAGCCAGCCCCAGCCAAAGCTTTATAATCCTAACAGCAGGTTCAGGCCTGATCCGGTAAGTCCTTTCGAAATCATTGAAATAGGGGCAGTCAGGGTAAGTGAGGATTTAAAGATAACATCTGTATTCAGTCGTTTGATAAAACCTGCTATATATCGGAGATTAAGCCCAATTGTCATCCGTAAGACCGGGATCAGGCTGCAGGATTTAAAATCAGGAGATGATTTCAGAAAGGTTATAGCTGATTTTCAGGAGTTTTGCGGCAGTGATTATATTCTTTGCACCTGGAGCACTAATGACATTAGAATACTTAAGAAAAACTGTATATATCATAAGCTTCCATATGACTGGATTGAAAGATACTATGATATTCAAAGTATTTGTACTAAAATTCTAGGTCTTCCAAAAAGTCAAGCCGTGGGGCTCAAAAATGCACTAAATGCTTTTAATATTGAAATAGATGGCAAGCTGCACAGGGCTTTGGATGATGCCCTGCATACTGTAAAGTTGTTTATTAAAGTTTTTAATGAGGATATAAAGGAGCAAATAAAAATTAAGGGCAATGAATAAGGGATATGCCTCAGGCACATCCCTTATATTCATTTTGCTGCTATTTTCTTTTTCTTTTAGTTTTATTCTCATACTTTTCGCTGAAGTGTTCTGCAGCATTTTCGCCTAATTGATCGTTATAGAATTCAGGCTGCTGTTTGGCACTGTTTTTCTTGTATTTTTGTTTTTTATCGGTGGACATTTGATTCTCCTTTCCTGATGTTTTTTGAGATATTTATTTTGTCCAATAAAATGGAATATAACCAGTCAAAAAAAATGCTGTGCTCTTTTCGGCACAGCATTTTCTGCTTAGGGAATTATTCTTACTTTGATTACCCCGCCTATTTCGCTTAACTTCTGGAACAAATCGTCAGGTGCTTCACCATCTATGTCAATCATGGTGTATGCCGTATTGCCCTTGCTTTTGTTTATCATGTGGGCAATATTTATATTGCGGGATGCTAAAAATGATGCAATCTGCCCCAGCATATTTGGCACATTTTTATGGGCCACGGTTATTCTTAGATGGTCTTCCTTTGGCATTTCACAATCAGGGAAGTTTACTGAATTAACAATATTGCCTGTCTCGATATACTGCTGCAGCTGAGATGAAGCCATTGAGGCACAGTTTTCTTCTGATTCAGGAGTAGATGCACCCAAGTGAGGAATAGGCACAACATTATCACAGGCAAGCAATTCCTCAGTGGGGAAATCGGTAACATAGCAGCTTACCGTTCCATCATTTAATGCTTCAATTAAGTCAGCAGTGTTAATAAGTTCACCCCTCGCAAAGTTCAGGAGACGCACTCCTTTTTTCATCTTAGAAAATGCTTCCCGATTAATATAGTTCCTTGTGTCTGGGAGCAGGGGAATGTGGATGGTAATATAGTCCGATTCAGCCAACAGGCTTTCCAGGCTTTCTGCCCTGTTTACTGCACGGGACAGACTCCAGGCAGCTTTTACAGAAATAAAGGGATCGTATCCTGTTACCTCCATGCCTAAGGCATGTGCACCGTTAGCGACCATGGATCCGATGGCTCCCAGTCCGATAACTCCCAATTTCTTGCCGGTGATTTCCGGACCGGAGAAACGGGATTTTTCCTTTTCAACTAATTTTGGAATTTCGCTTCCCTTGCCTTTAAGGGATTTAACCCATTCTATTCCGTCATAAATTCTCCGTGATGAAAGAAAGAGAGATGCCAGAACCAGTTCTTTTACTGCATTGGCATTGGCCCCGGGTGTATTGAATACAACTATCCCTTTTTCTGTGCATTTATCAATGGGGATATTGTTAACGCCGGCTCCTGCTCTTGCTATTCCCAGCAAAGAGGGTGAGAGTTCCATTTCGTGCAAATTGGCGCTGCGGACCAAAATACCGTGGGCTTCTTCCGCTTTATCGGTTATTTCATACTTATCCGGAGTAAGATGATCAAATATGATGTCTGGTATATTATTAAAAATTTTTATTTTGTACATTTTGCAAACCCCTTACTCTGTAGATTTATTTATTTTCCAGTTCAAATTTTTCCATAAAACTTACAAGAGCTTTAACTCCCTCTATAGGCATTGCATTATAGATACTAGCTCGCATGCCGCCTACTGAACGATGCCCTGCCAGGTTGACCAGGCCTGCTTTCTGTGCCTCACTGATAAATTTTTTATTCAGTTCTTCTGTCGGCAGAACAAAGGGAACGTTCATCAGGGAACGATCTTTTGGTGCAGCAGTTCCTCTGAATAAATCGGAATTATCCAGAAAATCGTACAATAGCTTTGCTTTTTCTATATTATACTTTTCAATTTCCGGCACACCGCCCAGTTTCTTCAGCCAGCGGAAAACCAGCATGGCCATATAGATGGCGAATGTGGGTGGAGTATTGTACATGGAATTGTTATCTGCATGTGTTTTATAGTCCATCATGGTTGGAGTAAACTCCATAGCATTGCCGATAAGATCTTCCCGGATGATTGCTATGGTTAATCCGGCCGGCCCAATATTTTTTTGAGCTCCGGCATAGATCAGGCCAAATTTGCTGACCGGATACACTTCGGATAAAATGCCGGAAGAAGCATCAGTTACCAAAGGAACATGGCCGGTGTCAGGCAGCCTGGTGTATCTGGTGCCATATATTGTATTGTTAATTGTGATATGGAAGTAATCGGCATCCTCGGAGAAAGTGGACTCATCCAGATCAGGAATATAATTAAAGGTTTGATCTTCTGAAGATGCTACAACATTAACCGTACCATATCTTTTTGCCTCTGAAATGGCCTTTTTTGCCCATACACCAGTATTAACATAATCAGCTTTTTTATTTTTCGACATCAGATTGAGAGGAACCATGGCAAATTGAGTGGAAGCTCCTCCCTGAAGGAATAATACCTTATAATTATCAGGTATATCCATCAGATCGCGCAGAAGCTCTTCAGCTTCCGCAATGATGTCCTTAAACAGGCTTGAGCGATGGCTCATTTCCATAACGGACATTCCGCTGCCGTTGGCGTTCATTAATTCTCTTTGTGCTTCTTCTAATACAGGCAGTGGGAGTACAGATGGTCCTGCAGAAAAATTATAAACTCTTTCCAATTGTAAATCCTCCCTTGCAGAAAATTAGAACAATTTCAAGATTGATGAAAATTTAACTTGTTGAGTATTATACTATATTTATTTACCTGATTAAAGTACCAAAGTATAAAAAATGAAAAAAAGCTTAGCTGTATTTCTTTATGTTATAATATAAAACGACTGGTATTTCAAGTATAAATCAGTTAAGACAGGAAAGAAGGAGCAAGACTTTGAAAATCAAAGAAGCAATAATTGTAGAAGGCATATATGATAAAGTAAAGCTGGAACAGTTAATAGACGCTGTAATTATTCCCACAAACGGCTTTGCAGTGTTTAACGACAGAAATCTTAAGGAAATGATAAGGAAACTGGCTCTAAAAAAGGGCATTATCATTTTTACAGATTCAGATCGTGCAGGTTTCTTAATCAGAAGATATATCCAATCTTTTATACCCGCCAGTCATATAAAACATGCCTATATACCAGAAATTTACGGAAAGGAAAGGCGGAAGGACAAGCCGGGCAGGGAAGGTTTGCTGGGGGTAGAGGGCATGTCAAAGGAGATTATTATACAGGCATTGAAAAATGCCGAATGCGATATCGTTAAAAATATGACAAATGATAAGGTCATAACAAAGCAGGATCTATACAGGGATGGTATATCCGGAAAAAACAACAGCAGACAGTTAAGAATGGAGCTGTTGAAGGAACTGCAGCTGCCCTCTCGGCTGTCTGCCAATGCTCTGCTTGATGTGCTCAATGCCTTGTTTACTTATGAAGAATATCAGGAATTTATTTCAAATTTTCTTCAAAATATGAATTAAGTCAGTCGATATACAAATCCGCTGACGGGAAATTAGGATCACATGTAACATTGATTCCCAGTTTATGCAGCACGGAATCGTCTGTAGATGACAAAATATTTGTAGAATGCAATTCGCATCCTGTTAGTTTCTTTAGGTTTGACAAAGCCAGTTGTGCCGTTGGGTTGGTAGTGGCACTGATGCTTAACGAAATAAGAGTTTCCTCCAGGTTCAGTCGGATATTTTTCTCATTTAAAATATTTTTTTTCAGATTCTGTATGGATTCTATTACATTTGGCGACAACAGGTGAATGTTGTCCGGTATGCCTGACACAATTTTTATTGCATTCAGAATAACGCTGGAAGTTGCGTTCATTAATACGGATCTTTTGCCGGTGGCTATTTCGCCGTTGTGTAGTTCAATGGCGGCACCGCATTTATTGTCTTTACCATCCTTAGGTTTGGATTTTAATACTTCTCTTGCTGCTACAACTACCCGCCTGTCTTCCGGCACCAGCTTAAAATCTTCCATCAAAAGTTCTACCCTTGAAAAGCTGTCCTTATCCTGCAGACCCTTGATGTATTCCGTTTTGTACCAGAAATATCTTCGTATGATTTCCTGCTTTGAAGCTTCCCGTACCACTTCATCGTCAATTATGCCAAACCCTGCTCGGTTGACGCCCATATCGGTAGGTGATTTATATACGGATTCTTTAGATGAAACCTTTTCTAATATTCTTTTTAATACGGGGAAGATTTCCACATCCCTGTTATAGTTTACAGATGTTTCTCCATAAGCTTCCAGGTGAAAAGGATCAATTACATTTAGATCCTTCAGGTCAGCCGTAGCAGCTTCATAGGCTACGTTGACCGGATGCTTTAAGGGGAGATTCCAGATAGGAAAGGTTTCAAACTTGGCATACCCGCTCTTTATGCCTCTCTGGCTGTCATGATATAGCTGTGAAAGACAGGTAGCCAGTTTACCGCTGCCAGGGCCTGGTCCGGTAACGATAACCAATGGTTTTGTTGTTTCAATATAATCATTGGCCCCAAAACCCTCTTCACTCAAAAGTGCATTGATATCAGTAGGATAGCCGGGTATGGGCCTATGTATGTAAACCTTGATATTGCGCAGTTCAAGGGTGTTTTTAAACATTCTAGCTGCTGGCTGGTCATTATAGCGGGTAATAACCACGCCTGCAATATCAAGGTCCCATGCACGAAGGTTATCAATCAGTTTTAATGCATCCATTTCATATGTAATGCCGAAATCTGCACGGATTTTTCGTCTTTCTATATCTCCTGCATAGATGCATATGATTATTTCAGCTTTATCTTTCAGTTTCTGCAGCAATCTAACTTTAGCATTAGGGTCATATCCAGGCAGCACCCTGGCTGCATGGTAATCAAAAAAAAGCTTCCCTCCAAATTCCAGGTAGAGCTTTTGTTCAAAAAGTTCTACACGTTTTAAAATCTCACGTGTCTGTTCTTCGAGGTATTTTTCATTGTCAAAACCGGGGCGAAGCACGTTTTTTACCTCCCTGAATTAATATCAGCTTATCGCTTGTTCTTAAATACATTTACCCAGGTATTAAATTAATCAATCCTGATATACAATATCATATTACAGAACTTTTTTCATGGTTTTTTTACAATGTTTTTTTGAATTTAAAATGCAGGAGCAGAACTTTCATGTTCTGCTCCCGTAAGTCTTATTCTTCTGCACCAAACAGCCTTCCTCCTCCGAAACTTGGGAACAAAATGACTAAAAGCAGGAAGAAGAAAAGAAGTTCATCCTGATTTTTACAAAAGTTTCCTCCTCCAAATAATATGATCAGAAGCAGGAAAAAGAACAACAGAGAATCGCTGCTGCCTTTGCCGCCGCATGCATAGCCCATGGAATCACCTCGCTTTGTTAAATTCAATGCCCGGTATATAAATATGTACACTTGCTTTGAAAAGTGAACAATTTCAACCTATTTGCATATGCTGATATTCGAAAAGAGTTTAGGAAGTGATAGTTGTGCAGGAAGAAAGAATAATTAAAAAAATTGAAAAAACGTTGGAAAACTATAAAAATGTTCCTTTTGTACATAACGGCAGAACCTTGGACGGCTTGGACTGTCTGGGTTTTGTGGTGCATTTCTACAGTAACTTCGGCATCCGCCTTCCTGACAGTGACGGTATGGAGATAGAAGAAGACTGGTACAAAAACGATCCATTGAGGCTTATACGAAATATAAACAGGCTAAATGGCATACAGGTATCCAAAGATGATTTACAGCCTTTGGATCTGGTTTATTTTGCTATAGCTAAGGATGTAATTTCACATATGGGTGTTATGGTCAACAGCAGGGAGTTTGCCCATATGTCGCCCAGGAGCAATTTTATTATCAGCAAAATGGAAAGACAATGGAAAAACCGCTGCAGAGGCGCAATTCGTTTTATTTCCTTCAATTGACATCGTTTGATCAAGTCTGTATAATACTACTGATACAGTTGAAAAAGCAGAAATCGGAAAAACCATCTACGAAGGAGTGTTATATAATTGAAGTCATACGAACTGAGAGAAAAGTTTCTTTCTTTTTTTAAGGAAAAGGGACATGCAGTTATTCCCAGCGCTTCTGTTATACCTGAGAACGATCCTACCGTATTATTCACAACTGCGGGTATGCATCCATTGGTACCTTATTTGCTTGGTGCAAAGCATCCTGAAGGAAAACGTCTGGCCAATGTGCAGAAATGTATAAGAACAGGCGATATAGATGAAGTAGGAGACACTACTCACTGTACCTTTTTTGAAATGTTAGGGAATTGGTCTTTGGGAGATTATTTCAAAAAAGAAGCTATTGCCTGGAGCTGGGAATTTTTAACTTCAGAAAAGTGGTTGAATATTCCTAAGGAAAAGATTTTTATAACTGTATTTGCCGGGGATGATGATGCACCCCGCGACATGGATTCTTACAACTATTGGTTGTCCCATGGTGTTGACGAGAGCCATATCTTTTTCCTGTCCAAAAAACATAACTGGTGGGGTCCTGCCGGCACTACTGGTCCTTGCGGTCCGGATACGGAAATGTTTTATGATACAGGCAAGGAGAAATGCGGCCCTGATTGCAGCCCTGCATGCAGCTGCGGCAAGTATGTTGAGATCTGGAACGATGTGTTCATGGAATACAATAAGACAGCAGGCGGCAAATATGAACCCCTGAGCCAGAAAAATGTTGACACCGGCATGGGCCTGGAGCGTACTATTACTGTATTGCAGGGTGTAGAATCGGTATATGATACAGATGTATACCAGGGTATCATGAACAGAATAAAACAATTGGCCGATAAGGAATACGGAGAAAGTGAGGAAATTACACGTGCGTATAGGATTGTGGCAGATCATATACGTACATCCGTATTTATATTGGGCGACCAAAAAGGAGTAACGCCATCCAATGTGGATCAGGGGTATGTTTTGAGAAGGCTGATCCGCCGTGCTATCCGCTTTGGACTGAAAATAGGAATTCCGGAGGGCAGCATGCCTGAAATTGCAGAGGCAGTTATAGATCAATACAAGGATATATATCCGGAATTAGATGAAAACAAAAAATTTGTAGTGGATGAACTTCATTTGGAGGAAAAACGCTTTCAAAGAACCATTAATCAGGGACTCAAAGAGTTCAGCAAGCTTATTAGGAAACTGGGTAATGACGTTAAAGTAATTGATGGTGCAAGTGCATTCCGCCTGTATGATACTTTTGGATTCCCTTTGGAATTCACTCAGGAGCTGGCCGCTGAAAATGGTTTTACAGTTGATGTGGAAGGCTTTGAAAAAAGCTTCCGCCGGCACCAGGAGATTTCACAGGCCGGGGCTGCTCAGAGGTTTAAAGGCGGCTTGGCTGATCATACTGAAGAGACCACAAAGCTTCACACAGCCACCCATCTTCTGCAGGCTGCTTTAAGGAAGGTACTGGGGGATGAGGTAATGCAAAGAGGCAGCAACATTACAAAAGAAAGGTTAAGGTTCGACTTTTCCTTTTCACGTAAACTTACTAAGGAAGAGCTGGAGGAAGTGGAACGGCTGGTGAATGAATATATTGAACAGGATTTGGAAGTAGTATGCGAAGAAATGCCCTTGGAAAAGGCCAAGGCTTCCGGTGCCTTAGGATTGTTTGATTCCAAATACGGCAACATGGTTAAGGTTTATTCCATAGGAGATGTATCCATGGAGCTTTGCGGCGGCCCGCATGTGAAAAGAACAGGTGAACTGGGCAGGTTTAAAATCAAGAAGGAAGAAAGTTCTTCAGCGGGCGTAAGAAGAATAAGGGCCGTTTTATTGGAAAAGTAATCTGTGTCAATCGTAAGACAGCCTTAAATTGCTATTAAATGGGCTGTCTTTTTTTGCTTGCATCCGAATCATATTTCAGTATACTATTAAAGATGCAAAACAAGATTATGGAAAGGAGTATATATATTTGTCCAGGCAGATAATTGTAGCAGAAAATGCAGGTTTTTGTTTTGGAGTAAAACGGGCAGTTGATATGACCGTTGAATATAATAATAAAAATAACACCAGGGTGTACACTCTCGGCCCACTTATACACAATCAGGATGTTGTAAAAAGTCTGGAAGAGCAGGGCGTATTCCCAATAAAGGGGGAAGAGCTTTCAAAATTACAGCCAGGTGATACAATAATTATCCGATCTCATGGTGTAACACCTGAAATAATTGAAAGGCTTAAGCAGACCGGAGCCAAAGTGGTGGATGCCACCTGTCCATATGTATCCAGCATTCAGCGCAAGGCCAGGAAATACTACGAAGAAGGCTATCAGATTGTAATAGTAGGCGATCCGGATCATCCGGAAGTAATAGGAATAAATGGATGGTGCAACAACACCGCCTTGGTAACAAAGGATGGCAGTGAACTGAATAATCTTCATGAAAAAGTCTGTGTCCTTTCGCAAACTACTGAAAAAATATCCAATTTTGAAAAGACTTTGGACAGGGTTTCCCGGCTGGCCGGGGATGTGGTGAGCTTTAATACTATCTGCAGCGCTACCAGTGAAAGACAGAGCAGTGCTGATGAGGTATCCAGGATAGTTGATCTTATGATAGTAATAGGCGGGAAACATAGTTCCAACACTAAAAAACTTTATGAGATTTGCAGTGAAAATTGCAGCAACACATTATTGATAGAAAACGCAAAAGAGCTGACGGATGATGTTATAATTGATTCCCGTTTAAAAAGGATCGGAGTAACTGCAGGCGCATCCACACCGGATTGGGTTATTGAGGAAGTAATAAATAAACTGAAGAGTGATAATAAGTGAAAAGAAAGCAAACACGTAGAATTCAGGTTGGCAATAAGGCCATAGGCGGAGATGCTCCTATTACCGTTCAGTCTATGACCAATACTGATACAAGGGATGTGGAGAGCACTGTTGCACAGATCCTCAGGCTGGAGGAAGCGGGCTGCGATATCATACGCTGCACAGTGCCGGATCAGCAGGCGGCGGATGCTTTATCCGAGATAATTCCCCGCATACACATTCCCTTGGTTGCCGATATCCATTTTGATTACCGGCTGGCACTTAGGTCAATAGAAAACGGCGCAGCAAAACTACGTATAAACCCTGGAAATATCGGGAACAAGGAAAGGGTTAGGGCGGTGGTATCTGCTGCCAAGGATAAAGGCATTCCCATTCGCATCGGGGTAAATTCCGGATCTTTGCAAAGGGATATCCTGCTTAAGTATGGAGGAGTATGTCCGGAAGCACTGGTGGAAAGCGCCCTTCGCCATGTGGAAATATTGGAGGAGCTGGATTATTACGATATAGCCATTTCAGTGAAATCTTCCGATGTGCAGGAAATGATTGAAGCATATAGGCTGCTGTCCGGCAAAGTGGATTATCCCCTGCATTTGGGGGTAACGGAATCCGGTACGCTTAGGAGGGGCACCATAAAATCAAGCGTAGGCATTGGCGCCCTTTTATCTGAAGGAATCGGGGATACCATCCGTGTATCATTAACTGATGATCCAGTGGAAGAAGTTATAGTAGGCAAGGAAATCCTCAAATCCCTGGGAATTATAAAAGAAGGCATTGAACTGATTTCCTGTCCCACTTGCGGGCGTACACAGCTGGATTTAATGCGGATAGCCAAGGAAGTGGAAGAAAGGCTGGCCCATGTAAAGAAACCTATTAAAATTGCAGTTATGGGTTGTGCTGTAAACGGTCCCGGAGAAGCACGGCGAGCGGATATAGGGATTGCAGGAGGAAAAGGTGAAGGCCTTATTTTCCGCAAGGGAGAAATTATCCGTAAGGTCAAAGAAGATGAACTGGTGGAAGAATTGATAAAAGAAGTTGAAAAATTGTTGTAAACTGCTGTTAAATATATAATTCCAGGGGGTAACATATGAAACTATACATTCTTTCTTTAAATTGCGGCAGCTCCTCATTAAAGTTCAATCTGTTTGAAAAGACGAAAGAAGACAGACTCATATCCCGTCTCAACGGCATTGTAGAAGAAGTGGGCAATAAAGAAAGAAGCCTATTGCGGTATACTCTAAACGGCAGCAGGCATAAGAAACCCGTTCCTGTGGAATCGCATAAAGAAGCCTTGATTTTATTGTTTAAAGAATTGGAGAAGCATAATATTCCGCTTGGTGCAATATGCGGTGTAGGGCATCGGGTGGTACATGGAGGAGAAAAATATACAAACAGTGTTTTAATTGATGAAGAAGTAATCAGCACCATAAGAGAACTGATACCTTTAGCACCGCTGCACAATCCGCCTAACCTGATCGGGATAGAGGAAGCCATGAAACTGCTGCCGGATGTGCCCCATGTAGCTGTTTTTGACACAGCATTTCATGGTACCATACCGGAATATGCTTATAGATACGCTATACCGGAAAACTGGTATGAAGATTATGGAGTACGCAGATACGGTTTTCACGGGACATCACACCTGTATGTTGCCAAACGTGCGGCCAGGTTCCTTGGCATACCTTATAATCAGTTTAATGGAATTACGGTACATTTAGGCAATGGATGCAGTATTACCAAGATACGTGAAGGGAAATCAGCAGATACCAGCATGGGCTTTACCCCCCTTGAAGGCTTGGTAATGGGAACCCGGAGCGGAGATATCGATCCTGCCTTAGTATCCCATGTGGCAGGCATGCTTACAAGAGAAGAAGGAATACCCACAGGGGAAGCATATCAGAAAGTAATGCATGCCTTGAACAAGGAAAGCGGCCTTAAGGCCCTGACTGGCATCTCAGTAATGCAGGATATTCGGCAGCGTGCAAATGAAGGAAACAAAAAGGCAGACATGGCAGTATCAATTTTTGCCTACCGTGCTGCCAAATATATCGGCTCCTATTTGGCTTCCCTGCCCAATGCACATGCCATAGTTTTTACAGCAGGCATCGGAGAGAATGAGGGAGTCATAAGGGAAAGAATCCTCTCTTTTCTGGAATACCTGTCATTTGAAATCAAGGAAGATAATCAAAAGCCAAAAAGAGAAATGGAAATTGCCCGCAGCAGATCTGGCGAATATCCTATATCTGTACTAGTAATTCCAACGGATGAGGAAATTGTAATTGCGTATGACACACTTTTTATAGGCCATTTAAAAACCGGTGTTCCTGAAATATACCCGTTTGAAGTATAGAATCACGGAAGCGAAGTTTCCATAAAGGATGTGCAAGAAATAATGAAATGGCTGGCGGCTGTTTTTGCCATAGTATTAATATTAGCTTCTCTCATATTCATCTTGACCGGACTGCAGCAACTAAAAGAATTTGTCTATGATTTAGATTTTGATCCCCAGGATGATTCTCAAAATTCAACAACTGATCAGAACACAAATGGGGATTCTAAAGCCACAAATAATAATGATGACAAGAATGCAGAAAATGATATTGAAGAGGTCGTAGATACACAAGCGGAATCAGAATCGGACAAAGGCTTATCTAAAGTGAAGGAACCTGACTCAGAAAGAAGTACAGATGATGAAGGAAACCAGGAGGAACTGGTTCAAATCCGGATTTCTTTCGCAGGAGACTGCACCATAGGCACGGATGAGAATTTTACTTATGTAAATTCGTTTCCTGATCGTTATGAAAAGGTCGGGCGTGATGATGCCTACTTTTTCAAGGGAGTAAAACCGGTTTTCGATAATGATGATCTGACTCTGGTTAACTTGGAAACTACTTTTACTACAGCCAGGAAAAAGGCTGATAAAAAGTTCAACTTTAAAGGTGATCCTTCCTATGTAAATATATTAAAAGAAGGAAGCATAGAAATGGTTAATATATCCAATAATCATATTTATGATTATTTGAAGCAGGGCTTTAGGGATACAATTGATACCCTTGAAAAAGCAGGTATATATTATTCAGGTGAAGGCCATATCGCTTATTATGAGTCCAAGGGAATTATTATAGCCAGCATCGGATACAATGGATGGTACACATCTATAAAGGAATCTCTGAAAAGAGATATAAAAGAAGCACGAGAAAAGGCAGATCTGGTTATTGTCTCCTTTCATTGGGGCCAGGAGAGATCCAACTATCCTAATTCTGTACAGATAGAATTGGGCCGTTTCAGCATCGATGAAGGGGCAGATATTGTAGTCGGCCACCATCCACATGTTATTCAGGGAATTGATAAGTACAAAGGCAAATATATAGCATACAGTCTGGCAAACTTCTGTTTTGGAGGAAACCGCAATCCGGAAGATAAGGATACTTTTATATTCCAAGGATTATTTACTTTTAGGAACGGAGAATTGATCAAAAATGAAGGCATTGTTTATGCATGCAGTGTATCCTCTGTAGATTATGTAAACGATTACCAGCCTACACTGCTTACAGGCAGTGAACGGGAAAGAGTTATAAGCCGCATTCTTAAATATAGTACCAAGTTAAAATACGGCATATCGGCGGAAGACGTGATTTTCAGCGAGTAATAAGCTGAAAAGCTGGCTTTTACGCATACAGGTTGATATAATGAAGTGCAGGAGGTGTCCTTATTGTTCGACACGTTTTTATTTGATCTGGATGGCACCTTGCTGCCCCTGGACATGGATGAATTTATAGGGCATTACTTGAAGGAAGTGGGAGCCTATTTTCAGGATATGATAGATCCTGACCTGCTACTAAGCCATGTTTGGGCCGGAACCCAGGCCATGCTTAACAATCAGGGCGATAAAACCAATGAAAAAGCTTTTATGGATGTATTTGGGAACTGCATTAAAGGAGATCTTGCTTTATTTCAAAAAAGGTTTGACAGTTTTTACGATGATGGTTTTTTGAAAATTCGTGATTGTACTGAAACTTCTCCTTTAATAAAAAAAGCTGTCCGAGTTTTGAAAGAAAAAGGCTATACTCTTGCTGTCGCTACCAATCCAATGTTTCCTAAAAAGGCAGTTTTGCACAGGATAGAGTGGGCCGATTTAAATCCGGATGATTTTGATTATATAACCAGCTATGAACAAAATCATTATTGCAAACCCCGGCTGGAATTTTATAGGGAAGTACTGGAAGGTTTGGGGAAACTTCCACATCAATGCATGATGGTAGGCAATGATGTTGAGGAAGATATGGTGGCATCCAGGCTGGGTATAAAGACCTATCTGATTACAGATCATCTGATAAATAGCCGCAATAATCCAATAATCTGCGATTATCAGGGCACTTACGAGGATTTTTATAGTTTCGTTTGTAAGCTGCCGGAAGCAGGCCGAAAGCCTGATTAAGTCCTTATGCTTTTTAATATCCAGTAGCCGCCCTTTTTGTTAATTACCTCACAATTGCCAAAAACAGCCCTTAATTTGTCAGCTGCAGATTTAGCCCCTTGTTTCTTCTGAATAACCAAGTACAGGCAGCCGCCTGGAACAAGGAAATCCTTGCTTTGTTCAAACAGGGGATAGATAATTTTTTTTCCTGCACGGATGGGTGGATTGCTTACAATGGTATGAAATCTGTCATAAATTTGTTGATAACCGTCACTGACAAAAGCGGCGGCGTTTTTTATTTGATTCTGTTCTATATTGCGCACAGCAAGTTCAACAGCCCGCTCATTAATATCAACCATGGTTATATGAGCATTTGGGTTTAATTTTGCTAAACTTATGCCGATTGCCCCATATCCGCAGCCCAGATCCAAAACTTTTCCTGATAAATCAGGCAAGGTTCGTATTAAAACCTCACTTCCATAATCTACTTTGTTTTTGGAAAACACACTGGCATCGGTGTAGAATTCCAGCTTTATATCTTTTATGGAAAAGGGAATGCATTTAACGTCATGAGAAGATTTGGGTTTTTGTGAATAGTAATGTTCCATCTTTCTCAAAAGCTCCTTATAGTTTTCCTTGGTTATGTGTATTATTATACCAGATAAAAGACTGAATATAATGAAAAGCTTTCTCGTTTGTGGTATTATTTTGGTTGGATGGGTAATCTGTTAACTGCTATATAGGAATGATGAATTTGAGATTGTTTATTGCGGTTAATTTTGAAGAACCAGTTAAAGATCAAATATTTGGAATTATAAGAGAAGTAGAGAAATATGCTTTAAAAGGACGGTTTGCAAAAAAAGAGCATATGCATTTGACACTGGAGTTCTTAGGCGAAATTCCCCAGGAAAAAATCAGCAGCATTATATCAGCAATGAACTGCATCGGCGTACCGCCTTTTACTTTGGAATTGGCAGGCTTGGGGTATTTCAGACGAAGGGGAGGAGACATATGCTGGCTCGGTGTTAAAGAAAATAAAAAACTGATGGAGATGCAAAGCAGACTTCACAAAACCTTGTTGGATAAGGGATTTTTGTTGCAGGATAGAGAATACAGGCCGCACATCACAATAGGCAGGGAGGTTAAATTAAAAGAATCCTTTAATTCGTTAAGGTTGGAAAAGGACATTTGCAGCATTATTATTCATGTAAATTCCATAGAATTGATGAAAAGTGAAAGAATTAATGGGAGATTAGTTCACCAAAGAATTTTTTCAAAAGTTTTGTAATGTTGGAAAAGGGGTGCTGTTCGCATAACGATATCAGGGGTAGAGGAAAATGGTTATTACGCTTGTCTCGGATTCATTAAATTCTGATAGCAAGACAGCAGGTTTTTCAGCCTTTAATCTGGCAAGGCAATTATCCGGCCATGGACATGAAATACGAATAGTCACTTACGCCGGTCTTGCGTTGAAAGAGAATAATATAGAAACTGAATTTGAAGTGTTTTATATTCCTCAATCGAAATTCCTAACAGGCCTTTGGAACAGAGCTATACTAAAAAGTATAAAAAAAGCGGTTTGTGGTTCGGATGCTGTTCATGTTTTCCAGCCTTCTATACTGGGATGGACAGCGGCAAAAGCTGCTAAAAAACTAAAGGTTCCTGTTATAGCAGGTTTTTACACAGAACCTGAGCATACGGCATTATACTTATTTTTACGCTTTCTTTTCTATCGGAATTTTCTTCATATCCATTGTATAGATAAACATGTTGCTGCCCACCTGCGCAGTTATGGATACAAGGCTTGGCTTCATGTCATATCAGATAAGCTACACCCTCGGTCACGTACAATAAAACGCATGGAAAGAATGTATCTATCCTTATCGAATCAAAATAAGAGTGATTTTGCCAAAGGCTGTATGTTCAGATTACTGTCCAGATTATTTTACACAGGTTTTGCTGTACCCCTGATGCAGTTTTGGATGCGTGTGGTTTTGGGAGCCAGAATACGTGGAAAGAAAAATTTAAAAGGGGTGCGCAGTGCGGTGACCGTTTGCAATCATGTTCATTTTCTTGACAGTGTTCTTGTAGGCCTGGCTGTTTTTCCAAGGAAAGCAACCTTTCCAACATTTGTGAAAAATGTAAGAACACTTTGGCCGGGGAAAATAGTACGTATACTTGGGGGAGTTGCTATACCAGAAAGTTTAAGCGAAGTAAACACATTTTTCAATGAACTGGAATTTTTGCTTATAAAGAATCATATAGTTCATTTCTTCCCAGAGGGAGTGTTAAGGCCTTATGACACTGATTTAATAAGCTTCCGAAAAGGCGCTTTTCATCTGGCCGCTCAGGCTCGTGTACCCATAGTGCCTATGCTGATAACATTTGATCCACCAAAAGGCTTATATAAGCTGATACGGAAAAAACCTGTCATGACCCTCCATGTTGGGAAGCCCATGGAACCGTATGATGAGAAACCTGAGAATGATATGCGCATACGCATGGAATTAATCTATGAAAAAATGAACAGCTTTGCTAAGAGAAATAAAGCCAGTTAATCAGAAAATATAATATATTTAGCAAATCATGCGAACCAAGCTTTTTATAGATTTAGGTTTGCTTTTTTTATTTTTAATATTATAATAGATCAGGTATTCTTTTAAGTTTTTCATGCTATGCGGAGAGTTTAGAGTATGAGAGAAAGATTTGAATTTAAAGAAAGTGTATTGATAGGTTCTTTATTATTCGGTTTATTCTTCGGGGCGGGAAATCTGATATTTCCTATCCAAATGGGCCAGATGGCCGGAAAAAACACCCTGCAGGCAACCATAGGTTTTTTAATTACCGGTGTAGGCCTTCCTTTGCTGGGTGTACTTGCTGCAGCTGTATGCCGGAGCGAAAGCTTGTATGAAATGGCGAAACCGGTCAGCAGGGTATATTCTATTCTGTTTACATGCATGTTATACCTGACTATTGGACCGCTGTTTGCAATTCCACGCACGGCTACTGTTTCCTTTGAGGTAGGCTTGAATCCTTTTATAGGGGCAGAACACGGCCGCGTTGGGCTGTTGTCATTTTCTTTTATATTCTTTTTAATTACCCTCTACTATTCACTGAGGCCGGGCAGAATCCTGGATTGGATTGGCAAATATCTAACTACAATTTTTGTTGTTTTGTTATCCATACTATTAATTGCAACCTATGTGAAGCCCATGGGACAGGCCGGCCAATACGCAGCCCAGGGGAATTACATAGACAAACCTTTTTTCACAGGGATTCTGGAAGGTTATCATACAATGGATGCTTTAGCTTCGCTTGCTTTTGCCATTGTTATCATATCCAACGTTGAAAAACTGGGAGTCAGAAGTCCCGGCAGGAAAACTGCAGAAATATTGAAAAGCGGCCTGATTTGCGCAGCAGGAATGAGCCTTATTTACGCTTCTTTAGCTTATATGGGGGCAACAAGCCTGGGAAGTACAGGCCGGGCAGATAATGGCGCAAGAATAATGTCCATGGTGAGCGAGCATTATTTTGGTTTTACCGGCAAACTTTTGCTTGCATCTATTGTTACCGTTGCTTGTTTAAAAACAGCCATTGGCCTGATTACTTCCTGCGGCCAGATGTTCAGCAAGATGTTTCCAAACTCTCTTACATACAACCAGTATGCGGTATTATTTACTGTCATATCTTTTATCATAGCCAATTTTGGCTTAAACAATATTATAAATCTGTCTGTCCCGGTGCTTATGTTTCTTTATCCTCTGGCAATTACTTTGATGGTATTATCGTTACTATCGCCTGTAATTGAAAAGCAAAGAGACATATACATATGGACAACTGCGCTCACCATGTTTGCTGCTTTTTTTGATTTTTGCAATACTTTGCCAAAACCTATAAAAGAAACAGTGCTGATGGAAAAGGTAATTAGTTTTGGTCACAAAATTCTGCCCGGGTTTGATTATGGGTTTGGCTGGATTCTACCAGCCATATTGGGCTTTGTAATAGGAACTGCTATTTGGAAGAGCCGCAAAAGCTAGTTTTTCATAATGTTTATACAAAGAATGGAATTTTCCGCTGTAGTCCTTATGCCAAGGTTTTTTCTTTCCGCAAAAATGGAGTATTATTGTGTTGTTGATAACATGGTCCATGTCCCAAAGGTTATTGGTAATTATTTTGTAAAAACGGAAATATCTGACATCATAGTTATATAGTTTTTCATCTATACTTCTTATTCTTTTTGCATAGAGGGCATTAAGAATGTCCTGATCAGGCATTATTAGTTTCAGGGATTTTCTTCTGACCAGGTTATAAATTGCCTCTTCTTTGATGTGTCTCCGGTGCAGATCCAGATTCATCAAAAGTACGCCTGAATTATAGTAGGCTTCTATGCCGTAAGGTCTCAGCCTGATTTTATTAATTTCTTTAATGGAAGGTATATCATGGTATGCTGCTGCATATAAATATCCATCGATATCAATTTCATATAGTTTTCTGATTGGATTGATTACCAGTATATCAGGATCCAGGTATAATATGCGGCTGAGATTGTCCGGAAGAAATTTATGTGCCAGCAGACGATAGTACATTTCCTTCGTATAGTAAAAAAGGGTGGGTGCATCTGCAAAATGACTGTTATCCAGTTCAATAATTTTAAGCTGGCTGCCATGATCCTTTATAAAACTATTTAAGTCAGCCAATTCTTTTCTTTTTATGCTTGAATGCATAAGATATATAGTAAATGCTTCTTCAGGATTATTTAGAAACAATGATTTGAGCATAACTCTTAAGGGCTTCATATAATTGGAATCCAAGGTAACCAGTATATTCATACCCGTCCCCCTTAAACTTTCTTTTCAATATAATTATATCATACTCAGAAAATTTATTAATAGTTTGGGGAACATGTCAAGAAAGCAAAAAACCGCAGCAAATATCCATTTGCTGCAGCTTAACTTGTAATCCAAACCCTATAGGCTCTTAACATATACTCCAATCTGCTTGTCCATGGTTGAGATATGCCGTGTCAGCCAATCAACAATCATTTGATTGGCATTTATGACTAATGCTATATTGTAACCGGATTCCTGGAAGTCTTTTTTCAGCTTTGCCAGGTCGCCCTCAAATTTCCTGTGTGCTTTAATTTGTTTATCAAGATCGGGATAATTGATCTCCTTCATATATTTTTCCTCATCATTAAAGTGCATTTTTGTGTAGTCATCAAGGAAATCCAGCATTTCAGATATTACTTCCTTTGCTTTTCCGCTTTTGCCCGCTTGAAAAAGCTGATCTACTTTTTCGAACCATATTTTGTGCTGAGCGTCTATGCTTTCAACGCCAACAGATAGATCCGGAGTCCATTTGATAGCCAATTCTCATTTCTCCCTTCAGAATCTCAATTTACTAAAAATATATATTTTTTTAGAAAAATTTGCAAGTTAAAATAAGGAAACCTCTCATTTTTTTACATTTGTATATAAATTTGTTTTATATATGTAAAACTATGGTATTTAATATTAATAGATTTCTTTGTTATATTTCATATAAG
This sequence comes from Clostridiales bacterium DTU083, assembly GCA_001512915.1. Classification (GTDB taxonomy): domain Bacteria; phylum Bacillota; class Clostridia; order Caldicoprobacterales; family DTU083; genus DTU083. The sequence continues at coordinate 37,906 of LFTC01000040.1, read as the reverse complement.
ATTTCATGCAATGTGGAAAGGAAAACATTTCTGGCAATATTGCTGCTGGCAAGGGGATCGAAAATATGAAAAAAGATAAATTAAAAAGCCTGGACCTCAGGTATTTTTTGGTTCCATTCAGTATACTATTGATTCTGTTTTCCATAATGACTTTTACTGCCATAAACAAGCGTGTGTCTCAAAAATATTTGTCATTTGAACAAGAAGCCATTAATATTGCAGAGGGTTATTCACACGCGTTGGTATATTCGCATGATGCACATAAAATTGTCACTGAGCTTTTGGAAGAAAAATTAATATTAGCACTTCAAGCCATTTCCATGATTGAGAATAAATATGACAATGAACTATTATCCAGGATTGGAGAACAATTTTTTATTGACGAAATATATCTATATAATGATAATGCAGAAATAATACATAGTAAAGATGGTAAATACATAGGCTGGAAGGCACAGGAAGGTCATCCGGTTTACAATTTTTTTAAAAGCAATGAAAGAATTCTGGTGGAAGAAATTCGAAAGGATTCTGACAGTGATAACTACTTAAAGTATGCTTATTTAAAGAATGATGACGGGACGTTTATTCAGATAGGAATTAAGGCTGATACCGTAAGGAGCTTTCTGCAGCGATTTGAGTTTAATAAATTAATGGAAGAACTGGCAGGCAGAAACGGCATAATAAGTGTTATGTATATTAATAACAATTTTGAGATAGCGGCCAGCAGTTCACCTGAATTAATTGGGGAAATCCTTACAGATGAAGTATTAATAGATCGGATATCACAGGGAAAAATTTATTCTTCAAAAACAACTTTTAACGATCAGGATGCATTTCAAGGTTATGTACCCATTCTGCATGAAGGCAGAGTCAGCGGAGTCTTGTCCATAGTCTGGTCAATGGATGAGGTAAAAGCAGAAATAAAAGAGATGGTTACAGATGGAGTTATTGCTTTTTCTGTTGTAATATTTGTCATGAGCATTATTTTATATTATGCATATATAATAAACAAATCCAATATTAGAATAGCCTATTATGATAAACTGACCGGCCTTCCCAATCATGAATATTTGTTTGAACACTTGGATAATGAAATAAAAAACATGGGTAATAAAAAGAAGGCCATTTTCCTATTGAATTGCAGAAATTTTGAAACTCTTAATATGACTTATGGATTTAATTATGGAAATGAAATATTGATACAGATTGCAAATAGAGTAAAAGGCATAATAGATCCAAATGATCGGTTTTTCAGGTTTAACGCTGATAGATTTGTGCTTACCATAGATAATTATATTGACAGAGATCAATTGACTGATATTGCTCACCGCATTTTAGAAATATTTGAACACCCTATAATGGGAAGCGTTGAAAATCAATATATCAATGCTGAAATCAGTATTGTAGAAATCCATGATAAGGGCATAACAGTTGATAAATTATTGCAGGATGCTGTTTTAGCTCTTGATAACTTGGATAAAAACAGCAATGAACAGATATGCTTTTACCAGGATGTAATGGAAGAACAGATAATCCGGCAAGATAGGATAGCAAGAGCTTTAAGGGCAATAATAGAAAATGAGGAAGATGAACAGAGCAGGCTGTATTTACATTTCCAGCCGAAATGGTGTCTGAAAAACAACAGGCTGATTGGTTTTGAATGCTTATCAAGGTTGTATGTTAATGAGCTGGGTAATATTCCACCAATAGAATTTATCGATATAGCAGAAAAAAGATGGTTCATTTATGATTTGGGAAAGCTAATACTGCAAAAAGCCTGCAGATTTTTGAGCAAGATTTATGATTTAGGATTTGATGACATAAAAATATCAGTAAACATTTCGGTTATTCAATTGCTGAGAGATGAATTTGTCAAAGACTTAATTGAAATTATTGAGTCTTCAGGGATAGACAAGAAGTCATTAATACTGGAAATAACAGAATCCATTATTATGGAAAACTTTGATCTAATAAATAAAAAGCTGGAGAAGATAAGGAGGACAGGAATACTCATATCTCTGGATGATTTTGGAACAGGTTTTTCTTCACTTTCCAGACTGCGGGAATTAAATATAGACTATGTCAAAATTGATAAATATTTTATTGATAATATAAGGGAAGGTAATGACGATACTTTAATTACAGCGGATATTATTTCGATGTCGCATAAAGTTGGTTTAAAAGTTGTAGCTGAAGGAGTGGAAAGAGAGGATCAGAAAAAGTATCTGGAAAGGAATCAGTGTGATATTTTGCAGGGATACCTGATAAGCAAACCGCTGAATGAAGATAAAGCAATAGATTTTCTCAAAAATAAATCCATCGGGCTCTAAAGCAAAAAAATTTGACAATATGTATAAAAACTGGATAATATGAAAATAGGGACTGGCATGATATGTGATGTATATAAAGGGCGGCTAATTGATATGAAAACAAGGTTGCGCTTATTTGTTTTTATTCTGATGTTTTTTGTATTATTAAATGGGTTTAATTCCGTGCTGGCCGAATCTGATACCTCTGAAGATGATTCCTTGTTAACCTTGGAAGAAAAACAGTATGTAGAAAACAACCCTGTAGTTAAAGCTGGCTTGATTGACGGATCAGCGCCGTTTTCTTATAAAAATGAAGATGGGGAAATCCAGGGTGTTTTTTTATATGTGTTGAATAATATATCCGGTATTACCGGGCTCACTTTTGAGTATGAGATATTTGAATCAATTGATTATGCCCTGGCAAGCGATTGTGATCTTATATTCGTAATTACGCCGGGAGGTTTTCTTGAAAGCGTAACCCTTACTCAGCCGTTCTTAGAAAGCGGGACAATTCTCTATGTGCATTCATCTTTCGACCCCGGCCAACTGGATAATGAGATCTATGCCGCAGTCAAAGGATACAGCCTTCCTGAAGGTGTAAGAATAGAGAATACAGTTTATTACGATACAAGGGAAGCCAGCCTGAACGCAGTAGAAAGCGGAAGAGCTGCGTATGGTGCTGCAAATGCCTTTTCTGTTGTATATTATAAGCTGCAGTATGGATACAAAAATATTATAACAATTCCAATTGAAAAAGAAGTCCAGAAGTTTTGTATTGGTTTGTTGAAAGATGATTATATGCTTCTTTCAGTTCTAAATAAAGCTATTGGATTAATTAATCCGAATCAAACCAGGGTTATAATAATGGACTTAATATCCAAAATTGATAGAAAAATAACCGCCGGGATGATATTTGACACTTATAGTTCAGAAATTGCTATTATCTTCATTATTGTATTAAGCATTTTATTATTAAGTGTTATTTCTAACATATATGTTGCCAACAGGCTGAGGGAGCAAAGTAACAGATATGAGGTGTTGTCTCAGATTTCCAATGAATATCTATATGAGTATTTCCCAAAAACTCAGCGATTGAACCTGACCGATAAGTTTTATACTTTGTTTTATACACAGGAAAGCATTAATGAAGTAACCAGCGTTTTGAAGAATGTGCTGTCTAATATGGATTCGGACTATTCAAATCTAACCATTAAGCTCCGCATGCCGGGTGGAGGAGTGGGTGCATTTAAGTCTATAAACCTGAATATATATGACAGGCGCGGAAGAATAGAAAGCATAATGGGTAAGTTAATTGATATAAGTGAAGAGACAGCTGAAAAAGAAAAACTTATGATTAAGGCTCAAATAGATGGTTTAACTGGTTTATACAATGCTGATACTACACAAAATCTAGTAAATGAAAGGGTTAAGAAAAAGGATTTCCATCAGCTGGATGCTTTCATATTGATGGACTGTGATGGCTTTAAAATCATTAATGACACTTATGGACATCTTGTAGGAAACAAAGTATTAAGGGAGCTTGCTAATGTTTTGAAGAATACTTTTCGGAGTACAGATATTATCGGCCGTGTAGGCGGAGACGAATTCTGTATATATCTGAAAGATATTCCGTCGGTTGATTTTATTCATGAAAGATGTTATAAGCTAAGCGAAATAATAGAGAATACAATTAAAGAAAACAATGTTACGGTCAGCATGGGGATAGTGTTGGTAAGAGAAAAACAAGCGTATGAAACTCTTTTCAGAAAGGCTGACAAAGCCCTGTATCAAGCCAAACGCATGGGTAAAGCACAGATTATCTTTTTTGACGAAAACCAGTTATTTTCCAATGCTCACAATATGCCCAATAACTAGAAAACTACTCAGGAGGGGATGTATTTGACTCATGCAGACGAACTGAAAAGCACTTCCAATGCAGATCTAAAAGGAAAAACAGCTTTGGTGACCGGAGCCAGCCGGGGAATTGGTTATGCTATTGCAGCACGTTTGGCTCAAAATGGCGTAAACATTGCTGTAAGCAGCAGTTCCGAATCAACTTCCATGGAAGCAGCAAAAAATCTCTCCGGCTATGGCACAGAAGTGCTGGCCTGTCCTGCTGATCTTATGGATGTTAAAGCACCGGCCGAATTGATAAAAAAAGTTGTGGAACATTTTGGAAAACTGGATATTCTGATAAATAATGCAGGAATTGTAATTCCCAAGCCTTTGGCGGAAACAAGTGCAGAGGAATGGGATAAACAAATGGCCATCAATGCCAGGGCGCCTTTTTTGCTTTGTCGTGAAGCTATTCCTTATCTTAAAAAATCTGATCATGCTTCCATCATAAATATTTCGTCGGTTGTAGGTTATAAAGGATACGTAAACCAGGCAGCATATACCGCTTCCAAGCATGCACTTATGGGCATGACCAAAGTACTTGCCCAGGAGGTTTATGATGATGGAATTCGGGTGCATGTCATTGCTCCGGGAGGTGTTAGAACTGAAATGGTATCATTGGCGCGTCCCGATCTGGCTGAAGTCGCCATGCCTACCCCCGGAGATATTGCTGATGTGGTTATATTTTTGCTTAAATATAGAGGAAATGCAGTCATTGATGAAATCAACATACGCCGATCAAGCAACCGGCCCTGGAAATAAAAAAAATTAAATTATTAAATCACCCCTAAAATCACCCCTGTTTTGGGTTCTCAATCACCCCAGGGGTGATTACATTTTATGATATTTTTCGTATTATGAAATTGTTAAACCTGTAAAGAAAGAAGGGGTGACATATGAGCGATTTATTCGAAGGCCTGAGCGGTATTATGAAAGGACTTTCCGGGTTTATGCCTCAGGATGATCCAAACGTTAAAATAATGAATGTTCAGTCTGAGATCAATGAACTCAGAAAGAAAGAAACTGAAATCTATGCAGAGATAGGAAGACAGGTATTGGCGGAAAAAACAGGTCTTTTTCCCGACTTGGAAAACAAACTGCAGTTGGTAAAAATCAGTCTGCAGGAAGCTGAGCAAAAACTAAAAAGTGCACAGGAGGAAAAGCTGACAATAGAAGCCGCCAAAAAGGCTGAGGAAAAAACCTTAACATGTCCTTCTTGCGGTACATACAATGCGGAAGGGATTAAATTCTGCCAGGAATGTGGTTCCAGGCTTGGCACTCTAAGATGCAGCGGCTGCGGTACAGAGCTGAGTTACGGTACCCGGTATTGCGGTGAGTGCGGCAAAAAACAGGAGGAATAGGCATGGCAGGTTATAAACAGCCCTGTATTCACTGCAATTCATTCATAAGCCGTGACGTCAGGTATTGCCCTGTATGCAATAGCAGCAGCCCTTTTGGCTATTCATGCCCGGCCTGCCTGGCATTCATCCAAAAAGGACAGTCGGTTTGCAGCCAATGTGGCAGAGCGCTTTATGTTGACTGTATCAAATGCGGTAAATCCACCTTTGTCCAGGAAAAGTGTGAGCATTGCGGAACGAGCCTGATGGTTCGATGCGGCAATCCTCGATGTGGTGTAGAGCAATTTTTTGAAAACACAAAATGTACAGCCTGCGGGAAAAAAATAAAAATCCGAAAAAAGTGAGGCTGAGAATCATGTTGCAATCATTTACAAGAAATTATGAGGATAATTCTACTGAAGCTGGATATCAGTTTACCTTTTACTGCGACCTTTGCCATGATGGATATAAAAGCAGCTTTATTGAATCTGAAACTTATAAAAAAGGAAAGGGTTTGCGCAATCTAAGCCGGGGAGCAGGTGCATTAGGCAGCCTGCTGGGAGGTAGATTGGGACATATTGGTTATTCGCTTGAGCGGGGAGGAGACGTATTAGCTGAACGCTTTCATGGCATGAATCCTGAATGGCATAAAGAGCACGAAAAGGCCTTTGAAATGGCAAATAACCAGGTCAGGCAGCTCTTTAACCGTTGTCATGGATGTCGAAAATGGGTATGTGATTCCTGCTACAATGAGGATGAGGGATTATGTACTGAATGTGCTCCCCGGCAGGATGTATGGATAGCCAAGGCCAGGGCAGAAGCCATGCAGCGCAATATCGAAGAAGCTGCTGAAAATGCAACTGTATGGAAGGGTAAGCTGGAAAGAAAAACTATTGTATGTTCCAATTGCGGGAAACCGGCTGGCAGCGGTAAATTCTGCAATAATTGCGGTTCATCCCTGGCCCTGCTCATTTGCCCTCAGTGTAAAGCGGAAAATGCACAGGGAGTAAGGTTTTGCAATAATTGCGGATCTTCCATGACAGAGGCTTCCAAAAAAAACTGTCCCGCATGCGGAGAATCAGTATCGCCAGGTGCTAAGTTCTGTGGAAATTGCGGAAACAAAATTTAAAAAGGTATTAAGTATATTAATAAACAAATCATAAAACGAGGGGGAATCTTTATGACTATGCAATCAACACAGGCAGAAGATATTTATACTATGGAAGATATTGAAAATAATAAAACTATGGCAGGCCTTGCTTACTTGCTCTTCTTCCTGCCATTGATTGTCTGCCCGGAATCCAGATATGCTAAGTTTCATGCCAATCAGTCGCTGCTCCTTACTATTACAGCTATATTAGGCTATATAGTTTTAGCAATTATCCCCATAATAGGCTGGATACTTATGCCTATATTCAGTATAGGAGTTTTGATACTCTGGATTATCGGCTTGATCAACGGCTTTGGAGGAAAAGTCAAACATCTGCCGATTATAGGAAAATTGTTTACAATACTGAAATGATACTTACATAATCAATGGTATGTCAGCCTCTTTAATCATCTGGATATACAGCATCAATTCCTTACGGGAAGTAACATTCAGCTTCATGTATATGCGCCGGTTATGAGTCTTAATAGTGTTTATGGAAAGACATAGAATTTCTGCAATTTCCTTGGCTTTATATCCTTGTACATACAAATCAAAAACTACCCTTTCCGCTGGTGACAAAGTTTGAATATTTTTTACGAATTCCCTGCACATGGACAAATGCTTCTGAGTCGGGAGTTCTTTTTTTTCCAAATAGATTGTAGAATACTTGTCCTGTGTTGCAAGAAATTCTATTAGGTCGTCGATTTCCGGTATTTTTGTTTTAACAGCCTGTGCCGGTTTCTTAAGGTATTCCAATGCATCAGCAACGGGGCGGACATATGTGCGGGTGATTAATAAAGCCAATCCTATGTTGAAAAGCATTAAAAGAAGGAGGCCTAAGGCAAGCAAACGTTTATTTGCTGAGATCAGATCGTTGAGTGCCTGATGGGGCATCATAAGCACAACTGCCCATTGCTCATCAGCATATGCGGAATCGCTTGGATACAGGGATATGATATGATGAAGCCCTGCATATCTGTTTCGATCAGGTTGAATATAATCATAAAATTCATTGGAGAATGAGGGTTTATCTATTGCCATGAGAATTGATGTATCTGGCTTTTCGGCAAAGTTTCCGGCGAAAAAAGCACCAGTCAGCTGCAGCCTGTCCTGATGCATTGGTGTGAGCAGACACATCAGATGATCATAGTTTTCAGATTTTGGTGTATAAGAAAGTTTAAAAAGCATATCGCTGACATCAAAGCCGCATACCCCAAATACAGAGCCATCTGAAGCTATCATCGGCACTATGCACAGCATCACCCTCTCGCTGCAACCTGGCAGGGAAATTCCTTCACTCCATTTATAAAGACGGGAAAGAGGAAGCTTTTGCTTCCTGGATGTTGTTATAACCTTTTCGAAATAGGGAAAGCTGGTGGCATCCATCTCCATCTGCCATTGCGGCAGAACATGAATTTCATTGTTTCGGGCAATTGTCATGGGACCTGTATAATAACGCACATTAGCAGACATTTCGTTGATAATATTTGGTTCCATATTCTTAAGATAAATACAGGAACGAGAATTCTCTGCTCCCGGTAAATTGGGATTAACAGTGGCGTCCAGTATAATGAAAGCACCGCTTGCCCGTGATTTTTCTAGTGCTCCCATCAGCATGTCCAATTCTTCGTTCAACAAATATTCCAGCAGTTCCGGATATTCTTGCAGATTGGATATGGAACCTCCGTACTTATTAATGTTTTGTTCCATACTCAAGGAGAGTTCCTCAGCAAGTTCAACAGCTTGCACAGAAAGCTTCCCAAAAGATTTGCTTACAGAATCAGTGATGTGATTCAGCTCTCCTTCAAGCACCGGCTTATGTATTAAAAGACCGGATTTAAAAATACCCGCAGTAAAAAGTATAAGCAAAACTCCCAAAATAATTGAACTAAGAAACAGAGTCAAAAGAAGAAACAGTCTTAAACCCATAGGGAGACCTTTTTGACCATATTCTTTTAGTCTAGTTTTCCACATGGGAAATGCCTCCCATTTATCGCAGTTGCTGAATAAAATCATTTAGGGCATTATTGGCAGCCTTTTCATACGCCTGTTCTGCAGTATAGTGTTTTAGATACTCAAGATATTGTTTGCGTTTTTGAGCCGCCAAAACTGAAAAGCCGGATTCAAAGTTCTCGGCAATGGAATTATACTCATCAAAAACAGGGGGTATATAAAAATCAAATTCGTTATATACTTTAAGGGCTGCTGGAAAGAGTTTCTTAATATTTATATCAGTGTTTTCTGCCATTCCCTTTTCCATATAGTCAGTAAATGCCTGATGGGTGATCGGAAGATAACCTGTTGATGAAACAAAACGCATATTTTGCTCCGGTGATGTAAACCATTTAAGAAACAAAGCAGCTGCTTCTTCTTTTTGCGGTGTGGATTTTGCAACAATCAAGCCGCTTCCTCTTTGTATGGCGACCTTTTCACCGCCTTCAAATGTTGGATACGGTAAAATGACATATTCTATTTTTTCCTTAGTATTATCTGGATAAGTTATTTCATTTCCATAAAACAGAATCCCTGCTGTAGAGCCTGTAGAGCATATTATATCACCGGTTTTTGCAAGATCCGAGGAATAACCGTCATATATGGCATAGCCGCCTTTTACCGCAGGTTCAAAAATAACATTCCATATATGCTGAAATTCCGCATTATTTAATTGTAGTTTTCCATCGTAAAACAGCGAGCTCCCCAGTTGTACCATGCCAACCTGTACCAAATTGAAAAAGGAGTCAGCAGTATAAAAGGATTTTCCATCATTTTGGATGCCGGGTGTTTGTTCATCTGTCCATTCATAGTATTTCATTGCTGTTTCTGCAATACCTTCAAAAGTTGCCAGGTCATCAATGGTGATTCCTGTATCTGAAGAAAAACGTTCAAATAATGTTTTGTTCAGGAAGAGAACTTCAGTTGATTTGGCAAAAGGAAATACATATAGTTTTTTATCAGGCAGCCTGCCTTCGGCTAAAAACTGGGGAAGATAATCTTTTAGCTCTGCATCGGTAAAATATTGATCCATGGATATGATCAGCCCTTTGTCCGCAAGCAGCACCGCAGTAGCAGGATAACATGTAGCAATATCAGGCATTTCCGGTGAACCCGGATCATCGGCTGCAATCATAGTAAGTTTTTCCTGAAGCGAAGCTGTGCCGGAAATTGAGGTGATGCTGATAACAATGCCTTTTTCCTTGCCAATTGAAGTGTTGAATTCTTCTATCAGGTCATTCATGGAATCCTGCATTTGCCCGCCAAAATTATGCCACATGGTAAGAGTGATAGGTTGTTTAGGTTTTAGTCCTGCTGTCTGCACACAGGAAGATAATAAGATTTGGAACAGCAGAAATACAAAAAGAGCAGTTTTCTTTTTTACATCTATAAAAATCACCCCTGTTAATTGCTCTTGCTATGGAAAAACATTCATCATAGGAGGATTGCAACATGTTGATATAAAATGAAACAAGTGAAATTAAATGGTTTGACAGCTATATATTACCAAACGTGTTTACATGAATCAAGAAAAATTATATATTTTATTCTAGTTCCAAGGTTCCGGTATTTAGGGCATAATATATTCCTTTTTGTTTAATAAGATCATCATGATCTCCGCGTTCGATTATCTTGCCTTGTTCCAATACCATTATTGCATCGGCATCCCGCACTGTGGACAATCTGTGAGCTATTACAAAGGTGGTTCTTCCGTGCATGAGTTTATCCATGCCTTCAGCTATAAGTTTTTCAGTTCGGGTATCGACGGAAGATGTAGCTTCGTCCAGAATAAGGATCTCCGGATCTGCAATTGCAGCTCTGGCTATGGAAATAAGCTGTCTTTCACCTTGAGAAAGATTTTGGCCGTCTATAGAAAGCATGGTTTGATAGCCTTGGGGAAGATTCTTAATAAAACTATGAGCATTTGCAAGCTTTGCAGCTTCAACTACTTCTTCTTCACTGGCGTCCAGTCTGCCATACCGAATATTATCTGCTACAGTACCTTCAAACAGATGAACATCCTGCAGCACCATGCTCATGGTGGATCTTAGATCGTGCTTGTTAATCCTTTTAATATCAATGCCGTCATATAGAATAACCCCTTCATCAATTTCATAAAATCTGTTTAAAAGATTGGTGATGGTAGTTTTTCCTGCACCAGTCGAACCGACTAAGGCAATCTTCTGGCCCGGCTTGGCATATAGATTGATGTTGTGTAGAACCTTCCTGTCCATGGTATATCCGAAGTTAACATCTTGGAAAACAATATGGCCTTTTAAGGGGACGAATTTATAGCTTCCATCTTCCACAGGCACCTTCCAGCAATGTTTTCCTTTACCCAAATAATCTCTGATCAGCCGTACATCACCATCATCTGTTTCAATGTTCTCATCCAGGATATTGAAAATTCTTTCTGCCCCGGCCAGAGCTGCAAACAAGGTGTTTAACTGGTTGGACACGCGGGTAATAGGCCTTGAAATAGTTCTGGTATACTGCAAAAAGGAAGCAAGATTTCCTACACTTATGGCCTTGTTTATTACAAGGAATGCTCCCGCCATGGCAATAACAGAGTAAAGGGCAAAAGTGAGATTCCCCATAACCGGCATAAGCATAACACCAAATGCAGAAGCAAGAGAGCCGGCTTCTCTAAGCTTTTCGTTTTTTTCCCTGAATTTCCTAATTGCCCTTTCTTCATAATTGAATACCTTTACAACTTTTTGGCCTGACATCATTTCTTCTATATATCCATTCATATCAGCCAGGCTGTACTGCTGATATCTGAAATTTCTGGCTGACCTGGAACCTATAAACCTGATCAGGAGAATCATTAAAGCCAGCGAAACAGCCACTATCAATGTTAATAAGGGGCTTATCACCAACATCATGATAAAGGTTCCAACTACTGTTATAAATGAAATCATAACCTGGGACACACTTTGTTCCAGGGATTGATTCAACATATCCACATCGTTGGTGAACGTAGACATTAGTTCTCCATGGGAGTGGGTATCAAAGAAGGATACAGGCAGTTTTTGCATATGAGCGAACATATCCTTCCGAATCCTGTGTATTGTTCTTTGAGCCAGACTGGCCATAGAACGGTTGCCGTAATAATGTCCGATTGCAGCCAATACAACTAAAGCTGCCAGAATAAGAATGTGTTTTACAGCTTCTGATTTTTCACCACCGCTTACAAAGACATCAATAATGGGGCTGAGCATTCCGGTTATTCCAATTTCAGCAGCTGATGCCAGTACAATGGTTAATATGCCGCTGATAAACAGAAGGTTATTATATCTGAAATAACTGAATAATTTTAATAAAGTTTTAATAGGATCCTTAGGTTTAAGGGCTCGTCTTTTGCTTATATCGCTCATGCGCTGATCATTCCCTTTTGCTGTGTTTCAAATATTTCACTGTATATTGGAGATTTTTCCAATAAAACTTCATGGTTTCCTATTGATTCTATTTCTCCCTCGTGCATAACGATAATTCTGTCGGCATGCTTTATTGAGGATATCCTTTGAGCAATTATTATGGTGGTAACATCTGAAAGCTCTGTCTTAAAAGCATTTTGGATTTTTGCATCTGTAGCCATATCAACAGCGCTGGTGGAATCATCCAGAATAATTATTTTAGGTGATTTTAATAACGCCCTGGCGATGCATAATCGCTGTTTTTGTCCGCCTGAAAAATTATCCCCTCCCTGTTCAACAATGTGATCGAGGCCGTCAGGATAAGCGGAAACAAATTCCCAGGCCTGAGCTTTATTGAGGGCAGCTATTATTTCTTCATCGCTGGCATTTTCATCGCCCCATTTCACATTTTCTCTGATTGTGCCTGAAAAAAGAGTATTGTTTTGAAGGACAAAGGCTACATTATCCCGCAAAAACTTCAGATCGTAATCCCTGACATCTATGCCTCCAACCAAGACACTGCCTTCACTGACATCATAAAGCCTGGGTATAAGCTGAACCAATGTGGTTTTGGAGGAACCTGTAGAACCTATTATTCCCAGTGTTTCTCCTGATGCAATTTCAAAATTTATGTTTTTCAGTGTTTTTTCACGGCTGCCAGGGTAACGGAAGCTGACATTTTTAAAAGTAATAGAGCCATCTTTAATAGTTCGAACCGGATTCCTCTTTTCCTTGATTTCCGGTTCAGTATCTAACACTTCAATAATTCTGTTCACAGAAGCAGAACCGCGTAGCAGCTGCATGAAGTAAAAGGATACCATCATTAATGCCATAAGAATTTGTGTGTTATAGGTTATAAATGAGATCAGCTCTCCGCCGCCCATATTTCCGGCGGTTATCTGAAACCCTCCAAACCATAAAACAGCAATAATAGTGGAATAGACTATCAGGCTGAAAGCAGGCATTAAAATTATTATGGTAGATATGGCCTTGAGGGCCGTATTCATCAGGCTATCATTTCTTTCTTTGAACTTTGCTTCTTCAAAATCTTGCCTATTGAAAGATTTAACAACTCTAATTGCGGCCAAATTTTCTTTGATTACAGCATTGACTCTGTCAACTCTTTTCTGCATCTGGAGAAATAATGGTCTTGCTTTGAACAATACTGCAGCAACAATAACTGCCAGTACTGGGATAGCAACCAGAAACACCCTTGCCAGATATGAATTGATACGAAAGGCCATTATAAGCGCAAATATTAACATGAAAGGAGCTCGTATTGCCATTCTCAGGCTCATCATGGTTACCATTCCTATGGTATTACAATCATTGGTCAGTCTGGTAACAAGCGAAGATACAGAAAACCTGTCAAGATTGGCAAAAGTGAAGCTTTGAATTCTTTCAAAAGTTTTCTGCCTGATTTCTGATGCAAAACCATACCCTGCTCTGGCACCAAAAAATGAGCTGGACACTCCAAAGGCCATAGCCAAAAGTGCGGTTAAAATCATATAGCATCCCATCTTAGTTATATAACCAGTGTTTTGATTTGCTATGCCTACATCTACTATCAGGCTCATTAAATAGGGGATTAGAATATCCCCAATAACCTCAAGTATCATAAATATGGGGCTGAAAAAAGCATAAACCCAGTATTTTTTCATCAGAGGCAGTAGTTTTTTCAATCGCATTCACCTTACATTTCTGATTTCATAATTATCTATACCAATACTTGAATGCTAAACCATTTTTTTATAAGTGTCAATTCTGAGTTTCCTTGATCAACTGTTACAATACTCTTCCCAAGCTTATGTTTACAATAGGTTTTATTGGGTTACATATTATTAATTATATCATCCATTGCTATACTTAGTCCGGATTTGCATTGCAGCGTTGATTTAAGAATAAGTGACGGTTAATGGGCTGGAAAGGTGGACAATAATGTGCAGTGACAGATGGCTGAGCTCGGAAGCGGGACCTGCCTTAGCTATGGGATATTTCGAACTGATATATAACAGTGAAAACCAGGCAGTAGATTACAGGGTGCTTGATATTAATTCTGATTTTGAAATAATAACAGGCTGGGACAAAGAAAAAGTTTTGGGGAAGAAGGTTTCAGAATTAATAGAGGAACCAAAACCTGCAGGCTTTGACTGGCTTTCCTACTATGACAGTGTAGTTCGTGCAGGGAAAACCCAGGAAACAACTCAATGGATAGAAAGCATAAAAAGATACTTAAATATCACAGTAGTTCCTGTAAACAAAACATCCTTTACCTTAATTATTCGCGATGCAGCTGATGAAACAATCGATGACAACCAGTTAAGTGAAGCGGATATACTGCCGGAAGATCTGGATATGATTTTTAACAAAACAAATGATGCCATAAGCATTGTCCGTTATGAGAACGGAGAATTCCGGTATGTGCGTAACAATGCCGTGCATCAGCGCCTTTCAGGTTATGACAATATTAAGGGCATGACACCGGTCCAAATACTGGGTGAAGAGGTAGGTGGGAAGCTGGTAAAATACTATGAGAAATGCATGCGTACAGGCAAACCTGTCCGCTATGAACAGAAATTTAATTTTTCCACGGGGGAAAGGACTTGGCAAACCCAGGTCACTCCTGTGTTTGGAGAAAACAAAATCCGATATCTTCTTTGTACCAGTAAGGATGTATCTGAGATGGAAAAAGTGCAGCAGGAGAAAGAGTTATTGTCTCAACGCCTGCAGGCCATGTTCAACCAGCATAGCGTGGTTATGTTGATAATCGAGCCGATATCAGGAAGAATCATCGATGCCAATCCGGCTGCTATTGAGTTCTATGGCTATTCAAGGGAAGAACTGCTGAATTTACGCATTCAGGATATTAACATGCTCCCGGCAGACGATATCAGGGGCTTTCGCGCCTTGGCAAAGAGTGATAAGCAGAGATTTAGTGTTTTCCCCCATCGCATAAAAAACGGAGCAATCAAAATGGTTGATGTATATTCCTGCCCCATATCGGATGGGGTGAACACTTTAATCTATTCCATAATATTTGATGTTACCGATCGGGAAACATACCGCGAGGAATTGTTTAAAGAAAAGGAACTGCTGCTTACCACTCTTAGATCCATTGGAGACGGGGTTGTTACCACAGATGGATCTGGACGAATCACCAGCTTAAATATAGCTGCTCAGCAGATAACAGGATGGAAAGATGAAGAAGTAAAGGGGAGACAATTTGCAGACGTATTCAAATTGCTGAATGAAGAAACCTGGGAGCAGATCGACAGTCCCATAAAAAAAGTGCTTGACACAGGTAATATTGTGGAGCTTGCAGATAATATAGTGTTAGTAAACCGTCATGGCGAGCACATACCCATTGCTGACAGCGCAGCACCAATCAAAAAAGAGAATGGTGAAATAATTGGTGTTGTAATGGTATTTCGAGATGTAAGAAAGGAAAGAGAGCATAACAGACAGATTCAGTATATCAGCTATCATGATGTGTTAACAGGTCTATACAACCGGCGTTATATAGAAGAATCTATGTATGATCTTGATAAAGCAGACAATCTTCCCCTTTCAATAATAATGGGTGATGTTAATAGTCTTAAGCTGACCAATGACGTGTTTGGCCATAAAGCCGGGGATGAAATGCTTAAAAATGTTGCAGAGATGCTCAAAAAGCATTGCAAAGAAGATGCTTTGATTGCCAGGTGGGGCGGTGATGAATTTGTTATCTTCATACCAAAAACCAGTTTTAAAGAAGCGGAAAGAATCCTAAGAATAATTCAGAATGTAAAAATACCAGTTAACAAAAGCGGTCTGTACATTAGCTTATCACTAGGCTGTGCAAGCAAAGTCGATGCAAGCCAGAGCATAGAAGCGGTTATGAGGGAAGCAGAAGAACTAATGTATCAGCAGAAACTGCTGGATGGTAAAAGTTACAGAAACACCATTGTCAATGCATTATTGACTAACTTGTATGAGAAAAGTTTTGAAACAGAAGAACATTCAAAGAGAATTGAAAGATATTGTCTGTCAATCGGGAAAGAACTTAAGCTGTCTACCAGGGAAATGAATGAACTCTCCTTGCTTGCTCTGCTCCATGATATTGGAAAGATAACGGTAAACCCGGGTATTTTGCAAAAACCATCCGCTTTAACTAAAGCAGAATGGGAAGAGATGAAAAAACATTCAGAAATTGGCTACCGCATTGCACAAGCCATTCCTGAGCTGGCTGCTGTTTCAGATTTGATACTGGCGCACCATGAACGATGGGACGGCAAAGGCTATCCCCATGGTTTAAGGGGAGAAGAAATCCCATTAGCTTGCCGAATATTAGCAGTGGCTGATGCTTACGATGCTATGATCAATGACCGGGTATACAGAAAAGCAATGAGCACAGAGGAGGCAATCAGGGAGTTGAAGAAAAATGCAGGCAGCCAATTTGATCCTAAAATTGTAGGAATATTTGTAAATATCTTAAAAAGACAAAAAAACATTCATGCGCCTGCAAAAGGGTTTTCTGCCTGGAAACCGTTAAAAGAGAATTATAACTTATAAAAAAATATATTTTAAGGAGGGATTTTATGTCAACTGAACAGGTTCATAATGAACTGGATTTTTCTGCTGAAGACATAGAAAAGAACAAAACAATGGCAGGTTTGGCATATTTGATTTTCTTTCTGCCTTTGATTGCCAGTCCGGATTCAGCGTTTGCAAAATTCCATGCCAATTAAGGTTTACTGCTATTCTTATTGGCCCTTATAGGCAACATAGTACTGAGTATGATACCATTTTTAGGCTGGATATTATTACCGATTTTTAATTTAGGAATTCTAGTTCTGGCAATTTTAGGAATGATTAACGGTTTCGGAGGAAAGGCTAAACACCTGCCAATCATTGGCAAAGTATTTGTGATAATTAAGTAATTATCATAAATAGACTCTAGAAACATTCCCGACCCAGGATACATGGTTCTGGCCGGGATTTTTTTGTTGATTTTTACTTAACAAAGCTGGTATATTCAATTGTGAATATCTGATGATAAAAACTGTGATGGGCACATGAGGATAATTATTTCTCCTGCAAAAAAGATGAAAACAGACACAGACAGTCTGTCCCATAAAGACCTGCCTCAATTCATGGAAGAAGCGGAGATATTGTTGAGGCGCCTTCAGGAAATGAGTTATTCTGAACTGAAGAAATTGTGGTGCTGCAATGATTCTATTGCTGCTCTGAACTTTCAGCGTATAAAAAACATGGATTTATATAACAATTTAACGCCGGCTGTTTTATCCTTTGAAGGCATCCAATATCAATATATGGCGCCCGGTGTATTCGAAACCGGGCATTTAGATTACATACAGGAGCACTTGCGCATACTTTCCGGCTTTTACGGGCTGCTGCGGCCTTTCGATGGAATAACTCCTTATCGTTTGGAAATGCAGGCTAAACTTCGAATCAGAAATTGCAAAAACTTATATGAGTTCTGGGCAGACAAATTGGCCCTTCAGCTTTGCCGGGAAACCGGCCTTATTGTCAATCTGGCATCCAAGGAGTACAGCAAAGCAGTAACACCTTATCTGCCTGATACAGTTCGTATATTAACATGTATTTTTGGAGAACTAAAGGGAAATAAGGTAATTGCCAAAGGTACTCAATGCAAAATGGCACGAGGGGAAATGGTTCGCTGGCTGGCAGAAAATAATATTATTGATCCGGAAGAAATAAAAGGCTTTAACCGTTTAGGGTATAAGTATTGCGCCAACTTATCAGGCAGGGATAGTTATGTTTTTATTAATCGCCGGCTTTGAAATTATATACAGGACGTATTATTTTCTCTATTTCCACTGTATCTCTAATATTCTTAATTATGTCTTCCATGGGTTTATATGCCATTGGTGCTTCATCCAGAGTTCTTTTGCTGACGGATGTGGTATAGATTCCTTCCATTTGCTTTTTAAAATCGGACAAGTTTATGCTTTGCTTAGCCTGAGTCCGGCTCATTATGCGGCCGGCACCATGGGGTGCAGAATAATTCCAATCTTCATTACCCTTGCCTATGCATATAAGGCTGCCATCCCTCATATTAATAGGAATTAAAAGGCGCTCTCCTGATTTTGCTGACACGGCTCCTTTACGCAGAATCATTGATTCAGTATCAATATAGTTGTGAATGGTGGTGAAGCTGTATTCCGTATGAAGACCCAGGCCGTTGAGAATCTCGTCGACTATAGCTTTGCGGTTTAAGACAGCGAATTTTTGAATAATACGCATATCATGTATATATTGGCGGAACAAATCACCTGAAACATAAGCAAGAGACTTAGGTATGCCAAGGTGTTTGCATTGCTTGTACCCTTGCTGCTGATAATATCGTGCAACTTCATAACCCAAGTGTCGGCTGCCTGAATGGATAACGAGATACAGCCGGCCATCATCGTCCCTGTCTACTTCGATGAAATGGTTGCCTCCGCCCAGGGTGCCCAAACTAAGTTCTGCTCGGCGCACATTCACATGTTTGTAACAGTAAAGCTGATCGAGATCGATTTCCTCCAGGTAACGGTGTGGTTTATCACGTATAGAAAAGCCCGCAGGAATTCTTCTATAAATCAGCTCATCCAGCTTTGAAAGATCTATCCGGGTTTCACTAAGGAGTATAGTTTCCATGCCACACCCTATATCCACACCTACAAGGTTTGGGACCACCTTGTCTGTTATTGTCATAGTTGTGCCGACTGTACATCCGACGCCGGCATGAACATCGGGCATCATCCGTATGCGGCTTCCCTTAGTGAATTCCTGGTTGCACAGTTCAATTATCTGTGCTGCGGACGCTTCATCTACTTCATTGGTAAAAACCCTGGCTGTATTATATTTACCGCTGAATTCTAACATTGTCTCCTCCTTTTTAAAGGGTTATCAGCTGCTGCAGTGACCATGCCTTCCAATTTCAGCATATACAATAAACAGAGATATGGCAAGTTTATCCCCAGGTCAGGTCCGTCCTAAAAAGTATATAACCATTTAATTCACAATAATTAATTAAAAACGGCTTTTCTGCTATAATCATAATAAAATGATATTTAACCATCTGTTAAAGGAGCGGTAACATGCGGGAGGAAGAAAAAATTTTTGCAGGTATGTTGTTTGCACCGGGGCATCCTGAATTGAGAGCTATTAAGCTTAGAACGCACAACTTGTGCACTGAGTATAACTTAACCTTTGAAGATGAAATAGAAAAAAGACAGAGATTAATATCAGAAATATTTGCTGAAGTCGGCGAAAACTCTTTTATTCAGGGGCCTATGTATATTCACTACGGCAAGCATACAAAAATAGGCGATCACTTTTTTGCTAACTTTAATTTAACAATTCAGGACGATACCTGGGTCACTATAGGCAGCTATTGCAGCTTCGGTCCGAACGTTACTATAGTTACCCCCATTCATCCAATGCTTCCCAATGAGCGCCGGGCTTTGCTGGATAAGGAGGGTAATCCTGTGCACATGTGTTATGCCAAGCCGGTGCATATCGGAAATGATTGCTGGCTGGGAGCAAATGTTGTTGTCTGCCCGGGAGTAACTATCGGAAATAATTGCGTCATTGGTGCCGGCAGCGTTGTAGTCAGAGATATTCCGCCTGACAGCTTTGCGGCAGGCAATCCATGTAAGGTAATACGCAGGATTACAGAACAGGACAGTATGATTCACAAACCTGAAATTTTGGGAGAGAATCATATTATTAGGTAATACAGGCTCAAGGATGGAAAAACGAATTATTTGAAATTTTGGAGAAGTTTGTTGTATAATTATCCTTAGGAAATGAGTAATCTGGCAATTGCATTTGTCATTGCTGGAAAGGGCTGGGCTGGTGTGGCTAACTTTACAAAACAGGCTATAGTTGATACATTTATCAAATTATTGAATGAAAAACCTTTATCAAGAATAACCGTAACTGAAATTATAGAAACGTGTGGAGTAAGCCGCAATACATTTTATTATCATTTTGAAGATATCTATGGTTTGGTTAGCTACATATTTCAGGAAGAAATTGAAAAGATTCAGCAAATCACAGATGTATCCGATACATTAAGCGAAGAATGCAGTTTGGTATTGGATTTTTTAATAAAAAATAAAACAGCATTGAAGCATATCTATGAATCAGCTGAAAAGCACCAATTGGAGCGTTATATATTCCAAGCGCTGGACAAAGTAATGTTTGATTTTATCAAGAAACTTGTTGCGGATACAGACATAGAGGAAGATGATATTCATTTCCTGGCTCGTTATCACAAGCATGCACTGATTGGTTTTATAACTGAGTGGCTTTCCAGTGACAATGATGAAGATTTAATAGATCTGTTAAACAGAATTAGTAACTTATCTGAAGAAAGCATAACTAATTATCTGAAAAGTTTTATCAGCATTATAAAACAATAATGATTATTTGCTAAAAATTCAAACATTTTATTCGATTTGCATAAAAATTGGGCAAAGGGCATGATTTGTGCAAATTTCATACAATTCAATTTATTTATACATGGCTATATAGTATCTATTTAAATATAATTAAATCAGGCAGTACTTTCTTTTAGAAAGGAGTGGTTCGTTTATGGATATTTCTGCCAGAGTTAAAGCTATGGGATTAAAAGCAGCCTATAAGTATATTGAGAGGGATCCAGACGAAAACATTCCTAAATTGCTTGATTGGCTGGAAAAAATCGATAAGAAAGGCTCAATTGCGCCGCAGGTAAAGGCGGTTAAATCAGTTATTAATGATCCTGACAATAACTGGTCTCGCCTTTTAAAAAGCGTGTGGACTGAAATTGATGCCAACCAGCGGAAAAAATTATTTGACAGCTTAGTTATCAATGGAAGCATGTTGGGAAACGAAGTGCAGAGGAAATACAAAGAAAAGTATGACTGCAATATTCCCTGGGCTATTTTAATGGATCCAACTTCAGCCTGTAATTTGGAATGTACCGGCTGCTGGGCATCCGAATACGGACAAAAGATGAACCTGTCTTTTGAAGAGCTTGATGATATTATTCGTCAGGGCAAGGAACATGGTACTTATTTTTATTTATACTCAGGCGGCGAACCGTTGGTAAGAAAGAAAGATATTATTCGTCTGTGTGAAAAACATGATGACTGTGCATTTGTGGCTTTCACCAATGGAACGCTTATCGATGATGAATTTGCAGATGAGATGCTGAGAGTGGGCAACTTTGTACCGGCGATCAGCGTTGAAGGTTTTGAAGAAGCCACTGATTCTCGCCGCGGAAAGGGTACTTATCAGGCGGTAATCGCAGCCATGAGGAGACTGAAAGAAAGAAAACTGTTATTTGGCATTTCCTGTTGTTATACAAGTCAGAATACAGAACAAATAGGCAGTGAAGAATTCTTTGATTACATGATAGAAATGGGTGCTAAATTTGCATGGTTGTTTACCTACATGCCGGTAGGCACTGATGCAGTTCCGGAGCTTTTGGTAACGCCTGAGCAACGTGAATTTATGTATCACCAGATACGCAAATTCCGCGAAACCAAGCCCATTTTCACTATCGATTTCTGGAATGACGGTGAATATGTGAATGGCTGTATCGCAGGGGGAAGATCATATATTCATATTAATGCCAACGGGGATATAGAACCTTGTGCATTTATACACTATTCAGATTCAAACATCAGGGAAAAGACTCTTATAGAAGCCTACAGGTCACCATTTTTCCAGGCATATAAGGAAAATCAGCCCTTTAATTCAAATATGCTGCGTCCATGTCCGGCCTTGGATAATCCTCCAAAGCTTGCAGAAATGGTGGAAAGCACCGGTGCTTATTCAACTGATATGGCTTCTCCTGAAGAAGCGAGGGATTTTTGCAATAAGTGTATGCCCGCAGCAGAGAAATGGGCAGTTGTAGCTGACAGATTATGGAATAAGCAGCCTCATGCCTGATTAGACACTAATCCAGAAGAATTGAATATTTGGATGATGCAATATGCTTTCGTATTTTACCTCAGAATCGGTAACATGCGGGCACCCTGATAAGTTATGTGACAGAATAGCAGACAGCATCCTGGATGAAATCCTGTATCAGGATCCTTTGGGCCATGTTGCCTGTGAGGTTACAGCAACCAAAAACAAGCTGCATATCATGGGCGAAATCAGTGCAAATTCTTCTGTAGACTATGAGGCTGTGGCAAGAGAAGTGATTGCAATTACTGGTTATACGGAAGTAGATGCCGGATTCGATTCTAGAACATGCAGTATAAGCGTAGATATTCATGATCAGTCACCCGATATTGTCCGAAGTCTGCAAAAGAAGGAACCGCTTGACTGCGGAGCAGGGGACCAGGGCACCATGATTGGGTTTGCTTGCAGGGAAACAAAAAACCTGATGCCTTTTCCAATAGAATATGCACATAAGCTGGCCCGCAGGCTTGATGAAGTCAGAATGTCAGGCAAATTGCCATATATACGCCCGGATGGCAAAACCCAGATTACAGTTGAATATGAACATGGCAGGCCAAAGCGCATTGCATCGGTAATTGTTTCAGCGCAGCATTATGATCATATATCAATAGAGCAATTGCGGAAAGATATAGAGGAATATGTAATCCTGCCTGTATTGCCCGAAGCCATGCTGGATCATAAAACTACAATTTACATCAACCCGGCCGGCAGATTTGTTATAGGCGGTCCGGCAGCAGATACCGGGCTTACAGGGAGAAAAAACATGGTAGACACTTATGGAGGATACGCGCGATGCGGCGGAGGTTCGCTTTCTGGCAAGGATGCCACGAAAGTAGACCGAAGCGGCGCATACATGGCAAGATATTTAGCTAAAAATATAGTTGCATCCGATATTGCCGACAGATGCGAAGTACAAATAAGCTATGCTATAGGGCTTGCCGAACCGGTGGCTTTTAACATAGATGATTTCAACACAGGCCGGATTCCCATGGAGAGAGTAAAGAAAGCTATTCTGCGTAATATTGATATGCGGCCGATGGCAATTATAAGAAGGCTTAAACTCAATCGCCCAATCTATTCAAAACTTGCCTGTTATGGGCATTTTGGTGAGAATGCCAAAGATATGCCTTGGGAAAAGTGTGATCTGGCAGATCAACTGAGCAAATTATTGTAACAGGTATATGCAATTATTATTGTTATAAACCGTTGATCGGAATCAATAAATCCGATTGGCGGTTTTTTGGTTGTTTGATCAGGCGGATAATGCTATATTATGATTGTCAGACACTTCGAAGGAGAGATATGCGAAAGTGAAATATAATTTTGATAAACTCATAAACAGAAGGGGAACGAATGCCATAAAATATGATTTTTCAATTAGAGAGGGCATGCCGGAAGATGTAATTCCTATGTGGGTAGCTGACATGGATTTCCAGTCGCCGCCTGCTGTGATAGAAGCTGTTATCAAAGCAGCCCGGCATGGTGTTTTCGGTTATCCGAGCAACCCATATAAATGCTTTGAAGCCGTGTATAATTGGTTCAGCAGCCGGTTTAACTGGAACACGGAATATGAATGGCTGATCCAAACCCCGGGAGTGGTGTATGCATTGGCAACGGCCATCCGTGCATTAACTGACCCTGGCGACAGCATTTTAATTCAGAGACCTGTTTATCATCCGTTTTCTAATTTAATCAGAGTTAACAAAAGAAAACTAGTTAACAGCCCATTGGTCAATGTTAATGGAAGATATTCAATTGATTTTGATGATTTTGAAGCAAAAATCGTTGAGAACAATGTAAAACTGTTTCTTCTCTGCAGTCCGCACAATCCTGTCAGCAGAGTATGGAGCAAAGATGAGCTTAATAAACTGGGAGAAATATGCTTAAAGCATGATGTAATAGTAGTGGCTGATGAAATACATTGCGACTTTGTCTTTCAAGGCCGCCATTATATGTTCGCAAGTCTCAAGAAAGAATTCCTTGACAATACCATAACCTGCACTGCGCCCAGCAAAACCTTTAATCTGGCAGGATTGCAGGCAGCAAACATTTTCATTGCAAATAAAGCAATAAGAGATAAATTTAAGGAAGAAATGAAAAGAAGTGGATACAGTCACATCAATTTAATAGCTTCAGCAGCATGTCAGGCTGCGTACAAATATGGAGCTGACTGGCTGGATGAGCTGAATTTATATCTGGAAGGCAATATAAGTTTTGTTAAAAGCTTTTTGACCAGGAAAATGCCTGAAATTACGCTTTCGGATCCACAGGGTACCTATTTGCTTTGGATGGATTTCCGAAAATATAAGCTGGGTGAGAATGAGTTGGAAAATATACTTATTAATAAAGCTAAAATATGGATGAATAAAGGTTCTATGTTCGGAGTGGAAGGTAAAGGTTATTATCGCATGAATATAGCTTTGCCCAGATCCCTTCTCTATAAAGCTTTAGAACAACTGTCAAGTGCTTTTGGAGCAATCTGAATCATAAGATTAAATTCCAACAAGGTGGGATGGAGATGCATATAAAACGTTTATGGAAAACGGTTTTATTTATAGCAGTTATTATTACAATGATATTATACTCTGGATGCAGTGAGAATGAGGAACCTGTTGAGCTGTTTAATCAATATGCAGACGCTTGGAGTAAAATGGACTTTGATACCATGTACGATTTGATATCAAGTCAAAATAAGATAGATATATCAAGATCGGATTTTATAAATGCATACCGGGATTTTTATAATGGAATAAAAGTTCAATCTGTTACTTTACAGCTTTTAGAAAGTGAAGATGAATTAAATAAGCAAATTAGGAATGGAGAATCAGACAGCCTTCCTGTTAGTGTAGAACTAAATACTGAATATGGCATCAAGTCATATGAAACAAGAATTATACTCGTGGAAGAAGATGCAGATGACAAAAAGGAATGGAAGATTTTATGGGATTATAACTTAATATATGATGGGTTTGAGGAAGGCGATACGGTCCATACATCAATTACATCAATGCCGGTCAGGGGAGAAATACTGGATCGTAATGGCAAGAAACTGGCGGAAAATGGTGTGGCAATTCAGGTGGGAATTGTGCCAGGCAGGCTGGGGGATATGAAGGATCAGATCATTAAAGAATTATCTGAAACCTTTGATATATCCGAGCAATACATTAATGACAGGCTGGAACTTTCATGGGTAAAAGACGATACATTTGTAGACCTAAAGAAGATACCCAAAGACCAGCAGAACCTTATAGAAGCAATCCACGCAAAAAACCCAGGTGCTACATATATGGAGATTGAGGAGAGGGTTTATCCCTATAAAGACACAGCAGCCCACCTGACAGGTTATCTGGGTTATATGAATGAAGAAGAATTAGAGGAATGGGAAAAGCTTGGCTTTACAGCAAATGACAGAATAGGCAGGTCAGGCCTGGAGTATATTTTTAATGAATCATTGATGGGTAAGCCCGGCAGTAAGATATCAATTGTCAATAAAGAAGGTAAGGAAAAAGAGGTGTTATTTGAGCAGGAAACGGTAAACGGTGAAGACTTAAGACTTACCATTGATATAGATTTACAGGCCAAACTCTACAAATATCTTCAGGGCGAACCGGGCACAGCTGCGGTTATGAACTACAAAACCGGAGAAATATTAGCCCTGGTAAGCAGCCCTTCTTATGATCCAAATAGGTTTATCCTGGGAATTGGACAAGATGAGTTGAAAGAACTTCAGGAGAATAAAGACAAACCGCTTCTTAACAGATTTACTCAGGTTTATTCACCAGGTTCGACATTTAAGCCCATAACGGCAGCCATTGCTTTAAACGAGAAAATAGTTGATAAGAATTATACGATTGATGTTGAAGGATTTAAATGGCAAAAGGATACATCCTGGGGTAATCACTATGTAACCAGGGTAAAAGACCCAGGCAGGCCGATTGATATGGAAAAAGCAATGGTATATTCAGATAATATTTATTTTGCTCAATTGGCGTTAATGATTGGAGGGGATACGTTTATACAAAAAGCCAAAGATTTCGGTATAGGAGAGCCGCTTCCTTTGCGATACGGAGTAAAGGATTCACAGCTTGCCAATGAAGCACGCATTTCTAATGATGTGTTATTAGCCGATACAGGTTATGGCCAAGGTGAAATACTGGTTAATATCTTGAATTTGAATAAGGCATATTCGGTATTTGTAAACGAAGGCAATATTGTAAATCCCCGCCTAATTGCTGACAATGCTGATCCGGACAAGAAAAAGATAATCTCCGAAGAAACAGCCGGCGAGATTTTTGATTTCCTTATACAAGCTGTGGAGAATGAGGAAGGAACCGGCCATGATGCATATATTCCTGGAAAAACATTAGCCGGCAAAACCGGCACTGCAGAAGTACCCGGCGATGGTGAGAATAACGGCTTGGATGAGCTGGGCTGGTTTGTTGCAATCGATAAAAATGAAAATACTCCTTATATAATTTCGCTGATGATTGAAAATGCAAAGGACAAAGGCGGAAGCAAGGCAGCTGTTGAAAAAGTACGAAACTTTATCATAGATTATTCCAATAATTAGATAAACATTGTTTCTATGAGGCGGCATTGGATTTTTAATGTATTTTTGCCAGTTGAATGCCATAAACGAAAATATACTGCACGATCCAAAGAGCGCGCTATAAAGAGGTTAATTCTTTTCTTTCAACCAATGGATTATATCTGCAATTACTTCATCTTTGTTCAGTTCATTGAGAAGTTCATGCCGGGCTTTTTCATATATCTTTAGTGTTACATCCGTTAATCCAAGCTTACGATATGATTCTGCCAGCCTGGCAACGCCATTACCGAACTCACTTACCGGATCTCTGCTTCCTGAAAGGATAAGAATTGGAAGACTTTTAGGAATTTGGTCTAATTTGTAAGGATCATGTAAGGTTTTTAAACCTTTAAAGAAGTCATAAAAGAAACTAGTTGTAAAAATACCTCCACAGTAAGGATCACCTATATACTTGTCTACTTCCGATGCATCACGGCTCAGCCAGTCGAAGGGAGTGCGGCAGGGTTTGAATGGCTTATTGTAAAGCCCGAATGTAATGCTGTTTAGCAGTTTACTTTTGGCTTTACTGCCAAACAACATCATCTGAATTTTAGCGATCAGAATGCCCAGATTTAATATGGAACCATGCTCTCCATTGCTGCCCGAGAGAATAACTCCCTTAAGTATGTTGCCATATTGGCATATATAACTCTGAGCCAGAAACGAACCCATGCTGTGTCCAAATAGAATGACTGGCAGATCGGGGTGTTTTTCGTTGATAAGGTTATGAACTAATCTAAGATCCCTTACCATACCGTTAAAACCGTCTTCTCCCAGAAATCCGATGTTTTCTGCATCTTTTGCCGTTTTTCCGTGGCCCCTGTGATCATGTGCATACACTATGTAGCCTGCTTCAGTCAACTTTTCTGCAAAATAATTATATCTGCCGGCCCATTCAGCCATGCCGTGGGCTATTTGTACGATTCCGGCAGCATTGTTCTTATCTTTGGGCGTCCATTTATACAGGCACAGGTTGTGGCCGTCCTGGTTGGCAACAAAAAAGTTTTCATAACCCAAAACAGGATTCTCCCTTCATCTTATGTCCTCGGTTTCCCAAAGAAGAATGCTGCCATAAGCCCTGGCCCTGCATGAGTGCCTATTGTAGTGCCAATATACGTATAGTAAACATCTTTGAAACCTATATCATCTTTAAGGCCTTCTCCAAATTCCTTAGCTTTTTCTGGTATATCTGAATGGCAAATATAAAGGGTCTGTTCATGGGGGTTCACTACCAATTCCCTGACGATATTATGGATCCTCTTTATGGTTGCCTTTTTCCCTCTGATTTTTTCCTGTACAATTAAATGCCCTTCCTTGTCCAGGTTTAATATAGGATTAATCTTCAGCGCTGAACCTATTATTGCGCCGGCACGGCTTACTCGGCCGCTGCGATGGAGGTACTCCAAATTGTCGGTAGTATAGTAAGTATTTATCTCTATCTTATGCTTTTCCAGCCATTCTACACATTCCTGAGCGGTTTTTCCCTCATCTCTCATTTCTGCTGCTTTTAAAGCAAGCATTCCATAACCTACGGAAGCCAGGGTGGAATCAACTAAATATATCTCCTGACCCGGATACTTTTCTTTCATTTGCTCCACAGCCTGGAGGCCGTTTGAATAAGTGCCGGAGATTCCACTGCCCAGGCATATATGTACAATTGGCAGATTCAGCGGTAAAAGGCTTTCCCAAAATTCTATAAATTCATATACATTAACCTGGCTTGTTCTGGGAACTGCTCCCTTTCTTATTCTGTCATAAAACTCTTTGAAATCTTCATGATTCATAGTATCCAAGAATTCTTCGTCACCAATATAATAGGGCATTTGTAAAGGATAAATATTTCTTTCTTTGCATAAAGACATGGGCAGATCACAACCGGAATCGGTAGCTATACAAAATTTTGCCATAAAAAATTCCTCCTTTTTACAAAATATTTTATCAAAAGTCAATTTGCAAATCAAACAAAGAAGGTAATTTGACATATTTAATTAATTGATTTAAACTCAGTATGGTTGGCAAGTATGTTTATTTGCTGTCTAGTCGGCTTTAATGCCGACTGCTTCAATGTTATAAAAACATATAGGAGGTATACGATAATTGGAGATGAAACTAGATTGCCTGCCTTGTAATCTTCAGCAAATACTGGAAGCATCCAGGCTGGCAACTGATGAAGCCGATAAGCAGGAAAAGATAATGTGCGAGGCTGTACAGCTGATTGCTGACTACAAGCGTTTTGGTAAGCCGCCTGTATTAGGCAGGGAATTGCATCAGCTCTTGGTTAAGCATACCGGAGTTTTGGATCCTTACAAAGAGATTAAACAGAAGAATATAGAAGAATCTTTAAAAATTCTTCCTCAATTGCAGGATTTTTTATCCAGGAAAGAAAACAAGTTATACTGGGCCCTGAAAATAGCAGCCACGGGCAATATAATTGACCTGGGTGTCTACAGCGATGTGGATGTAGAGCAATCTGTAATGGAAGAGCTGGGTAGGGAGTTTGCTGTCTGCCATGTTGATAAATTGAAAGAGGACCTTAAGAGTGCCAAAAGTGTTTTGATCATTGGCGATAATGCCGGTGAAACCGTATTTGACAGGATATTAATTTCCGTACTTGGAGAGCTGGATATATTTTATGCTGTACGCAGCGAACCAATTATTAATGATGCAACCATCGAAGATGCACTGGCATCAGGGCTGGAAGAATGCGCAACTCTTATTTCAACCGGCTGTAATGCGCCAGGTACTATACTGAGTGAATGCAGCGAAGAATTTCTGGACATTTATCATAAAGCGGATATTGTCATAAGTAAAGGCCAGGGCAATTTTGAATCATTAATTGAAGAACAAAGAAGAATATTCTTTTTATTAAAGGCGAAATGTCCTGTAAATGCTGACCTGCTTGGAGTTAACCTCAATGATTATGTTTTCATGTGGAATGGGAATTAAAGCAACGAAAAACGCCTTTGCCAACATTAATATCGGCAAAGGCGTTTTTTCAGCTATTCTGAAGTGTTAGTAGAACATACATTCAATAAAGTTGTCTACAGATATACCTGTCATGTATTCCTCAAAATTAATGCTTTCAAGTGTTTCTTTTACAATTTTTTCCTTATACTGTTTTCCTTTAAGCAGTTTTTCTATATCCGAAATCTCTTTTTTTCCGAAAAAGTCGCCAAAAATTCTTAACTCCTGGATTGTTCCGTTCTCTACATTATACTTCAATGAAAGCTGGCCGCCTGAATATCTCTGGCTTTTTTCCACCTCAAAGGCAGGAGATTCGCCATAATTCCATTCCCAAGTGCTGTATTTCTCTTTCATTAAGGTTCTAACAGCTTTTAAATCTTCTTCGGTAAGTACATATTCTTTTTCTTTATAATTCTCATCGTTCAATATAAACTTCAACAGGGTATCTTTAAACTCTTCAATAGTAATTTTTTCTTTTAAATATGGGTATACGTTTGTCACCCTGCTTCTTACCGATTTTACGCCCTTAGACTTCAATTTATCTATTTTAACATTGAGTGCTTCCTGAACAACAGCCAAATCTGAGTTGAACAAGATAGTTCCATGGTGAAGCAGTCTGTTATTGGCATAGTGCTGAGCATTGCCTGAAAACTTTTTTCCATCAATAGTGATATCATTCCGCCCGGAGAATTCCGCTTTTACCCCCAGTTTTGCTAAAGCGGATACAATTGGCTCTGTAAATTTCTTAAAATTACTTATAACATCTTTATCGCTGTTTACAATGAAGGTATAATTCAGGTTTCCCAAATCGTGATAAACGGCACCGCCGCCCGACATTCTGCGGACAACGTTTATATTATGTTCTTTGATAAATTTTGCGTTAATCTCTTCAATAGTGTTTTGATTCCTTCCTATAATAACAGACGGTTCATTCTGCCATAAAATGACATATTCTTCATTGGGATCAAAATTGTAAAATACATATTCCTCTAAAGCTAAGTTGAAATGAGGATCCTTGGATTCATTTCGTATACTGATCATAAAATTTACCTCATAAAAGTATTTTTATAAATAATATAGTTTATAAGATGAAAAGTGTCAAGCAAGCGGCAAGCAATGTCCTTTTCCTGGATAAAATGTATATGTGGATATGGATTATTAAAAATGATATAATATGCTTTGAATTTACTATCATAGAATAATGGGGGAAAACTCATGAAGAAACGGAATGCATTGGTGGCCCAGTCTGGAGGCCCGTCACCTGTTATTAATGCATCTTTGCAAGGTGTTTTGGAAGCTTGTTTCCAATCGGACAGAATAGAAACTGTCTATGCTGCTTATCGTGGGATAGAAGGCGTTTTGCTTGAAGAATTAATAGACATGTCAAAGCAGCCAATAGAAGAAATAAGGAGATTGAAAAATACTCCCGCGGCCGGTGCAATTGGATCCTGCAGATATAAATTAAAGGAAGGCAACGAGGCCGACTTTCAGAGAATCGTTGATGTTTTTAAAGCACACAATATAGGGTATTTTTTCTATATAGGCGGAAATGATTCTATGGATACTGCTGATAAAGTAAATAAATTGGCTCATGAACAAGGATATGAGCTGACTGTTATGGGAGTGCCTAAAACTATAGATAATGATCTGGGCGATGAGGAAAGAACAATCATAGATCATACTCCTGGTTATGGCAGCTGTGCACGTTATTGGGCATACATAATCCAAAATATAGATGAGGAAAACCGTGCCATGTGCACTTCTGAATGTGTTAGCGTAATTCAGGCCATGGGAAGGGATTCAGGTTTTATAACTGCTGCGGCCCGTCTTGCAGATCCCAATCGTGAAATGCCGCTGCAATTATATCTGCCGGAGTCCAAACTGTCCATGGAGGATTTGCTGGCGAATGTTGACAGGGAATTATTAAGAAGCGGCAGGTGTATTGTTGTTGTTCCGGAAAGCTTTATGACCGATCCCGAAAGTCAGCGAAGAGATGGGTTTGGTCATGTCGAATATGGAGCAAGCAAAACAACTGCCATGCAGCAGGTGGTGAATGCTCTTAATGAACATGGATTGCCTGTCAGAGGCCAGGCTACCGGGCAGGTACCCGGGGTTCTGCAGCGGGGTGTGTCTTTACATGCATCCGTGGTAGACAGGGAAGAAGCATACGCTCTGGGTAAGAACGCGGTGGAATATGCTTTGTCAGGCATAACCGGGAAAATGGCAACCATACTTAGAAATAGCGATGAACCTTATTCTGTCAGGTATGATAATGTTCCTTTATCGGTAGTTGCTAACCGCGTCAGATATTTGCCGAAAGAGTGGATCGCTCCGTCCGGTATCGATGTGACTGATGATTTTATTAGATATGCCAGACCATTAATTGGAGACTCAATGCCGAGTATAGAATTGGAAGGCGGTTTGCAGCGTTTCGCCAGAATCAAGCCGGTTTTTGTGGATAAAAAGCTTCCTGACTATACTCCATGCAATTTTCAATCCACAAGGTGATCATGTGATAATACTAATAAATGCATAACGGCAAGCGGTATAAACTATTATTGGAAAGGAATAGATTATGGTTGAATTGCTGAAAGCAGTTTTATGGGGTATAGTAGAAGGAATAACCGAATGGCTGCCTATTAGCAGCACGGGGCATATGATACTTTTGGATGAACTAATCAGGCTGAATGTATCAGAGAGTTTTAAAGAAATGTTTCTGGTTGTAATACAATTGGGAGCAATAATGGCAGTTGTACTGCTTTACTTTCATAAACTGAACCCTTTTTCTCCAAGAAAAAGCAAGCAGTCGCGCAAAGAAACAATTAATCTGTGGTGTAAAGTCATTGTTGGAGTATTGCCTGCAGCCATTCTGGGCTTTTTGTTTGATGATTGGCTCGATGAGTATTTGTATAACTATGTAACCGTTGCAATAACATTGGTTTTATATGGAATTCTGTTTATAGTTGTGGAAAACCGGAATAAACATCGCATTACGAAGGTTAGAGAAATGAATGAGCTTTCTTTTAGAACAGCCTTCTTAATAGGCATGTTTCAAGTATTGGCGCTGATTCCTGGTACTTCCCGCTCAGGCGCAACTATACTGGGAGGTATTTTGCTTGGGGCATCCCGGTCTATTGCAGCTGAGTTTTCATTCTTTCTGTCCATACCCGTGATGTTTGGTGCCAGTGCTTTGAAATTAGTTAAATTTGGTTTTAATTTCACCGGGATGGAGATTGCAATTCTGATAGTTGGAATGATAGTTGCTTTTCTGGTTTCAGTAGCAGCTATAAAGTTTCTTCTGGGATATATTAAGAAAAATGATTTCAAGGCATTTGGCTGGTACCGTATAGGACTTGGAATTATTGTATTAGTCTATTTTCTTGTCTCGCGCTGATTCTCCAGTTTTTTGTTTGCCTGTTAAGTAAAAGTATTATTAACTAGTAGAACTGTATATTATTTATATGCAGACCAAAAGGAAGTGAAAGTTTTGCCAAAAAGCCAGCAGAGTTGCTGTAATCATCATCTCGGACAAAATATGGGATTGCGCAGTAAGGCATGTATTATGCGGGTGCCCATATTTAACCATTTGGATGATGAAAAGCTTGAAGAAATAATGAGCACTATCAAAACAGCACATTTTGAGAAAGGAGAAATCGTTTATAGGGCCGGCCAACAATCGGATTCTCTTTATATTGTCAGCAAAGGAAAGATCCGCATCTACCGTTTATCCGAATCAGGAAGAGAACAGCTGCTGAGGATTCTGAAACCGGGGGATTTTACGGGCGAACTGGCACTGTTTCGGCATTCTGTTCATGAATCATTTGCAGAAGCCATGGAAGAAACTGATGTATGTATAATCACCAGGAATGATTTGCAGAATTTTTTGCTAAAATATCCGACCATAGCCCTGCAAATTTTGGCCGAGTTTTCAAACCGGCTGGATGAATCTGAGAGACAGGCGGCCAGGGTAGCCACAGAGCGGGTAGAGACCAGAATTGCCTTGTATCTGGCAGAGTGTATGGATAATTCAGGAGGAAGCATGGAAATTACCCTGCCTATGTCCAGGAAAGATCTGGCTTCTTATCTGGGTACGACTCCAGAAACTGTAAGCAGAAAACTGGCTGAGCTAGAAGCTCAGGGATATATTCAGCAGATATCGGGCAGGAAGATTAGAATTCTGGATTTGGACGGTCTTTTAGAATAATACCCTTATTGGAAATATTTGCTGGCATTTTGGGCATTTCACCAAATGTTTGCCTTTTTTACGTGGAAGGCGCAGTATAACTTTGCACTGTTTACATCTGCGATAACGATGTGTTTTGAATTCTCTGATTCTGCGGATATAAAGAGCGATAAACGAAACCAGACGCCGCCAGAATTGAAGAAACGCATTGTTTTCCCTCTGTCTTGCATAAATATTTTGGGAAAGAGAACGAAATAATGACCAGACAAGAATAATCCACATAATAACGGGGATTATAAAATTCGGGATAAACATGTTTATCAACAATAGAAGAAAATATACAGCCAGCAGGACAGCGTTTAAACTATCTGTCCCATATCTTCCGCGAAAAAAACTAATTAGTCTATTCTTCAATCTACTCATTTGTTTTATGCTCCTTACATTACCTGACTGAAACATATGGGCTGTTTTTAATATAAAAGCGATAGGGGAAATGTACTGCTTCTTCAGCATAATCAATGTTGATACGTGTTGTTGTGATTATATCAGTTTCAGGCGGATTATCTCCTTTTAAAATAAACAGCTTGTTGCCGCATAAATCCTGGCCATTGTTTTTTACAGTAATATTCATGGCTTTACAAAGTTTACCGGGGCCGCTGGTCAGGTTTAAAATTTCTTTCTTGCTGCATTTATCAAGCTTTTTATTATATCTGAGCTCGGCCATTTTTTCTATGCCTTCCACTGGTTCGACTGCTCGTATTAAAACAGCCTGTGGTATATTGGTTTCTGCAGCCACTATATTAAAACAATGATACATTCCATAAATTAAATAAACATAGGCATGTCCGGGAGGTCCAAACATAACCTTGGTCCTTTTAGTCCTTCTGTTATTGTAAGAGTGGGCTGCTTTATCATACTCGCCCATATATGCCTCTGTTTCAACAATTCTTCCTACCAGTTTGCCGTATTCGGTTACATGTACCAGGTAATACCCTAACAGGTTTTTTGCAAGTTTCAAGGCAGATATCTTAAAAAAGTTCCTGTCCGGCCTGTCCAAGGTTATCCTCTTTTCTATTTGTAATTGCAAATTTGCTTCAGTCAATATTATTATACATTTTTCTTGCAAGAATCAAATAGAAAATTACAACAGGCTTGAAAGGAAGATTGAAATAGTCTTATAATGTTCCTTAGTGTCGATTACAACAAAACAACCAACAGAAGGATGAAGTATGAAATGCACAACATGAGATGGAAATCTTTTATTATGCTTACTGCAGCAGCTGTAATATGGGGATTTGCTTTTGTAGCCCAACGGGTAGGCAACCAGTATATAGGAACTTTTACCTATACGGGCGTGAGATTTGCTCTGGGTGCATTATCTATAATTCCGCTGATAGTTCAAGCAAACAGAAAAGAGAAAAAGGCCGGCGGAAAAGATGAGCTTGCAGGGAAGATTGCTTTATTAAAAGCCGGTACCCTGGCCGGCATGGTATTATTCATAGCTGCCAGCATGCAGCAGACCGGCCTTAAGTATACAACTGCAGGGAAAGCAGCTTTTATTACTGGTTTTTATATTATTCTTGTTCCAGTTTTAGAGGTTATCAAAAAACGTTACATAGATAGAAAAGTATGGATAGCGGCGGCGCTATCCATAATCGGTCTTTATTTAATCAGCGTGCAGGAAGGCTTGACAGTTTCAAAAGGAGATTTATTGGTATTTATCTGTTCTTTCTTTTTTGCATTCCATATTGTATTGATAAACAATTTCACACAAAAAGTTAATGCAATTAAGCTGGCTTTTGTACAATACCTTGTTTGTTCAGTATTAAGCTTAGTTACAGCCCTGCTGATGGAAGAAATTTATCTGGAAAATATAATTAAAGCGGCTGTGCCCATTATTTATGGTGGAGTGTTTTCTGTGGGTATCGCTTATACATTGCAGGTAATCGGACAAAAGCATTCCAGAGCATCCCACGCGGCTATCATAATGAGTTCGGAGTCGGTTTTTGCTTTGATAGGAGGCATGCTTTTTCTGAATGAAACCATTAATCTAAGGGAGATTGTCGGCTGTACTCTTATGATATCGGGCGTTATTCTATCTCAACTGCAGGGAAAAAATATCAAGACCGCCGACACCGAGGATACTGCAGATATTAATCATGGAAGACTATACATTACGAAATAGAACACATTTAAAAGAAAAAGGAAGCAAAACAGCTTGCTTCCTTCAGTTTGCTTCCTCTTATTTTTCAGGTGCTTTGGGCAGTTCGGCGAATCCCTTTTCCAGATCTTCATCGGTAGGTATATAGTCCATCATGTCCTTACTATTAAAACTGTTATAAGCGGACAAATCAAAATATCCCGTACCGCTCAGGCCGAAGATAATGGTCTTCTTTTCGCCATTCTCCCTGCACTTTATGGCTTCTTCCATTGCAACAAGCAACGCATGAGATGACTCCGGTGCCGGCAGTATGCCTTCAGTGCGTGCAAATATAGTAGCAGCATTGAAAACATCTGTTTGTTCTACAGCACGTGCTTCTATATATCCATCATGGTATAATTTAGAAATAATTGGACTCATACCGTGGAAACGCAAACCGCCTGCATGGCTTGGAGAAGGCATAAATCCAGAACCCAAAGTGTACATTTTCAATAGGGGAGTGGTTCTTCCTGTATCTCCAAAATCATAAGCATATTTGCCTCTGGTAAGTGTAGGGCATGAGGCAGGTTCTACACCTATAATTCTAATATCTGATTTGCCTTCTATTTTATCGCTGATAAATGGCGCAATCAGACCGCCGAAGTTAGAGCCTCCTCCTATACAGCCGATTATTATATCAGGCTTGATATCATACTTTTCACAGGCAATCCTGGTTTCTTCTCCAATAACGGTTTGATGCATCAGCACATGATCCAGTACACTGCCCAGCACATATTTGCAATTATCTGTTTTCATTGCCGTTTCTATGGCTTCGGAAATTGCACAGCCTAAGGATCCGCTTGTATCCGGATCTTCAGCCAGTATCTTTCTTCCAACATCTGTGGTTTCTGATGGAGAGGCTATTACTCTTGCTCCGTAGGTTTCCATGACAGTTTTCCTGTAAGGCTTTTGCTGGGCGGATACTTTAACCATATATACTGTCAAATCAATGTTGTAATATGCACAAGCCATGGCTAGAGCTGTTCCCCATTGACCTGCGCCTGTTTCTGTGGTCAAATGTGTTACTCCCTGCTTTTTGGCATAATAAACTTGTGCTGCAGCAGAGTTTAATTTGTGGGATCCGGATGTATTGGTTCCTTCAAACTTATAATAGATTTCAGCTGGTGTATCCAATTGCTTTTCCAAATTATATGCGCGTATGAGGGGAGAAGGACGGTACATCCTGTAGTAATCAAGGAGGCCCTCGGGAATTTCAATATATTTATCGGTTTCATTCAATTCTTGTTCTACAAGTTCTTTACAGAATATATGCTCCAACTCTTCAGCAGTACATGGTTTTAATGTAGCTGGGTTTAGCATAGGGTCTGGCTTCTCTTTCATTACAGCCTTGATATTGATCCAGTGTTTCGGCATCTCATCTTCCGTTAAATATATCCTGTAAGGTATTCTTGCCATTCTTATCAATCCTTTCTTTTTATTTTTTTTGGATATAAAAAAGGTCTTCGTCCTGTATAGGACAAAGACCACGTGATCTCTGCGGTGCCACCTAAATTGCGCGAAAGCGCCACTCATTCCATACACTATCATGTATGCTTCCTTGATAACGGGTGAAGATCCCGGCAGACCTACTCTCATGCTGATTTCAGTCGAGCCCTCATGAGTCCATTCGTTATAAGCTTTATCACCGCAATCCCACCACCTGCGGCTCTCTGTGGATAAATGCCCTATAACTACTACTCTCAATCAACGGTTTAATGCACTATTCAGTTTAATTGTATAATATATTAGATCATCATTTTCATTTTGTCAATAATTAAATTATAGTTTTATAAAAATTATGCTATTTTTTTAATTTGGGTTGTTTCAGCAATAGATTCAATTGAATAGTTTTTGAGAAAAATGATGAAAACAACATGCTTTTTTATGTTATACTAATTCCAGGCG
>LFTC01000014.1:54144-54347 GCA_001512915.1 Clostridiales bacterium DTU083 | reverse complement strand
AGAGCACTCGGCTGTTAACCGAGGGGTTGTTGGTTCGAGTCCAACCTGGGGAGCCAGAAAAATGCCGATACATTTGTATCGGCATTATTTTTTTGAAAATTTCAATTCATTTTTACGTATTTTAACTTTTTACAAGTCTATAACAAATTCATGGTAAAATATCTTACAGATACAAAGCCTATAGGGGGTTTCTCTTTGGCATA
>LFTC01000014.1:43242-53976 GCA_001512915.1 Clostridiales bacterium DTU083 | reverse complement strand
AGCTGGTGGCCTCTGCTGCTTATTCTGATCGGCCTGGTACAGCTTCTAAAGCGCGCCTCATCCGTATTCGGGGGTTTGCTCCTTATCGCCGTTGGTCTATTATTCCTGGGAAAGAACTTAAATTTCATTCCTGGCAGGCTGATCTTCCCTCTGATTCTGATCTGCATCGGCTTATTCTTTATTTTCAGCCGTATTGGCGGCACCAGGCAGGAGAATGCGGATTACATCCGGTATTTCACCTTGTTTTCAGGCCTGGAGACAAATAACCAGTCTCAGAATTTCAAGGGCGGCAGTGTAGCGGCTGTTTTCGGCGGGTCGGAAATAGATCTCCGGGAAGCACGGCTTTCAGACCAGGGGGCTGTTTTGGAGTTGACTGCCATGTTCGGGGGAGTGGATCTTATTGTCCCAAAACACTGGAAAGTGGAAGTTAGCGGCATGCCCATCTTCGGAGGATGGGAAAACAAGGCCGTCTATGAAGGCGGCAGTGCGGATGATCATGTACAGGTTCTTAAAGTAAACTGCACCGCAGTTTTCGGCGGCATAACCATTAGAAACTGAGAGAGGAGAACACCTTTCCTATGCTGTCGTGAATAACCAGGTCGGCCTTGCTGTCATAGGGAGTTGCATCCTTGTTTATCAGAACCAGCTTATTCCCCCTGTAATATTCAATAAGCCCGGCAGCAGGGTATACGACCAGAGATGTTCCGCCCACTATCAGCATGTCAGCCTGGTAAATATATTCAATGGATTTATTCAGGATATTCTGATCCAGCATTTCATTATATAAAACAACATCAGGCCGCACGATCCCGCCGCATTCACTGCATTTTGGAACTCCACGGCTGTTTAAAATATATTGAAGATTATAGGTTTTCTTGCATTTCAGGCAGTAATTCCGGTGAACGGATCCGTGAAGTTCCAGCACTTCCTTGCTGCCTGCCATTTGATGCAGGCCGTCAATGTTCTGGGTTATTACCGCCTTAAGCTTGCCTGTTTCCTCCAGCTTTGCCAGGGCCAGGTGGGCAGCATTGGGCTTGGCGTCCTTATGTATCAGGTTGGCCTTGTAATAATCATAGAAGA
This sequence comes from Clostridiales bacterium DTU083, assembly GCA_001512915.1. GTDB lineage: Bacteria > Bacillota > Clostridia > Caldicoprobacterales > DTU083 > DTU083. Next base: position 52,896 of record LFTC01000014.1, on the reverse strand, counting down.
CTTCGGTGTTTTCCATGAAAAAATTGTGGCTTAACAAGTATTCAGGCGGATAACCATATTTCTTCTTAGTCTGATAGATACCGTTTTCACTTCGAAAATCCGGTATATTGCTTTCAGTAGAAACACCTGCACCCCCGAAAAACACAATATTTGAACTTTCAGAAATCATGGACTGGAGTTTTTGGATCTGCATAAAGGAATGCCTCCTTGTAATTGGTAAATCTTTAAGTTTATTATATCATGAAAAAATTTTCAAACATTTCTAATTTTTTAGTAAAAGGTGATTGACATTGGTATTCTCTGGTTATATAATATAATGGCTATAGAATGAGACATATATGTATACTATACAATTGAATATATAATGCGTTGAATTGAAGGATAACTTTTCAACGATAAAGGCAAACCACTGGAAACGGTGGGACGCAAAGCCACAGGGCCTAAATCCTTCGGGATATGGCAGCCGTGCTACCGAAAGGAGAGTTTTTTTGTGTCCAGAATTATTATTTCCATTATCATTACTGTCTTCTTAGTAGTGAGCCCCATAGTAGGTCAATTAGTTGATCAGCAGGCAGTTTCGAACATGCAAGAATCTTTATATATACAGAGCAATGAAAGTTCCAGAATATCAGGCAATGCAGGCAGCATCAACATCCAACCTGAAAACAAAACAGCTGAGGAGGTTCCGGCAGCAACAGAAGCTCCGGCAGAAGAAGCAGAACAAGATACAGAAGAATCACAGGAGACAGATACCCCAGAAGCAACACAAACTCCAGAAGCAGCAGAAACAGAACAGAAACAGCAAGAAACTAAAACAGGTAACCAAGCGCAATCGCAGCAGACATCCAGCAAAGCAGCATCTACCCAAAAGCCGGAATCAAGTTCCAAACCAGCACCAAAGGCCTCATCAACACCCAAAGCTTCGCAGGCACCCACAAGTACAGCCAATAAAGCGGGAGCTGCATCCAAACCAGCACCAACTGTTACACCCAGCCAGAATACAAGCTCTAAACCTGCGCCATCTGCTGCACCCAGCCAGAGCTCTACACCAAAACCATCACCTAAGGCAGAAGCGAAAAGTGAATCCAAGGCAGCTGAAACTAAGCAAACCGAGAAAGAATCTAAACCTTTAAGCAATGATAAAGTATTTGATACCAGCAAAGTAAATTCAGGCACCCTTGGCGTAAGGTATTATAACACAAGCGGCAAGAGAGTTAAATTGATGATAGAAAAGGGTGACTCCCGCTATACTTACAATTTAGCAGGCGACGGTTCCCTGGAAACATTCCCTCTTCAGTCCGGAAACGGGGAATACACGGTAAGCATAATGGAAAATACTGAGGGAAATAAATACAGGTATGTGCTAACCGAAAAAATTACCGTTAAAGCTAAGGATGAAAACTCACCTTACCTGGGTTCAGTACAGATGATCAAATGGAGCTCCAATATGGCTCCCATTAAGAAAGCCAAAGAGCTGACTTCAGGTGCAGGCAGCGATGATGCAAAGGTAAAGAAGATATATAACTTTGTTGTCAGCAATATCCGGTATGATAAAGATAAATTGGACAAGCTTCCCTCAACCTATGTTCCCAATATAGAAAGCACCTATAAGACCAAATCCGGCATATGCTATGACTTTGCTTCACTGACAGCAGCTATGCTTCGAAGTGTAGGAATTCCCACAAAACTGGTCAAGGGCTATGCGGATGGAGTAAAAGGCTATCATGCCTGGAACGAAGTCTACATGGGCGGCAAATGGGTAGTGATAGATACCTCCTATGACGCTCAGATGCGTGAAAACGGGGCAAGCTACTCCATGATAAAGAGCAAAAGTAAATACCAGGCCAAAAAGGTCTACTAAACAAGAAAACAGCAAAAGTCAACAGGAATATACCCAAACAGGAGCATCCGGCAACGGATGCTCCTTTAAATTTGGAAAAATGTGCATAATAATTGGTAAAGCCTGCTTATTATGCTATACTGTAATTACTAAACCAGACTATGCCGGCTGATTTTATTATTTTTTTGGGAGGATTTCAAATGAACCATATTGTCTGTTCAGTTGTAGTCCCCATGTATAATGAGGAGGAAGTGATTGGCGAAACCTATCGCCGGTTAAAAGAGGTGATGGATGAAACCGGTGAGGCATATGAACTCATTTTTGTCAATGACGGCAGCAGGGATCGGTCGGCAGAGATAATAACCGAGCTTGCACTTAAAGATAAAAACATCCGGCTTATAGACTTGTCCAGAAATTTCGGCCATCAGATAGCCGTTACGGCAGGGCTGGATTATGCCCAGGGACAAGCTGTGGTAATCATAGATGCTGATCTGCAGGATCCGCCGGAAGTAATTCCCCGCATGCTGGAAAAATGGAGGGAAGGATACGATGTAGTTTACGGCAAACGGCTTAAAAGGGAAGGGGAAACTTTTTTCAAAAAATTTACCGCTTACCTTTTTTACCGGATACTGGCTGCCCTGACAGACGGCAATATCCCAAAGGATACCGGAGATTTCCGCTTAATCGACCGCAAAGTATGCGATGTCATGAAGAATATGAATGAAAAAAACCGTTTTTTGCGCGGAATGATAAATTGGGTAGGATTTAGGCAGACGGCTGTAGAATATATCAGAGAAGAGCGGTGGGCAGGGGAAACCAAGTATCCGCTGAAAAAGATGCTTAAACTGGCTTCAGACGGGATACTGTCATTCAGCTACAAACCGCTTAAGCTGGCAACCTACATGGGCTTCCTGCTTTCTGTTTCAGGCTTTCTGTATTTGATATATGTCTTATATCAAAAGCTTTTTACCGATAAAACCATTACAGGCTGGGCTTCCATCATAGCTGTAAACCTGGTATTTAACGGCATTACCCTGCTTATACTTGGTATTTTGGGAGAATATGTCGGAAGAATATACGAAGAAGTAAAGAATCGTCCTCTTTATATAGTAAAGAAGGTGGTTGGATTTGAATTTGAAAAAGATGAGAGAGAGAATGGATAAAAACCGAGTGGAATATCAGCTCCTGAAATTTGGATTGGTAGGGGTATTAAATACAGTTGTGGATTATGGCGTGTTTACCCTTTTAACCTTGCTGTTTAGAATGGATTCAATTATAAGTCATATAATATCCTATATCTGCGGTATGACAAACAGTTACTTTCTTAACAGGTACTGGACCTTTAAGCTGCAAGGCAGAGGGAGTAATACGGAAATTCTGAGGTTTATTTTTGTCAACCTCTTATCCCTGGTAACTTCCGCCCTGGTGCTGAAATCCCTGCAGACACAGGCTGGTCTTTCCGTATATCTGGCCAAAGTCGGTGCTATAATCTGCTCCATGGCAGTTAATTTCACAGGAAGCAAGCTGGTGGTTTTCAGAGACTGAAGATAAGGGAAGGATTCCTTTGAAAATTATAGCAGTAATTTCCTACATACTTTTTGCTCTGGCCTTTGCCGGATTATATTACATGAGCAGAAAAAATACATATTTTAGAATGAAGCCCGGGCCATATGCCATTGGCTGGATATTGTCCACAGGGCTTATTTTACGGCTTATTATTGCTGTAACCATTGAAGGATTCTCTTCCGACATAGGCTTGTTCAGCTATTGGGCTCAGCAGGCTGCGGATGACCTGTTCCATATCTATCAAGGAGATTTTTTTCTGGACTATCCTCCCTTTTATCTTTATGTGCTTTTTCTGATTGGAAAAACGGGAATTTTACTGGGGCTGACCGGTGCGGAAGCCTTGTACCTGCTGCTTTTAAAGCTGCCTTCCATTGCGGCTGATTTAATTACTGCCTACCTGTTATACAGGCTGGCAGAAAAAAAGCTGCCGGGGCCCTGGCCGGTGCTGATTGGGGCGTTTTATGCATTTAACCCTGCTGTCTTTATAAATTCCGCTGCCTGGGGGCAGGTAGATTCCTTTTTAGTACTATTTATTGCGCTGGGTTTTTTGCTGCTGGATTCCGGCAGGCCCCAGCTCTGCGGACTGCCTCTGGCTGCAGCTGTTCTAACCAAGCCCCAGGGGCTTATTCTGCTTCCGGCAATCTTATTCGAGCTGATCAGGCGGAAGGATATAAGATTATTTATAAAAACTGCACTTTACGGCCTTGTCGGTTTTATAATTATCATCCTGCCCTTTGCTGTAAATCATGAGCCCTCATGGATTTTTAATTTGTATTTTAACACGGCAGAGGGCTATCAGTACGCTTCACTTAACGCCTTTAACTTTTTCAGCCTGGCAGGTGCCAACCTGACGCCGGATTCTGAAACCTTTCTTTTCTTTAATTATAAAACCTGGGCTTTTATCTTTATAATCGGTATTATGTTTTATGCAGCCCTGCTGCATTTTAGAGGAAAAGCTGAGCATCTGACCTATGTCAGCGCCCTGGTTCTTGCCATGGGAGTGTTCATGCTGTCAGTCCGCATGCATGAACGCTACATGTTTCCCGTTCTGTTTTTCCTTGCTGTGATTTTTATATTCACCCGGGACAAAAACAGCCTTATATTCTTCGGCATTGCTTCCTTTACCATATTTACAAATACATTTGAAGTTCTAAGCCGGATGATCAGGGATAACTACCCTCACGTTCTTCCTGATGATCCGGTGCTGATTTTAATTTCATTTATAAATTTTGTTCTCTTTATCGCAGTTTTGATCTGGTCATGGAGAATTGCGGTGAGGCAGAAAACTGCACCCGTTAAAATGGCAGAAGACATCGGAAACAGCCAGGAAGAACCGCTGAAAAGATATACCGGGAACGGAAACGGCAGCCTGGATTGGAGCCGGGCAGAGGGGGCGGAAACTTTTGCATTCAGGGTAAACAGGAAGGACATTGCCTTGATGGCGGTAATGACCCTGCTTTACCTGGCTCTTGCCTTTATCAATCTGGGCAGCTTTGACGTGCCTCAGACCGAATGGGCAGGGCAGAGCAGCGAAGACGGCTTTATCATCGACTTGGGATCGGAACAGCCCGTATCCAGGATAACCTTTTACAGCGGACTGGGAGAGGGTACCTACAATGTATGGTATCAGGATGCCGATGGCACCTATCTTTACCTTGATGACATGGCTGTAGACGATTTCTACAAGTGGCAGGTGCTTGAAGTTAATCAAACTACTTCCCGCTTCATGGTGATAACCGACATTCCGGGAGGAGCGATAAAGGAAATAGGGGTATTTTCCCATGAGAATCATGATCCTTTAGTCTATGAGCTGAAAAATCTGGATGAATACCCCGCCGATGGAGAGCTGCTTTACCTGTGTGATGAACAGCACCTAGTTCAGTACCGGGAAAGTGATTTTTTGACCAGTACCTACTTTGATGAAATCTACCATGTGCGTACGGCCTATGAGCATTTAAATCGAATAGAGCCCTATGAATGGACCCATCCGCCTCTGGGCAAGATCCTGATTTCCATAGGCATTGCCTTGTTTGGCATGAACACCTTTGGCTGGCGCATTACAGGCACTTTGACAGGTGCCGCCATGATACCGGTTATGTACCTTTTCGGGAAGAAGCTTTTCAAGGAAAGCTTTTACGGTTTTTGCAGCGCATTTTTGATCATGTTTGACCTCATGCACTTTGCACAAACCCGCATCGGCACCATAGACAGCTATACAACCTTGTTCGTGATGCTGATGTATTACTATATGGCGGATTATTATCTGCAAAAGTCCTACAAACTGGGCTTTTACCGGTCCCTTAAACCCCTTTTTCTCAGCGGTCTGTTTTTCGGCTTTGGTGCGGCAACCAAGTGGTCTGCCCTGTACGGTGCCCCGGGGCTGGCAGTTCTCTTATTCATGGCCAAATATGGTGAATACAAGGATTATTTAAGGGTCAGGCATGGAAAAGGTAAGAAGAGGAGAAACTCCATGCCTGGCTGGGTTGAAAGCTTTCTGCCGCTGTATGTGCGGAAAACCATGCTTTACTGCGTCTTATTCTTCATTATTATTCCCGGCATAATTTATCTGCTGTCTTATATTCCTTATCTATTGGTGCCGGGCATGGAATTTGACGATATTTTTGAGTATCAGAAATCCATGTACTATTACCACAGCACCCTGGATGAACCCCACAGCTTTCAATCGGAATGGTGGACCTGGCCTTTTATGATCAAACCCATCTGGTATTACAACGGGCAGGACCTGCCTGCAGGCATGGCTTCCACCATTGCTTCCTTCGGAAACCCTGCCGTATGGTGGGCGGGAATTCCGGCCTTTATTGCGGCTTTCAGAGCTTCCATAAGGAAAAACAAGGCCATGGCTCTGGTGGTAACAGCCGTCATATCCCAATATATACCCTGGATGCTGATTTCCAGGTCTGCTTTCATCTATCACTTTTTCCCCATGGTGCCTTTTATGATACTGGCAGTGGTATATGGTATCAAGGCGTTGATCGAAAACGGCTTGTCAAGAAATTATATTTACGGCTACCTGGGCTTGGTATTGCTGTTGTTTATCCTGTTTTACCCTGCCGTATCCGGGCTGACAGTTCCGGAAGGCTATATAGCCTTTCTCAGATGGCTGCCCACCTGGATCTTTTAAATGGTGATATATTTATGAAAATGCCTCTTGTCAGCAAACTGATTGAATACATATCAAATCAGCCCCTGCCCTTTCACATGCCGGGCCATAAGGGAGGCAGGCTGTTTCCGGATGAGCTGCCCCGCCTTCCCCTGATGGATTTGACGGAAGTGCCGGGGCTGGACAACCTGCAGGCTCCTTCCGGGGTAATCCGGCAAGCCCAGCAGCTGGCTGCAGAAGCCTTCGGATCAGATGCATGCTTCTTTCTCGTAAACGGGTCAACTTCGGGAATCCACATAATGATGATGGCATCCTTTCTTCCCGGAGATAAGGTGCTGATTCCCCGCAACAGCCATAAATCGGTCTGGGGCGGCCTGGTGCTCAGCGGTGCCAATCCGGTTTACATCCAGCCTAAATATGATAAGGACAGGGATCTGATCACCCATGTATCGCCGAAAGCAGTTAAGCAGGCACTTGAGAAAAACCCGGATACAGCCGGCATGGTAATTACCAATCCGGATTATTACGGCTTGTGTCCTCAGCTTGTTAAAATCCACAGGATACTGGGGAAAAGCGGGGCAAGGCTGCTGGTGGATGAAGCCCATGGAGCCCATCTGGCCTTCCATCCGGACCTGCCCCCTTCGGCAGGCCGGTGCGGCGCCGATATGTGGGTGCAAAGCGCCCATAAAACCCTGCCGGCCTTTACCCAGTCCGCTTACTTGCATGTCCGGAAGCAGTATGTGGCCAGAGCTGCCCAGGTTCATGCTGTAATGCAAAGCACCAGCCCATCTTATTTGTTAATGGCATCACTGGACTGGGCCAGAGCCTGCATGCAGGAAAAGGGCAGGGAAAAGCTGGACAGGCTTCTGGGCATTATTTCCCGGACCAGAGAAGAGCTTAAAAAGCTTGGCCTGGACTGCATGGAGAATTACAGCAGGCCCGAAGTATTTATGGCGGATCCAACCCGGCTGGTGCTGGATGTATCCGGTCTCGGCATAACCGGCTTTGAAGGGGAGAAGATATTAAGGCAGGCCGGAATACAGGCAGAAATGGCAGACAGCCGCCGTCTGGTGCTTATTTGCACCATTGCCGATGAAAAAGAGCATTTTGACAAGTTAATTGAGGCTTGCAGATTTTTGGCGCAAAATAAAAGGAAAAAATCTGGAAAACCAGCAAATCTGACAATTTCCCGGGAAATACCAAAGCAGATTTTGTCGCCCAGGGAAGCATTTGAAAGAGATAAGGAATTAATTCCGCTCAAAGAAGCAAAAGGCCGCATATGCGGTGAACTGCTAGGCCTTTATCCACCCGGCATACCCAGGTTCTGCCCGGGCGAGCTGATAGACAGCCAGGGAATAGAAGAACTGATGGAAAACCAGTCACGTGGAGCGGAGCTTTTCGGTATAAAGGAAAACCAGATGATATCCGTTGTTGTTGAATAATATGCCTAGTATGCATAGATGCAAAAATACTGGCCCATGGCCAAAAATGAAATCATTATAAAAAAGTACTGAGTGAAAATGTGTTAATATATCAATAGAAAGACAAAACAGGAAAGGAAAATACCATGGGAAAGCTGATATGCATAGAAGCCGGCGACGGCAGCGGCAAGGAAACCCAGGCGAACAAGCTGCTTGAACGCCTGAAAAGTGAAAATTACAAGGTGCGCAAGGTCTCATTTCCCAATTACGGCAGTGAATCCTCCTCCTTGATTAAAATGTACCTGCGGGGAGAATTTGGGAGCCGTCCGGAAGATATAAGCCCATATGTCGCTTCCACCTTTTATGCAGTGGACCGGTATGCTTCATACAAAAAGGAGTGGGAATCCTTCTACAAAGCAGGGGGCATCATTCTGGCCGACCGCTATACCACTTCCAATATGGTGCACCAGGCGGTAAAGATAAAGGATCCGGATAAAAGGGAAGCATACCTGGACTGGCTGTGGAACTTTGAATTTGACATGTTCGGCCTTCCAGAGCCGGATTGCGTAATCTTTCTGGATATGCCGCCGGAATATGCCGCCCGCCTTATGGAAAACCGGAAGAACAAGATTACCGGTTCAGACAAGAAGGATATTCACGAGAGGGATAAAGCATACCTGGAGCAGGTTTACAAATGCGCCTTATGGCTGGCAGATAAATATGGATGGCATAAGGTTTCCTGTGTTCAGGACCAGATTATCCGTCCGATTTCTGATATTCATGAGGAAATATTCGAAACAGTTAAATCGTATCTGTAATGTTATATCAAATAATTATGCGTTTATTAATAAAGGAGGTAGCCTACAATGCCTTTGATAAATTTTCAGTGCAAGGAATGCAATGTAAAATTCAGCGAGTTGGTATACAGCCATAACAAGGATAAGGTAAGGTGTCCTGAGTGTAACGGGGAAGCAGAGCAGATCTATGAAGGCAGGTGCAATTCATATTCCGGCGGAAGCACCGGAGATGCGCCTGCAGAGGCAGCATGCCAGACCTGTCCTATGAAGCACATGCATTGATTTCCCGGCTGGAAATTGGGCAACCTAAACTAGGTAATAATGCTGCATAAGCAGCAAAGGAGGATTCACACATGAGTGAAATTATAAACAACAGGGAACACCGCCAGAAGGTGCTTAAGGAAATTATAAGGGAGCTGCATGAAGGCAAGACGGTGGACGAGGTCAAGGAGAAGTTTGACCAACTGATCCAGGGCGTCTCCGCCTCGGAAATATCCCAGATGGAGCAGAACCTGATTATGGAAGGCCTGCCCGTTGAGGAAGTGCAGCGGTTGTGCGACGTTCATGCAGCAGTGTTTAAAGGCTCCATAGAAGATATCCATAAGCCGGAAGCATATGAAATGCCGGGCCATCCGGTTCATACATTCAAGCTGGAGAACCGGGCTCTGGAACGGCTGATAGACAACAGCATCCTGCCGGCCCTTGATAAGTTTGAAAAGGATGACAGCAGCCAAAACAGGCAGGCTTTGCTTGAACACCTGATAAAGCTTCAGGAAATTGATCACCACTACAAAAGAAAAGAAAACAATTTGTTTCCCTTCCTGGAGAATTACGGCATCACCGGGCCTCCCCAGGTAATGTGGGGTGTGGATGATGAAATCCGGGCCGAAATCAAGGAAAGCATAAGCA
>LFTC01000014.1:38630-43213 GCA_001512915.1 Clostridiales bacterium DTU083 | reverse complement strand
ATCCTCTTTCCCATGGCACTGGAAACCCTGACAGAAGATGAATGGCTGAAGATAGCGGAAGACAGTGAAGAAATCGGCTATACCCTGGTTCGTCCTGCAGGCAGGTGGCAGCCTGAGAGGCAGGATCCGGAAGAAGCTGTACCTGAACAGCCTGTGGTTGACAATAAGGGTACCATCCGGCTGGAAACAGGTGTGTTCACAGTTGAAGAGCTGGAGGCCATGCTCAACAGCCTCCCTGTGGATATAACCTTTGTGGATAAGAACAACATAGTAAAATATTTCAGCCAGGGCAAGGAGAGAATTTTCGCCAGAACCAAGTCTGTAATCGGCCGCAGTGTGCAAAACTGCCATCCTCCTGCCAGCGTGCACGTTGTAAACAAGATAGTTGAGGACCTGCGGTCCGGTAAAAAAGACCATGAGGATTTCTGGATCCAAAAAGGGGAAGACTTTATTCACATCCGATACTTTGCAGTCCGAAATGCAGACGGAGAATACTTGGGAACCGTTGAATTTACCCAGAATATCAAGCCCCTCAGGGAACTGACCGGGGAAAAGCGGCTGCTGGATGAATAGGCCTATTTTCACTGATACCATTGCATATGTATAGGAAATAATATATAATAAACTCACAAATGTGCCATATGCAGCGCATTAAGCGCCTTTTCAGGGGGTAGGCTGAATGAAGCTGATTATCGCAATTGTGCAGGATGAAGATGCCCAGAAACTCACATCCACACTGATGAATGAAGGATATAGTGTTACCAAGCTTGCTACAACCGGAGGTTTTTTAAGGTCGGGCAACACAACCTTTCTGATAGGTGTCGATGAAGAGAGGCTGGATCATGCCATGGAACTCATTGAAAAGGTATGCAAGAGCAGAAAGCAATTTGCTACAGCCCCTTCACCTGTTGCCGATACATCAGGCGGATATGCACCCTACCCCGTTGAGGTTACAGTAGGCGGCGCTACGGTGTTTGTAGTTGAAGTAAAGGATTTCCGTAAAATTTGATCCTTTTGCAAAGCGTGAGTATCAGTGAGGTTTAATATATGAACACAAGCAGCATAGTTGGACAATCTCCGCTGACAGCCAGCATGGAACGAATATTGGCCAGCGGGCGGATTGTCCATGCTTATTTATTCACAGGTCCGGCAGGATCCGGCAAAAAGACCATGAGCGGCTTGTTTGCTCAGGCTCTATTATGCACTGATAAGAATAATAAGCCCTGTTATGCCTGCAAACCATGCAGGCAGTTTATAAGCGGGAACCACCCGGATGTTTTTTGGATCCGGAGACTGGAGAACAAAACCGGCATAGTGGTTGACCAGATAAGGGACCTGCAGGCTGCCATTAAGGTGAAGACCTATCAGGCAGGCAGGCGGATCTGTTTTATTGATGAGGCACATCTGATGACCCAGCAGGCTCAGAACGCTTTTCTGAAAACACTGGAAGAACCTCCTTCTGATACCGTGTTTTTCTTGCTGGCAGAAAATACCAACACCCTTCTTCCCACTATCCTTTCTAGATGTCAGATCTTTCGGATAGGAAATCTATCTGCAGAGGATATAATTAAAATATTAAGAAGGCGCCTCTCTGTTTCAAAAGAGGATGCAAGCGTAATTGCCGCCTTGTCCCAGGGAAATCCTGGAAAGGCACTGGCTCTGGCTGAAGATGAAAGCTTTCAGTATCTAAGGAAAAGCTTAATAAAGGGTATGTCCCTGGCCGGTTCCGTTAAGATTCTGGATTTATACGCCATCTTTGCCGATTACAGGGACAGGGTGGAGGATTTATTCAATATTCTGCAGCTTTGGATCCGGGATCTGCTGATACTTAAGGAAACCGGAGAATGGTCCCTGATAGTCAACCAGGACCAATCAGCTCTGCTTAAGAGGCAGGTTTCAAGCTTTACAAGCGCTGCATTAAGGGATATGATAGAAAATATTGAGGCAAGCAGAACAATGCTTAAAAGAAACAGCAATTATCAACTGACCATTGAAAACATGCTTTTAAGCTTTCAAGGAGGATCATAGAATGCAGCTTGTAGTAGGTGTCCGGTTTAAAAAAGCCGGCAAAATATACTATTTCGAACCTAATGATATAGATCTTAAAATACATGATTATGTTATAGTGGAAACCGCCCGGGGCATAGAGTACGGGGAGGTTGTGGTTCCCCCCAAGGAGGTCCCCGATGAAGATATTGTTACTCCTCTAAAGCCGGTTATAAGAAAGGCCACTGAGGAGGACGAAAAACAGGTACAGGAGAATAAGAAAAAGGAAAAAAAGGCCTTTAAAATCTGCGAAGATAAAATTGCTGCGCATAAGCTTCCCATGAATCTGGTGGATGCTGAGATTACCTTTGACAACAGCAAGTATATCTTCTATTTTACCGCAGACGGGCGTATAGATTTCAGGGAGCTGGTAAAGGATCTGGCTTCAGTTTTTAAAACCCGCATTGAATTGCGCCAGATAGGGGTGAGAGACGAAGCCAAGATGGTAGGCGGCCTTGGCCCCTGCGGCCGCGTATGCTGCTGCTGTTCTTTCCTGGGCGAATTTCAGCCCGTATCCATCAAGATGGCCAAGGAGCAGAACCTGTCCCTCAATCCGTCGAAGATTTCCGGCCTGTGCGGCAGGCTCATGTGCTGCCTTAAATACGAGCAGGATTACTATGAATGTGTCAGGGCCATTATGCCCAAGGCAGGCAGGGAGATAATGACTCCGGAAGGGCCTGCTGAAGTGCTGGAAACCAATTTTCTTACCCAGATGGTCAAGGTCAAGCTCATTACAGACGACGGGGCAGATGTCAAAGAGTTCTCTGCCCAGGAGCTTAAGAGTTTTAACACCCCAAATGTGGAAGAAGAGCATGTGGATGATGAAAATGATGAAATTCTTGACGATGAATTGAAAAGTTTGTTGGATGATTGACATAAATTGAACAAATAATACTTTTCTTTTACAGCAAATAATGATAAAATAAGGCATTGGATCATGGGGTTACGGTTAGGGGGTGACTTGGATGGCATATTTCATCACTGAGGATTGCATCGCATGCGGCGTTTGCGCAGCAGAATGTCCGGTTGAAGCTATCTCAGAAGGCGACATCTACGTAATAGACCCGGATCTTTGCACCGATTGCGGCGCATGTGCAGATGTCTGCCCGGTAGATGCTCCCCAGCCGAAGTGATTATTAACAGAAAGAGACTTGATCACGCAAGTGACCAGGTCTTTTTTTGTTTTTGGCTGATTTTACAGCTTTTTGAAAAATTTTATTAAGAATGGGCAGGAATTCGACAAAGTTTGGCGAATAGATTCTTATAAGCTATTATTTTATTTTTGGGGTGGTGAAGCTAATGCGCCGGTTACTGGCAATACTTGTCACTCTTGCAGTTGTGCTTAACTTTGTGTGGGTCAAACCGGCACCGGCCTATGCAGCAATTGATTACAACTCTATTCGTGTCCGCTTAAGTTCGATGGGTTCAATAACATCCGTACCAGTTACCGTGCAAGGCGGCTACACCATTAAAGAGGATTCCTCCATTAAGCTGGAGCAGAAAGCTTATACCGTCAAATTGCAAAACGGCAAGCTGGTTTTAACCGACGGCTCTAAAAATTGGAATCTAGGCACTAAGTTTACTTTTAAACGCAGCCATGGAAGTTTAAGGATAAATAATCCTGCCTATGGCAAGACAGATTATCTTGGAGATATGGAATTCAGGGTGAATGGCAGCAGCATTATGCTGATAAATGAGCTGCACCTGGAATTGTACTTATACGGGGTCGTTCCTTCTGAAATGCCCAACTCCTGGCCTCTGGAGGCTTTGAAGGCACAGGCGGTTGCAGCCCGCACTTATGCTGCTAACAAGATTCGCGCCGGCCAGACCTATGCTTTGGTAGACACCCAGTCTGACCAGGTATACAGAGGCTACAACAAATCTGCCAGCAGAGCTATACAGGCAGTAGACGCCACCCGGGGGCAGGTTCTTAAATATAAGGGAAGTTTTGCGGAAACATTTTATTCATCCAGCAACGGTGGCATAACGGAAAGGGCAGGCAATGCCTTTGCCAGCGACCGCGACTACCTGAAAATCAAGGAAGACAAGTATGACCTGAACCCTTCCAACCCCAAGGCATCCTGGACGGTTACATATGCTAAAGAACCTGTTGATAAGAATCTGCAAAGCAGGTTGCTTTCCAATAGCAGTTTCATTAATTATCTGAAGGATAAAAAATACAGCACCAAGGAAAGCGACATTAAAATACTAAAGATACTGGATCTGAAAGTTGAAGAGTACAACGACAGCAAACGGCTGCAGAAGGGCAAAATAGTACTTGAAGTGGAGGCTGCCAAGGCAGATAATACCAAAGAAAAGGAAACAATTGAAGTTCCCGTTACGCTCACAAAGAGCAATACAAGGTCCCTGCTGAAGCTGGACAGCCTCCTGTTTGAAGTCACAACGGACAAGGATGAAACCAAGTTCATTATAAAGGGGAGCGGCTTTGGCCACGGTGTAGGCATGAGCCAGTATGGTGCAAAGGCAAGGGCTGAGGACGGCCATTCCTATAAAAAGATTCTGGACTTCTATTACCC
>LFTC01000014.1:38015-38592 GCA_001512915.1 Clostridiales bacterium DTU083 | reverse complement strand
CAAACTTCATTGAACGTAAGGCAAGGCCCCGGCACTCAGCATAAGATAATAGGTTCCCTTAAAAACAATGATAAGGTAGAAATTATCGGCCAGTCCGGAAACTGGTACCAGATAAAGTTTGGCAGCAAAACCGGTTATGTAAGCAAGGATTATATCGTTCTGGAAACCAAGCAGGATAAGCCTAAAAATGATAAACCGGCTGACACTGCACCGCCTCCTTCCTCAGAACCGGCCCTGCCCCCTGAAAAGGATGAAAAGAAAACAGGTGTAGTTACCGCATCAGCCTTGAATATCCGCAGCGGGCCGAGCACTAAGAATAAGATTGTGGGCGTAGCGAAGAAGGGTAAGAAGGTAACTGTTCATGAAAAGGTTGGCGACTGGTACCGCATAACCTACAACGGCATTAAAGGTTATGTGCACAGTTCCTATATTAAACTGGAACAGAGTAAGTCCTCTGCACCTGCTTCTCCGTCACCGGCCGCTCAGATAACAGCAACTTTAAGACGGGGCAGCAAGGGCAGCCAGGTTAAGGCCCTGCAGCAATTGCTGAACTCTCTGGGCTACAATTGCGGCAAAG
>LFTC01000014.1:34794-37861 GCA_001512915.1 Clostridiales bacterium DTU083 | reverse complement strand
GACGGCATATTCGGAGCCAATACAGAAAAGGCAGTCCGAGCCTTCCAGAAAGCCAAGGGCTTGGCAGTGGATGGCATAGTTGGTCCTAAAACCAGAGCTGCTTTGAATAAATAAAATAATATAAAAATCATAAACTTACAGGAAAAACTGTCGGCGGACCTAGTCTGTCGACAGTTTTGTTTCTTTAATGTACAATCAGTTTAATTATATTAAAAAAGCTTAAGCAGAGGTGTCTCCAATTGCAAGGCAATCTTATTTTTGTTCCGGTATTTCTTGAAGGATTGGCATCTTTTTTATCTCCATGTGTATTGCCTTTGATTCCTGCATATATGACCTACCTTACAGGCCGGTCGGCTGAAGCCATGACGCAGGATAAAAAAGCTCACAGAAATCTTATATTCAATTCCCTTGCATTTATTTTAGGTTTTACCGTCATATTTGTTTTGATGGGCGCAGCTGCCACTAAGCTGGGTTCGCTGCTTCTCAGAAACCAGCACCTGATCAGACGCATAAGCGGAATTCTGATCATTCTCTTTGGGCTCTTCAATGCCGGCTGGATCCCCATACGTTTTTTGAATTATGAAAGGCGGCTGCAGCTGCTGCCTGAAAGGCAGGGGCTTATCTCATCCCTCTTGATCGGCATGGGCTTCAGCCTGGGATGGACACCCTGCATCGGCCCTATTCTGACATCCGTATTAATTATGGCTGCCAATGTCCAGACAGTGGTTAAGGGAATGCTGCTTCTGGCTGTATATGCCCTGGGGCTGGGCCTGCCTTTTCTGGCCTTGGCCGTGGGAATTCGTTATTTGTGGAAATACTTAAATCTTTTAACCCGGCATCTGGGAATTATTAAAAAGGTCAGCGGGGCGATTCTAATAATAATAGGTGTTATGATATATTTTAATGTTTTTGCTGTACTGGCTGTTTACTAACACAAGAAAGGGTGCATACTTTAATGTCAGGACTTAAACTGAAGAAAACCTGGGCGGTGCTTTTGATTGCCCTGTTGCTTATTTTTGTATCTGCCTGTTCCACTCCTCAGACAGGGGAAGTAGCAGAGGAACCTGGGGCTTCCACTGATAATTCAGAAACTGCACAGAAGGATGAACCGGCTGAAGAACCGGCGGAAGCACAGGATGACGTTCCTTCTTACGCCCTGGATCCGGAGGAGCCTGTCAGTTCATTTGATCCGGAAGAAATACTTGAAGGCTATTACTACGGCATAGTGGACATGCCTATTATAGATTTTGAGCTGGAAGACCTGGAAGGAAGCAAGGTACGCTTGTCGGACCTGAAAGGCAAGGCAGTGTTTTTGAATTTCTGGGCCACTTGGTGCCCGCCCTGCCGGGAAGAAATGCCCCATATGCAGGAGTTTTATGAAAAGTATAAGGACAGCGGTGTTGTGATTTTGGCGGTAAACTCAAATCAACTGGAGAACCAGGGAATAGACAACAGCGAAAGAGCGGAGAATAAGGCAAGGGAATTTATAGAACAGGGAGGCTATACCTTCCCGGTTCTGCTGGATCGGGACGGGGAGGTCTGGAATATATACATGCAGAGAGGCATACCGGTAACGTATATGATAGATAAGGAAGGCATAATAAGATACATGAAGCCGGGAGCTTTTACCGGCGTAGAGGAACTGGAGGCATTTGCCAAGGCCCTGGGGGCGGATATATAATAGTGGTAAGTGCGCAGGGAAAGGGGAGAACAGGCATGCCAAGTGAGGATAAGGGATGTTTGTATTTGTGTGCAACGCCCATCGGAAATCTGGAGGATATTACCCTGCGCGCCCTGCGGATATTGAAGGAAGCGGATTATATCGCCGCTGAGGATACCCGCCATACCCTGAAGCTGCTCAACCACTATGATATCTCCAAACCCTTGATCAGCTACCATGAGCACAACCGCATGGAGAAGGGGCCGGAAATAATAGAACTGGTACGGCAGGGCAAAAAGGTTGCCCTGGTTTCCGATGCAGGCATGCCCGGCATTTCGGATCCGGGCGCTGACCTGGTGAAAATGGCTTATGAAGCCGGAGTCTCGGTTACAGTGGTGCCAGGTCCTTCGGCGGCTCTGTCGGCCCTGGTTTTATCCTCCCTTCCAACCCGGCGTTTTGCCTTTGAAGGCTTCCTGCCCCGGGAGAGAAAACAAAGGCGGGAGCGCATACAAATGCTGCAAACAGAGCAGCGCACGGTAATCATCTATGAAGCCCCCCACCGCATAAAAGCCTTGCTTAGGGATATGCTGGATGTACTGGGCAGCCGCCGGATTGCCATAGTGAGGGAACTTACCAAAATTTATGAAGAAGTTATGATCATGTCACTTCAGGAGGCGGTTGAGTATTATGATGGCCGCACTCCCAAGGGAGAATTTGTGCTTGTTCTGGAAGGAGCACAGCCTGATACCATGGACAGGGATTTCAGCCATTTAAGCATAAAGGATCATTTAAGGGAATATATATCAGCAGGAATGAGCAAAAAAGAGGCCGTGAAGCAGGTGGCCCGGGACAGAAAAATCCCCAAATCACAGGTTTATCCATACAGCATTGACCTGGAAGCATAAAAAAAGCAGCCAATGGCTGCTTTAATTGATTTTGGTGTTTATTTATGGGTACACATGTCAGACAGACAGTTTTTACATATATTTTTACCCTTATACTGGATAACATCCCGCGCATCATCGCAGAAAATGCAGGCCGGGGCATATTTTTTCAAAATAATATGTTCGCCGTCTACGTAGATCTCCAGGGCGTCTTTTTCTTCAATATCCAGTGTTCTGCGAAGTTCTATGGGAATTACAACTCTGCCCAGTTCGTCTACTTTTCTGACAATGCCAGTTGACTTCATCTCCTACCCCTCCTTTTATTGCAAAAATCGACAACTTATAACAAAGTGTATTTTACCAGTAATTGAAATAAAAGTCAACAATTATTACAGTTTTTTCATGCTGCCAGTCTAATGGACAATGCCTTGTACATATTAATTTTATTATAGCACATATAAGGCAGGTGGCTCATTATGGTAAACATAATCTGGCTGATCCTGATAATCGGCGGCTTTTTTAT
>LFTC01000014.1:34366-34671 GCA_001512915.1 Clostridiales bacterium DTU083 | reverse complement strand
CGGGATGTACCTGACGGCAGCCCTGCCATGGGCGCCATGTCCATGAATATCATAGCCAATATGCTTGGTCTGGGCAATGCCGCCACCCCTTTGGGCATCAAAGCCATGAAGGAACTGGAAATACACAATCCAAGAAAAATGAAAAGAATCCCTTCCGACGCCATGTGCCTGTTTTTGATTATCAATACCGCTTCGGTGCAGCTGATTCCAGCCACAGTAATTGCCCTCAGAAGCGCAGCCGGTTCTGCAAATCCTTCTGAAATTGTGGCTTCCACAATGATTGCCAGCGCTGGTTCCTTAACTGC
>LFTC01000014.1:11383-34300 GCA_001512915.1 Clostridiales bacterium DTU083 | reverse complement strand
TTTTATAAGAAAATACCGGTTTATGAAACCTTTGTGGAAGGTGCAAAAGAAGGCCTTGCAACTGCTGTCCGCATTATGCCCTATCTGGTGGCCATGCTGGCGGCCGTCGGTGTATTCCGCGCCTCCGGTGCCATGGAGCTTCTGATAAATGTTCTCTCCCCCATAACCCGGCAGCTGGGAATTCCGCCGGAGCTGCTTCCCCTTGCCCTCATGCGGCCCATGTCCGGTTCAGCTTCCCTGGGCATTTTGGCAGAGCTTCTAAGAACATACGGGCCCGATTCCTTTATAGGCCGTACTGCATCCACCATGATGGGCTCTACTGAAACAACCTTTTATACCATAAGCATATACCTGGGCTCCATAGGGTATAAGGATGCCCGTTACATCCTTGCTGCCGGCCTGCTGGCGGATTTTACCGGTTTTGCCGTATCTCTTCTTATATGCACCCTGCTCTTTGGCCGTTGAAATCAAGGAGTTGTCAAAAAATTTGCAATCTCGACAGTAATACAGGTTCCATGTTATAATTGGATAAATAAAAAAATGGAGGCCAGTATATGAAGCTGAATGTATATGCAACGCCTGACAGTGTGCAAGATAAGGATTTGAAGGACAGAAATGTGGTAGTCATCGATGTACTGCGGGCAACCAGCACAATACTAGCTGCTTTGATCAATGGCTGTAAGGAAGTGATACCTGCAATAGAGATAGAAGAAGTAATAAATATGTCAAAGAATTATGAGAAGGACTCTTACCTGCTCTGCGGGGAGAGAAACATCGATGCTATCGACGGTTTTCATCTTTCCAACTCACCCTTGGAATATACTGCCGACCGGGTTTCGGACAAAACCCTGCTGTTTACCACTACCAACGGCACCAGGGCCATCAGAAAGGTGGTAGATGCCAGGGAAGTTATCATGTGCAGCCTGACCAATGTGGATGTGGTGGCTGAACATCTTGCCAGGGAAAAGAACGATACGGCCTTTGTTTGTGCAGGAACCGACGGACAATTTTCCATGGATGATGTGGTTACGGCCGGCGCAGTGATCAGCAGGCTGAGGGACCTGGCAGACAACCTGGAACTGGGTGATCTGGCAGTGGTGGCAGAAGTGATGTATAAGAACAATAACGGTAATCTACATAGTTTGCTGGCAAACAGCACCCATTATAAGAGGCTGATGGACAAGGGCCTGAAGGACGACATTGACTACTGTCTCACACTTAATGCAGCGCCGGTGGTAGGTATATTCAAGGATGGAATAATAAGAACCCTGGACAAAGTACAGGAGTAGAAAAGGGCAAAGGGGGTATGCATATTGCTAAAAGTTGTGGAGGTTAAAACTAAAAAGCAGCTAAAAAAATTTATTATGTTTCCGTACAAGCTGTATGCCAACAATCCTTACTGGATCCCGCCCCTGCGGGTAGATGAGATGACCACCCTGAGATGGGACAAAAATCCGGCTTTTGCCTATTGCAAGGCCAAGTACTGGATGGTATACAAGGACAACAAGCCTGCAGGCAGGGTGGCTGGAATCATCAATTACAGGGCAATTGAGAAGTGGGGCAAAAAATACGCCCGATTCGGCTGGCTCGATTTTATTGACGACCCTGAAGTGGTAAAATGCCTGCTGGGCCTGGTGGAAGAGTGGGCCAGGGAGCAGGGAATGGAAGGCATACAGGGGCCCATGGGCTTTTGTGATCTGGATAAGGAAGGCATGCTGATTGAAGGCTTTGACCAGCCGGGTACCTTTACCACCATTTATAACTATCCCTATTATCCCAAGTACATGGAGATGCTGGGATACGTCAAGGATGTGGACTGGTATGAATACGTTTTGGAGGTGCCCGATAAGCTTAACGGCAATATCTTGAGGATTGCTGAAGCGGTAAAGGAGCGCTGGCAGCTCAGGACTCTTCATTTTACCAAGGCCAAGCAGATTCTGCCATACGCCAGGGACATCTTTAACATGATAAATGAGGCTTATAAGGACTTATACAATGTAGTCCCGCTCACTGATGAGCAGGTAGATTTCTATGTTAAGCAGTATTTCAGCGTTGCCAATCCGGATTTTGTCAAAATAGTCGTGGATAAGGATAACCGTATGGCTGCATTTGGCATAGGCTTTCCTTCCCTGGCGAAAACTCTGCAGAAGACCAAGGGAAAACTCTTGCCCCTTGGATTTATCCGCCTGCTGAAAGCCTTGAAGGTAAACGAAAGCGTTGATATGGTTCTGGTTGCAGTAAGGCCGGATCTGCAGGGCAAAGGGGTTAACTCCCTGCTGATGACTGCAATGGCAGAGGCCTGCTGGAAAAACGGAATCAAGGTAGCCCATCTGAATCCTCAGCTGGAAAACAACCTGAAGGTGCGCACCCAGTGGAAGCATTTTCCCAGCTCCCAGAACAAGAAGCGCCGCTGCTACTACAAGGATCTGCGAGCCAGTAAGCGGGCATGAATGGATATTTCCATCCATTGACAATCGCAATCATATTTGTTTATAATTATTAAAAGTGAAGAATGCAAACACTATGAAGGGAAGAGTAGGCAAAAGGAATTGCTGACAGAGAGCCGGGCAGGGTGAAAGCCGGCAGCAAGGAACTTTGCTGAAGATGGCCCCGGAGTGAAGCGGCTGAACAGTAATATAAGTAGGCTGCTGCGGAAGATTCCGTTATCAGATCAGGTGATTGTTAAAGTCACTGCAATGAGGCTTCGGCTTGCCGGAGCGAATTAGGGTGGTACCGCGTGCCCCTCGCCCCTATCGGTGTGAGGGGCTTTTATTTATAGACAAATTCAGGCAGATTATTATAGAATAAGGCAGGCATTAAGGAGAAAGGAAGATGAATACATGAGCGCAAAGAATACCTTCTATATTACAACCCCTATTTATTACCCCAGTGATAAGCTGCATATAGGCCATTCCTATACCACGGTTGCCGCTGATGCCATGGCCCGTTTTAAGAGAATGACAGGCCATGACGTAATGTTCCTGACGGGAACCGATGAGCACGGCCAGAAGATCGAACAGATAGCCAAAGAGCACAAGGTTACCCCGAAAGAATATGTGGACCGGATTGTTGCAGGCATCAAGGAATTATGGAAGCTGATGGATATCTCCTACGATGATTTTATCCGCACCACTGACAAGAGGCATGAGGTGGTAGTGCAGAAAATTTTCAAAAAGCTGTATGACCAGGGAGATATCTACAAAAGCGAATATGAGGGCTGGTACTGTACCCCATGCGAATCCTTCTGGACGGAACACCAGCTTAAGGACGGCAACTGTCCTGACTGCGGCAGGCAGGTAGAGCTTCTTAAGGAAGAAAGCTACTTCTTCCGCCTGTCCAAGTACCAGGACCGCCTCATAAAACATATAGAGGAAAATCCCGATTTTATCCAGCCTGCATCCCGCAAGAATGAGATGCTGAATAACTTCCTGCGCCCCGGGCTGGAAGATCTCTGCGTATCCCGCACCTCCTTCAAGTGGGGCATACCGGTAACCTTTGATGATAAGCACGTAATCTATGTATGGATTGATGCCCTGTCCAACTATATAAGCGCCCTGGGCTATTTATCGGATAATCCTGAAAAATTCAACAGGTACTGGCCTGCAGATGTGCATCTGGTGGGCAAGGAAATAGTAAGATTCCATACCATAATCTGGCCCATCATGCTCATGGCCCTGGACCTTCCCCTGCCCAAGCAGGTGTTCGGCCACGGCTGGCTGATACTGGAAGGGGGCAAGATGTCCAAGTCCAAGGGCAATGTGGTGGACCCGGTGGTTTTGGTTGAGCGGTACGGTCTGGATGCAGTGCGTTATTTTCTCTTAAGGGAAGTGCCCTTTGGAGCAGACGGCGTCTTTTCCAATGAAGCATTGATCAACCGCATAAATTCCGACCTGGCCAATGACTTGGGCAATCTGCTCAGCCGGACCGCTGCCATGATCGAAAAATATTTCGGCGGCGTTCTTCCGCCCTGCGGTGACTTGACAGACCTGGACAAGGAACTGCAGCAGCTGGCTCTGGAAACCCCTGCCAAGGTGGAAAAACTGATGGATGAACTGCAGTTCAGCAATGCCTTGGCTGAAATCTGGAAGCTGGTATCCAGGAGCAACAAGTACATCGATGAAACCACGCCCTGGATACTGGCCAAGTCTGAGTCAGACCGGCCCAGGCTGGGCACAGTGCTTTATCACCTGGCCGAATCCTTAAGGTTTATATCCGTGCTTATCTCCCCCTTCATGCCTCGCACCCCTGAAAAAATACAGGAGCAGCTGGGCATAAGCCGGGAAGATCATACCTGGGACAGCCTGAAAGAATTCGGCAGATTAAAGGCCGGCACCAAAATCCAGAAGGGGGAAATCATCTTCCCCAGGCTGGATGCGGAAAAAGAACTGGAAGCCCTGGAAGATTTGAAGAATGAAAAAGCAAAAAAGGAACAGGCAGCTTCAGAAGGTAAGAAGACAGAAGAAAAGAAGGAAACAGAAACACCGGACATATTGCCGGAGATTACCATAGATGACTTTGCCAAGCTGGATCTGAGGGTGGCCAGGGTTGTGGCCGCCGAACGGGTGGAAAAAACTGATAAGCTCTTGAAGCTTACCTTGGATGTAGGCGGAAAGAGCCGCCAGGTGGTATCCGGCATTGCACAATATTATTCTCCGGAAGAATTAATTGGACAAAAACTTATTCTTGTGGCAAACTTAAAACCGGTGAAACTGAGAGGAATACTCTCTGAAGGCATGATCCTGGCTGCTTCCGACAGGGCCGGCAAGCTGGTGCTTGCAACGGTATCCGGAGACATTGAAAGCGGAGCCCAGGTTCGATAGGAGTGAAGAGATGTTTTTTGACAGTCATGCCCATCTGGATGACAGACGCTTTGACCGCGACCGGCAGGCCCTGATAGAAAGCCTGCCTCAGCGCGGTATTTCTTATGTGATAAATGTGGGGGCCGATATGGAGTCCTCCGAAAAATCAATTGAACTGGCCCAGCAATATCCCTTCATATACGCTGCTGTGGGGGTGCATCCCCATGACGCCAAGGATATGAAGGACAGTGATCTGGATGCCCTGCTGGAGATGGCAAAGCATCCCAAGGTAGCGGCTATCGGGGAAATCGGTCTGGATTATTACTACGATAATTCTCCCAGGGATATTCAGAGAAAAAGGTTCGAAGACCAGCTGGAGCTGTCCATAAAGATCGGCCTTCCGGTTATAATTCACAGCCGGGATGCCCATGGAGATACCATGGAAATACTTAAAAAATACAGTTCCAGGCTGAAGGGATGCGTTTTGCACTGCTATTCCGGCAGCTGGGAAATGGCAAAGGTTTATGCCGATATGGGCTTTATGATCTCCCTGGCAGGCCCCGTTACCTTCAAAAATGCGGTGAAATCGGTTGAAGTGGCAGAAAAAATAGATTTGGACCACCTGATGATAGAAACTGATTGTCCTTACCTGGCTCCCCATCCTTACAGGGGCAAGCGCAACGAGCCCGGCCTGGTGAAGCTGGTAGCTGAGCGCATAGCTGAAATAAGGGGCATGGAGATGGAAGAAATAGCCCGGATCACCTTGGACAATGCCAGGAAATTCTTTGACATATAAGGCAGCAAGGTTTATTTAGAAAAAAGTGGTATAACAGCCTCCTTTTTTTGGAATACTAGAGGTGGAATTGGCAAAATTATTAAATTTATTAAAAAGGTTTGACAAATTATTAAATTTATATTACAATGTCCGCATCCACTCCGAGGATCCAAAAATTAAGGAGGAGGCTGATTATGGACTCACACATACGGAGGATCCGGAGTAAGTATATTGTACTGCTCCTGATACTCCTGGCTCTTGTCGGATCGGCAACAGCCACAATAACTCATTTGATACAGGATCCGGTTAAAAACGTGATTCTGGATGACGATGGGTACCGTGTTGAGATTGAAACTTACGACAACAGTGTAGAAGAATTACTTAATAGATATGAAATCACCCTTGGCCCTGGTGATGAAATCACACCGGCCCTGGATGAACCTTTACAAGATAACACGGAAATCAAAATTGTAAGAGCCATGCCTGTTACAGTAGAGGCAGACGGCGAAAAGACAGTACTTCACGTAACCAAGGGAACCGTGGAGGAAATGCTGGAAAAAGCAGGCGTGGAGCTGCGAAAAGATGACTTGGTCAATTACTCCCTGTCAGACTCGGTAAAACCTTATGATCACATAAAGGTTACACGAATAGATCAGGAGGTTCTGGTAGAAAAGGAAGCAATACCTTACCAAATAGTTACCAAAAAGAACGAAGATTTGGATGAAGGAGTAACTAAAGTTGTACAGGAAGGCCAGCAGGGTGAATTGGAGCGAAAGCTGCTGGTCACTTACCAGGACGGAGTGGAAATTCAACGCAAGCTGGTAAGCGAGGAAGTAACAAAGGATCCGGTAGACCGGGTAGTAGAAAAAGGAACTGCCAAGCGGGTTAAAACTTCCCGTGGCGACTATGTAAGATATTCAAAGGTTAGAAAAATGGTTGCTACAGCTTATACAGCAGGTTATGAATCGACAGGGAAAAGGCCGGGCGATAAATACTACGGAGTAACATCCAGCGGAAGAAAGGCTAAGCCTTTCCATACTATCGCAGCGCCGCCGGACATACCCATCGGTACCAAGGTTTACATCCCCGAACTGGTTCAATTCTGGGCCAAACGAGGAGTTTCCATCAGCGGAATTTTTACAGTGGAAGACCGCGGTGGAGCTGTTAAGGGCAACATAATAGACATCTTCATGGAGGATGTGGGCACTACCAGGAGCTGGGGAAGAAGAAGTGTTACCGTTTACTTCCTAAAGTAAACAGGAAACTAAAAAGGCAGACGCAGATCTGCCTTTTTTCTTTTTCTTCTTTTGTTATAATGAGTTATAATTACTTTGATACCTGGCATAAAAGGGGGGCAGGAAATGAGCACACTTACATCTCCCAAGTATCTTAAAAGCTTGCTCAGCCGCCATGGCTTCAGCTTCAGCAAGAGCCTGGGCCAGAACTTTTTGATTGATGAAAATATACTGAACAAAATTGTACAAGGGGCACAGCTGGCATCGGACGATTATGTTCTTGAAATCGGCCCCGGAGTTGGCACCCTGACTGCTGCACTTGCCCGCCATGCTGCAAAGGTGGTGGCTGTGGAAATAGACCGTTCGCTTAAGCCAATACTGGATGAAACCTTGGAAGGATTTAATAATGTAGAAGTGGTATACGGCGATATTCTTAAGCTGGACCTGGAGGAATTGACAAAAGACAGGCTGGAAGGCAGACCTTTCAAGATTGTGGCCAATCTGCCTTATTACATTACCACACCCATTATTATGCGCTTTTTGGAAAATGATTGTTCCTATACTTCAATTACCGTTATGATTCAGCAGGAGGTTGCAGCCAGGATGGCAGCCGGCCCCGGCAGCAAGGAATATGGCGCCTTAAGCGTTGCAGTACAGTTCTATACCCGGCCCCGGCTTATATGCAAGGTGCCGGCCAGTGTTTTTCTTCCGCCTCCCAAGGTGGGTTCAATTGTAATAGCTTTGGATAGGCGGAATAAACCGGCTGTTGATGTTGAAGATACAGCTTGCTTTTTCAAAATTGTCAGGGCTGTATTTGCCCAGCGGCGCAAAACCCTGCTCAATAATCTTGTATCTGCCGGCATAACCGGCCTTGACAAGGCTGCCTTATCACAAAAGCTTTCCCGACTGGGCATAGACCCTGAGCGAAGGGGCGAAACCCTCTCCCTGGAGGAACTGGCTTTAATCAGCAACAATATAGATTGCAGCGATGCAATATCTTAATACCTCAAGAATGTAAAAGACAGCAAAGCATGTAAATAAGCCGCCTGACCGGCGGTTTTTTTATGCACTTTTATGCCGGCGGCCCAGGCACTTTTTACATCTGCCGGCATATATTAATAGGGATAAGTCTATGGTGCATATATGTATAGTGAGTGTATCAGATACATCAAACCAGCAATTATGAAAGGGGAGGGTTTATTTGTTAGGAAGCTATAAATTCCATCGGTCTTTTATAATACTAAAGCCTGAGGATATGGGATTTGAAATACAGGAAGGCAGGGAACCTGCCGGGTATGTAAAACTGGAACTGCGTAACAATTTCGGAAAGATGCTGATTTACATACAGGATATGAGGCCGGCGGACCCTCAGCAGGCAATTTACGACGTTGTTCTGGTTTCCAACAGAAAGGAAGTGGATCCGGTTAAGCTCACCAGCATTCAGCTGCCCGGCAGCGGCAGAGGGGAATTTGAGATTGTTTTTGATCCTGATGATGTAGGAGAAACAGGAAACAGCATAGGGGATTATCATGCCCTGGCGGTAGTGGAAAGGCAGCTTTCGGATATAAGCTCCCTCCGGTATCCATTGGTGGGATATTCGGACAAGAAGGTAAAACTTAACTGGAACCGTGAGATAACCGGCCGGCTGCTGCATATGTACATGCTTTCCCGCGGCAGTGAGGCCTTGGAAGTTTTCGGAGCAGAAGGACTGGAGCAGCAAAGGGAAGGAGAGTCATATGCGGAGGCTGAAAGCGCGGAATCAGGCAGTGAAAAAGCTAATATAATGGCGGTTGAAATTCCTGAATTGGAGGAAGAAGCAGAACATGGTGAAGCTCTCAGTGAACAGCCGGGATCCGAAGGCCTGATGGAACAGGAGGAAGCGGAAGCTTTGGATTACAGTCAGAAATCTGAGGTTCTTCTGCAGCATCAGGCAGATGAAGCCGGCCTGGAACGGCAGGAAGACGTACATGAAGAAAAAGGGCCGGAAAAAACGGCAGAAGATCAGATAGATCCTGAGCTGTTAAAATTTAAGCCACCGGATATCAGCTATATATATGAGGATGATAGCCAACTGAAACAGGAAAATATGGGTTCAGCCCGGAATACAGATCAGTCACAGGATACGGAGGAGCAGGATTTCTACAGCATGCAGCTGGGCGGCACATCTTACTGGAGCAGGGTAGAGGAATATTACAACAGGCTTTTTGACAGCCATAAAAAAGTTACTCCCTTTGATGATGCAGTGGGCGAGGTTGAATGGATTAGGATAGAAAATGTATATGGGCCGGTGTATCCCTTTTACGGGACATATAATCCCTGTTACCCTTACTACCGCCGCAGCAGGTGTACCTTGGATCATTATTTAATAGGGTTGATGCGGGAAAAGGGAAAGGTGAAATATGTAATTTACGGCATACCAGGTATCTACAGCGCGGCACCTCCCATGTCCCTGCATGGATTCTCCCGCTGGCTGCCGGTTAAAAACGGATACGGAGCTGGTTACTGGCTTTTATACATAGATGCCCTGACCGGAAATATTGCATATCCCTATTGATTTTTTGCGATTATCTCTTTAAATACTCCTTTCAATATGCTAAGATAAAATAAGATTAAATACCATAAATTTCTAAATTTTACAGGGTTCGACATAAAGTGATTGCTGTTAGCGAAGGCAGTCAAATGATGGAAGAACCTGTAGATCAGAAGTAAACACAAGATAAGAGGAGGAAAGGGAATGATCGCTAAGACCAAGGTAGTAATAATTGATGATAACCATCAAATACGGGAGATCATGTCTTCATTGATCGACATGCAGAACGACATGGAGATTGCAGGTTCGGCAGCCGACGGCCGCAAAGGGCTGGAACTGATTCAGGCCGTCAGACCCGATGTGGTCCTGCTGGATATGGTTATGCCCAAGATGGACGGACTCAGCGTATTGGAGAATTTATACAACAGCAGCCATGAGTATAAGCCGGCTGTTATCTGCCTGTCCGCCGTAGGCAATGAGGACATAATACGAAGGGCAATTGATCTGGGGGCCAGGTATTATATGGTCAAACCCTTCGATTTTGATGTCATACTCAGCCGTATCCGGGAATTGTCCGGGTCTTCCGCCCAAAGCTCCGGCAGGGTTGTGCCTCCCGTAACCAGAATGAATACGGAAAAAAGCCTGGAGGAGAGGATTACCAATATTTTTCTTACCATCGGCATTCCTGCCCATATAAAGGGTTACCATTTCCTGCGGGAAGCCATCAAGATGGTGGTGGAGGATAATGACATAATCAACCGCATCACCAAGGAGCTTTATCCTTCCATTGCCAAAAAATTCAACACCACTCCCAGCAAGGTGGAGAGGGCCATAAGGCACTCCATAGATGTGGCATGGAGCAGGGGCAAGGTGGAAAACATTAATCAGCTCTTTGGTTATGTGGTTTATGATAAAAATGACAAACCCACCAATGGTGAATTCATTGCATTGGTGGCAGATAAGCTCTCCATGGAGCTCAGTGCCTGAAGGCAAAAAAACAATGCACAATGCTGTGGAAAATATTGATTTTTTCCACAAGCGCAGAATCCCCATGTGTCAATGGTTTGGGGATAAACCTGTGGATACTGTGGATAAATCCGGTTTTGGCATGTGGATAACACCAAATTCCTCTTCTCTGCATACAATGTAGGGAAGAGGAGGTGACGGTCTTGATCAAATTCTGCGAAACCGGATGGTTTGGCGTGATCAGCGAAGATATCGGCTTTGAAAATATATGCATTGTTGCACAGGCTGTGGCAGACTGCCTGAAAGACATGGAGAATTCGCAACCTGTGGTCCTGGCATACGATACCCGTTTTCTTTCAAGGGAATATGCATGGTCTATCCAGCGGGTTCTTACTGCCAACCGAATACAGGTTATCATGCATAAAAAACCCGTACCTACCTCTTTTTTAAGCATGTCGGTTCGATTCAGCCAGGCGGCCTTGGGAATCATGGTGACCGGAGAAGGCCGGCCTGCCAGATATTCCGGCCTGACCTTCCGGCTTCCATCCGGCAGCCCTGTATCCAGGGAGTGGATGGACAAATTGTTTCAGCACCTGTATAGAAGATATCCCAGAAGTTCGGAAGACAGCAGGCATCTGCTTCAATATATGGATTTTTTTCCAGAATATTCGGTTCAGCTGATGGAAAACATTGATGCTGAATGCATACGTAATGCCAACCCCTTTATTGCCAGTGACAGTTTTTTTGGAAGCGTCGGTACTTACATGCAGGAACTGTTACAAGCCATGGGGCTCAGAGGAATCCACATCCGCACCAAGCCCAATCCGGGTTTTCTGGACAGCATTCCTCAGCCAAATGAAAGAAATATGGCGCCGGTATCCAAATTAACTGCACAAAAAAATGGCCATATGGGGTTGTTTTTCAATGGCGACGGCAGTATAATAGGCGCTGTATCCCCTCATGGGAAAATTATCCGAACCGAATGGGCTGCGGCTTTGATTCTGGATGAATGGCTGAAATCCAAGGGAAAGGATTTTGAGTTCTATACAGAAATCTTCACACCGGAAGCTGCCTTTAAATTTTTTAAGCATTACGGGCTGGAAGTTCTGCCTCTTTACAGGCTGAAGGAGGAAAACAGACCTTTGGACAAGGCGGTAATCTGGGACAGCAAAGGCCTTAGGCTTGGATCTTTCCTGCCCGACTGGGACGGTATCCTTCAGGCCATGCTTCTGGTTCAGGCCTTGTGCCGGCATGATCTAAACTGGCAGGGCTTTCTCAGCCATATGGATCTTTTGACTCAAAACAGGGTCCAGGAGCACCGGTCCCTGAGCATGGATGCAGACCATTGGGCGGAAAAACGCAGGAATCTGGTGGAAACATTAGATACGCTGCATTCAACAGGGCTGGACAGGGTAATTGAGGAAGGCGGAGACATAAAAGCAGTATTTAAGGATGACACCTGGCTGGGTTTTCATTATAATGAATGTGAAAGCAACCTGCTTTTATACTATGATACAGAGCCGGGCAAAGGGGAGAACATGCTGCAGAAATCAATAGCGTGGTTTACCGGATAAATATCTAAAAGGCTTAAGCAGGAATTCAGGCCTTCATGTCGAAAAGAAAATCTTGGTATTATTGCAAGATTACATCTGGTTTTAATAAACTAATTTGGGTATATAATAGCTATTAAAAATTGTTCAGATAAAACGGACATAATTTACTGGAGGGAGATGCATGGCTTACAAAAAATGTCCACGCTGTAATCTTAATTACATCAAAAGCACCGATGTGCTCTGTGGGATTTGCCAGGAAGAAGTAGGCAAAGCCCTGAGGAGCAACGATGATGAAGAGGAATATGATTTCTGCCCGGAATGCGGCGAAAACATTATAAAAAGCGGGGAAGAAATGTGCTACCAATGCTGGCTGGAACGCCAGAAGGAAGATGAAGATGAGGATAAGGAAGCTCTTGACTGGGACGAGATTGCAGAAGAAAACACCGATGATGAGCTTTTCGGCGAAGATGAAAATGATGATGAAGAATTAACGGAACTGGAATTTGATGAGGATATTGACATGGAAGAATAAAAAAATGCACGCCGGTAAAACTAATCCCAATTATCAAAATAATGGGATGTGATACCGTGATAGATGCAAAGTCAGTGGACAACATCAGGAAGGTCCTGGAATCCAACGTAGGCCAGAAGGTAAGACTCAAAGCCAACCGTGGCAGGAGAAGATCCTGTGAAATGGAAGGCGTAATAGCAGACACCTACCATAATCTCTTTACAGTTCAGGTTGGCACAGATTCCAATTCAGTTCAGACCCTTTCCTATACTTATTCAGATGTTCTCATATCAAATGTTGAACTTGTTGTATGCAGCAATAATGAAAAAATCTGTACAGGATAAAAAAGAAGGCATGCCTTCTTTTTTTTAATCATATTTTCCCTGCTCTCCTACTATTATATAATATGAAAATTTATGGACAAAAAGTCAGGAGAGGAGGAGCAAGATTGGCTATAGAATACAGAAGGGACCTGTTAAGGCTTGATCAGGTAGTAGCCCAGGAGTCAGGCCAGGCCCTGGTGGAAGGGGAGATAAATGTACCGGAGAACAAGGCTCCCATTGCCAGGATTCTGGACATAAATGCTGAGGCTGTCATATCCAGCCAGGAAGTCATTCAGGACAAAGTCATGGCAGAAGGCATTATACGCTATGATATCCTTTATATTCCGGAGGAAGATTCAGCCATCGATTCGCTGGAATCCGAAATCGGCTTTACCCAGTATATGGACCTGCCGGGTGCCAGACCCAAGATGGCATCGCGCCTCAAGCTGGATGTGGAGCATGTGGATTATGAACTGGCATCCGCCAGGAAGATTAATGTAAAAGCTGTTCTGGATCTTTCCGGGCAGGTCAGCCAGGTGGTTGAGCTGGAGGCGGTTACCGAGTTTTCCGGAGAAGATGTTGAGGTGCTGAGAGAAGGCATCCGGGTATCCTCCATAGCCGGAACAGGCCATTCCCAGACCCTGGTCAGGG
Organism: Clostridiales bacterium DTU083; assembly: GCA_001512915.1. GTDB lineage: Bacteria > Bacillota > Clostridia > Caldicoprobacterales > DTU083 > DTU083. Next base: position 20,957 of record LFTC01000014.1, on the reverse strand, counting down.
AGGACCTGGAGCTGGCAGATTCAATGCCTACCATTCAAAAAATTGTAAGAAAAAGTGCCCAGGTCAGAATCAATGAGAAGAAGGCCGCAGACAACAAGGTGGTGGTACACGGGGACGTGGATCTGAAACTGCTTTACCTGTGCGAGGATGAAGATGAGCCTATACAGTATATTTCCCACAGCATCCCCTTCAGCCATGTGGTGGAAATCCAGGGAGCCTATCAGGGCATGGAATGCTGGGCGGATGCAGCCGTTACCGAGCTTTATGCCGATCCCAGGGAAGATATCAATGGCGAACTCAGGATAATTGACACCGAGCTTGTGCTGGCAGTTGACGCCCAGGTGTTTGAAGCCCAGGAAGGAGAAATCATTACAGATGCATACAGCCCCCAGGCTGCAATGGAGGTTAAGAAAAGGAAAATCAAGATAAAGCAGTTTGTGGGCGAGAGCCAGGGGCACACCATAGTGAAGGAAAGCGTCACCTTCCCGGAAGGGGTTCCGAAGGCTAGGAAAATTCTTTATGTGGAAGCCAGGCCTGTCGTAACCGACAGCGCCATGGATGAGGGGAAGGCTTCCGTGGAAGGCGTACTGGCCTGCCAAGTGGTTTATCAGACCAATGATCCGGATGTGCCGGTGGCAAGCTTCCAGGAAGAATTGCCTTTCCGCCACACCTTGGAAATAGACGGGGTTAAGTCCCATATGGACTGTGAGAGCGAGGCGGTTGCGGAAAATGTTAATTTCACCCTGCTGGCCCAGGACGAGGTGGAGCTGAAAATCCCGGTTTTGTGCAGGGTTTCAGTTTCCCAGATTATTGAGAAGGATGTAATTATAAGCGCAGAGGAAGTGGAAGAGGCAGCCGGCAAGGAACCGGGAATTTACATATATTACGTAAAACCCGATGATACCCTCTGGTCCATAGCCAAAAAGTACAATACCACCATATCCAATATTCTCAAATACAATCCCATGGATAATGAGGCCGTAAGCCCCGGAACCAGGCTGCTGATTTTCAAAAAGCTGGATTCCTCTGTTATCTGAAAGCTTTATACTGAGAACCAGGCTGCAGCATCATGCAGCTTTTTTTTGGCCTTTTAGCCTTTTATTTTAATGGTTATGGATGAATTTATGTTGTATAATTTGTATAATTAAGCTGTCAATCAAAACATGCAATGTTTAAGCAGGTGGATATATGAACACAATTAAACTTAAGGCACCGGGAAAAATCAACTGGACCCTGAATGTAACCGGCAGGCGGCCCGATGGATACCATGAAGTGGAAATGCTGATGCAGTCCATCAGCCTCTGGGATGAGCTTATTCTGACTGAATGCCGGGAGGGCATAGAAGTTGCGGGCAATGCCCGTATCATGCCCTTGGATGAAAGCAACCTGGCCGCCAAGGCAGCCAGGCTTATAATGGACAGATTCGGAGTTAAAGGCGGAGTCCGCATTGAAATAAATAAAAACATTCCCGTTTCAGCCGGGCTGGCAGGGGGCAGCGCCGACGCTGCAGCTGTGCTGGCCGGGCTTAATGCTCTTTGGCAGCTGGGTCTGTCAGATGAAGAACTGGCCGGGTTGGGCGCTGCTTTGGGGGCGGATATACCATTCTGCATTTTCGGGGGCACTGCCCTTGCCCGGGGCATCGGCGACAGGCTGACTTCTCTTCCTGCTCTTGAAGACATTCCCCTGGTGCTGGTCAAGCCTTCTTTCGGTGTATCCACCGCATCTGTCTACCAGGCCCTGAAGCTTGACGAAATCAATTTCCGTCCCGACTGGGAGATGGTTTACCAGCTGCTGGCAGCAGGTGAATTTTATCTGCTAAGCTCCTATATGGGCAATGTGTTGGAGCAGGTTACGGCAAAGCTTTATCCGCAGATTAATGAGATAAAGGAAGCCCTTGATAATACCGGTGCAGCTGTCAGCATGATGACCGGCAGCGGTTCAGCCGTATTCGGCGTGTTCGAATCTGCCAGGCAGGCACGTAAAGCGGCAGAAAAACTAAAGCTGCATTATCCCCATGTGTTTTTCGCCTCTTCATACGGCAGAGGAGTGGAAATTGTGCAAGGAGGAAGCCTATGGACAGAATAAATGCTGTTGTGCTGGCCGGAGACAGCCGCAAAGGGTTTGGCCGGGAGGGCGTGGAGAATAAGTCCCTGCTGCCCATCAACGGCAAGCCCATGGTTGAATATGTGATAGATGCCTTAAGGGATTCTTCCCTGATCAGCAGAATCTCCATTTCCGGCCCTCCGGATCTGTTAAAAAGCCATCTGGGAGACAAGGTGGATTTCTACACGGAAGACAGGGGGAGCCTGTTTGAAAACGTCAAGACAGGCATGGAACCCTTTATGGCCGATAAGGCAGTACTTATAGTTACCTCCGACATTCCCATGATTGCCGGCTGGATGATTACCGACTTTGTCAAACGCTGCTATCAGCAGGGAGGGGATTTCTGTTACCCTATAGTGAATAAAAAGCTGAATGAAGAGCGGTTCCCGGGGGTGGAACGCACCTATATTCGTATGAAGGAAGGCACCTATACCGGCGGCAATGTCATGTATTTAAATCCCGCCGTTTTCGCTTCATGTGAGGAGTTTGCAAAAAAAGTAATCCAATTCAGGAAACAGCCTTTAAAAACCGGCAGAATGCTGGGCATAAAATTTCTGGCCGGCCTTATGCTGGGCATGCTGACCATACCCGAGGTGGAAAAAAGAGTATGCCAGCTTCTTGACATTCAGGCTTCCGCCATCATAGTGCCTTACCCTGAAATATGCAATGATGTGGATAAACCCAGTGATTTGGAAATAGTAAAAAGGTATTTTGGTATACAAAGCGCATAGACAGGTATAAACTTCCGTATCCTGTCAATACTTCTAATAGGACATGAGATACGGGGGTATACAAATGAAGAGGTATGAATGGATTTTTTCGGCTGCTGCCATCATTGTCGCACTTATCATTTCATCCTTCACCGGGGTCATTCAAAATGACAATACCGATAATTTAATACGCCTGCATGTTATAGCCAACAGCGATTCACCTGAAGATCAGGAGTTAAAGCTGCATGTCCGGGACCGTCTGCTCCTGGCCTTTGGGGAAAAGTTCAGGGATGTTCAGACCCTGGAGGAAGCCCGAAAAGCAATTGAAGCCAGCCTGCCGGAGCTGGAGAAAACAGCTCTGGCAGAGATCAGGGAAAGGGGATATTCCTATAATGTAAAGGCCCAGCTGGGCATATTTCCTTTCCCCACCCGGGTATACGGAGATGTGGTTTATCCGGCCGGCAATTATGAAGCCCTTCGCTTAGTCATAGGAGAAGGCCGGGGAGCCAACTGGTGGTGTGTTATGTTCCCGCCCCTCTGCTTTGTGGATGTATCATCCGGAATAGCGGAACAAAACTGCAAAGATGATAAACATGGCCTTGCCGGACACGATAAGGCATCCGAAGAGGATTTCGGCCGAAACCTTAATGAAACGGAGCAAAATGTTGTTTATAAGTTAAAAGCTGTGGAACTGTGGAAAGACTTTTTGGAATGGGTGGATAGGCTTTTTTGATGAGCTTAAAATGAATTAAATGGCATTATGTTTTTATAAAAAGGGATGCTGCAAAAATGCAGCCCTTTTTTTATGCTTTTTATGTAAAAAGTTGGATTGCCTTTGCATGCATATCCTGTATAGGGCTGGCAAAAAATATTTTAAAGCTGTGCGAAAGAGGGGAAGAAAAATATGGAATATAAACAGAAGATGGCTGTAATTGCCGTTCTGGTTACGCTTATAATAAGCGGCAGCATGGTTTTTAACTATTATACGAATCGCAGCAGTGTTGCCGAAGCTGCAGTCCTCTACTGGGGCTCCACTGGAAGCAAGGTATCGGAAGTTCAGAGAAAACTGAAACAGTGGGGTTATTATGACGGGCCTGTTGACGGCGTATTCGGGCCTTCCACTTACGATGCCGTGATTCGGTTTCAGCGGAAACACGGCCTGAAACAGGACGGGGTAGTGGGCCCGCAGACGGCCAATGCCATGGGCATTCAGCTGTCAGGCACATCTGCCCAGAAACCCTCATCTTCCGGACAAAGCGTCCAGGCCAATTCCAATGATGTGTATCTGCTGGCTGCTGCCATACACGGGGAGGCCCGGGGCGAACCATATATAGGAAAGGTTGCAGTGGGAGCAGTTATTCTGAACCGGGTCAAACACCCCAATTTTCCCAATACCATTGCAGGGGTTATCTATCAGCCTAATGCATTTACCGCCGTTGCCGACGGCCAGATAAACCTGGCGCCGGACGAGGAATCCATCCGGGCAGCCAGGGATGCCTTAAACGGATGGGATCCCACCTACGGAGCCATCTATTATTATAATCCGGCCAAGGCAACCAGCAAGTGGATATGGAGCAGGCCTGTTCATATAGTAATCGGCAATCACAGGTTTGCCACCTGAAAGGGAGGTTCTTATGAAGCATTGGATAGTGCCGGCGGTGCTGGCCATAGCTTTGATCTTTACCGGAGTATGGGGTTATCAGCAGTATCAATTGAACCAGGAATACATGAGGCACATGGAAAACATATATCAAAAATCCTTCTATGAACTGGTGGGCAATGTGGGAAGCGTTGAAAGCGGCCTGGCCAAACTAATGGTCAGCGGCGACCGGAGCCAGCATGCAATTCTTTTGTCTGAAATCAGCCGGCAGGCCCAGGCTGCCCAGATGGACCTGGGCCAGCTGCCTGTATCGCATATTGTACTGGACAAAACATCCAAATTTTTAAACCAGCTGGCCGATTATGCCTACTTTTTAAATAAAAAGGTTGCCGGCGGAAAAATAATCAACAACAAGGAAATGGAAAACCTTATGCATCTCCATGAAAATGCTGTCAGGCTCAATGAGGAGCTTACAAAGCTGACAGCGGAAACTCTGAAGGAAAATACCGGCTGGGGAGAGCTGATGCGCTCTGCCAAGACAAGCTTTTATGAGGTATCCGATGACATCTATTCAAAGCAGTTTGTAAACATACAGAAAACAGGCATTGAATATCCCACTCTCATTTACGACGGCCCCTTTTCCGAAGCCTTGGACCAGAAGCTGGGCAGCCTGCTGGAAGGCAGTACCGTAACCGAACAGCAAGCCATGGATATTGCCCTTAATTTCATCGGTCCGGACAGGGCAGTCAGAATAGAAAAGTCTTCCGGCAGCAGCAACGGCATTCTGGATACCTGGGGCTTCCAGGTATGGGTAAAGGAAGAACCTGAAAACCCTTTATTTATTTCCGTCAGCAAACAGGGTGGCAAAGTTGTCAATGTAATAGGCCAGCGCAAGGTTGAAAAAGAGGTGCTGACCATAGAGCAGGCCATGGAAAGGGCAGCTGAATTTTTGGAAGAGAAGGGCTACAAGGGCATGGAGGGCACATACCAGCAAACCTTTGACGGCATATCCACCATCAATTTTGCATATGCCCAGGATGATATAATATTCTATCCGGATCTGATCAAGGTAAAAATAGCTTTGGACAACGGCCGGATCTATGGGCTGGAAGCCAGGAATTATCTTCTCTCACACCGGGAAAGAAAAATAAAGGAACCTTCCCTGACCATGGAAGAGGCTGAGAAACTTGTCAATCCAAATCTGGAAATTTTATCTTCACGTATGGCAGTGATTCCAACCGAGGGAAAAAGAGAACGTCTGTGTTATGAATTTAAAGGCACATTAGGCGAAAAGAGGTTTATAGTCTACATTGATGCAAATACAGGCGAAGAAGCGGACATATTGCAGATCATCGATACTGGAAACGGATCGCTGACAATTTAACCAGCATTTGTCCCTAATATTTCATTCTGCTTGGGACAAAATAATATCAGCATCGAAATTTATTTCGATGCAAATGCAGAGGAGGTATCGATGTGGCTGCGAGAAACCGGAGGATGATGTCAGAAAACCTGAAGGAGGAGATCGCAAAGGAACTGGGCGTGTACGATGTGGTAAAAAGGGAAGGATGGGGCAGCGTCTCTTCCCGTGACTGCGGCCGGATCGTACAGAAGGCCATAGAGTTCGCTGAGCGGTCTGTGAGAAATCAACAGAAGTAGCAGTACTGTCGATATTGCCCGCATGCATGGCGGAGGGATGCCCCTCCGCCTTTTTATGGTTGTTTTTCCTCAATCACCGTAGTAGAATAAACCTGAAGAGGAGGATTGGACAGCATGGATAAGCGCCCCATCGGAGTGTTTGATTCAGGCCTGGGAGGCCTGACTGTAGTAAAGGAGCTTATGAAGGAGCTTCCGGCAGAAGACATTGTCTACTTCGGCGATACCGCCCGCATACCTTACGGCACCCGTTCCAGGGAAATTGTAATCAAGTATTCCTCTCAAAGCGTTCGTTTTCTGCTGAGCAAAAATGTAAAATTGGCCGTTATAGCATGCAATACTGCCAGTGCAAGCAGTTTTGAATATTTAAAAAACACTTTTGATCTGCCTCTGGTAGGTGTCATCCAGCCGGGCGCCCAGGCTGCCGCGGAAGCCACCCGCAACGGAAAAGTGGGAGTAATCGGCACCAGCGGCACCATCAGAAGCAGGGCCTACCCCAATGCCATAAAGGCGGTAAACCCGGATATAAGCGTATATGACCAGCCATGTACCTTGTTTGTTCCCATAGTGGAGGAAGGCTGGAGCAATACAGAAATAGCCAGGCTGACAGCTGAGCGTTATCTTAAAGGTTTAAAGCAGCATGAAATTGATACCTTGGTTTTGGGCTGCACCCATTATCCGCTTCTGGAAAATACCATATCCCATGTTATGGGGCCGGATGTACGTTTAATTAATCCGGCAGTTAATACAGCCCTTAAGGTAAAAGAGATTCTGGAGAATAGCGGCCGGCTGAATCAGGAAAAAAAGCAGGGGAAAATTGAATTTTACGTCAGCGATTTCGGCCAGGGTTTTCAGACCATCGGCGGCCGCTTCCTGGGTACGGAAATTCATGCAGAATGTATTGACATAGAGCAGTATTGACGTTAGTATAATAATTTGGAGTCCTCGCAGGGGGGTGAGGAAGTGGACAAGAAGATCCTGCTGACCATTAAGGGCAATCATATTAGCGCTGACGGCGAACAGCATTCCATAGAGTTTGTAACAGAAGGCCGTTTGTTCCAAAAAGACGGTGTTCATTATATAGAATACGAGGAAAGTGCAATTTCTGGCAAAGAGGGCACCAAAACCCTCATAGCCATCGATAACAATTCTGTATCCATGGAGCGTACAGGAACCAGCTTTTCCCATCTCTTTTTTGAACCGGGCAAAAGTTATGTTAATAATCTGATGACCCCTTATGGCATACTGCAAATGGGAATAATTCCTACCAGAATTAAATATGAATATAATGAGGAGCAGGGCAGGCTGGATTTGGTGTATCAGATGGCCATCGACGGAAAAACCGCCGGCACCAATGAATTAACATTCTTTTATAAGTAACTGGGCATAAGTGCATGGAATTTCATTCATATTTTTTGGAATTTTTTCCGTTTTAGTTGACGAATATCTGTTTATATATTAACATGAAATAGAGTGCTTCCTTTCCGTTGCTGCATGCATTGTTCGATTCACTTTTCTTTTTTGTGTCCGTTTTTTATAATAAATGGATGAAACTCTAAGAACAGGCAATAATACTAATTAATCTTTTCAAATATACAAATCCTATTTATTTAACTTTTGCAGTGTGAAAACTATATAAAGGAAAGTGGTGAAAGAAATTTTGGATTTAAATGATTTAAATTTAAATGATTTAAGTAAAAATACCATAGCCCAATTAAGGGAATTTGGCAAAGAACTTGGTATAAAAAGCGTTACCAGGTACAGAAAAAGTGAATTAATCGATAAGATTCAGGAAAAGCTTACGGAAATGTCCAAAAGCCAGATGAAACAGATGGAAGCAGAAGTTCCGCCTGAGGAGCAGGCAGCAGAAGGCCAGGAACAGGCAGCTGCTGAACAGCCGGTCAAGAAAAAGAGAGGTCGTCCCAAAAAGTCAGAAAGCGAATCCACATCTCAAACCGAGTCTCAAGAAGAAATTGTTCAGATAACCTTGGAAGACACTCAGCAGGAAGAAGTTCAGGAAGACAGCTCAACAGCAGAAGAAGAGGAAGATATGGGGCAGGCTGAAACAGCTGAAGAAGCAGGAGAAGAAACAGAAGAATATGAAAAAAAGGTAGCCTATGCAAAGAAATACTATAACACTACCAATCCTGCCATACCTGAGCTGCTCAGCTACAGCGATGTAGAAGATGTGGAAGGGGTTCTGGAAGTGCTTCCTGACGGCTATGGCTTTTTGCGCTGTGAGAACTATATGCCGGGCAGCAAGGATGTTTACATTTCACAGTCCCAGATCCGGCGTTTCAGCCTGAAAACCGGAGATTTAGTATCCGGGAAAACCAGGAACACCAAGGAAGGGGAAAAGTTCAGAGCCTTGCTTTATGTAACGGCGGTAAACGGAGAAGATCCGGAAAAGGCACCCCTTCGCAAACCTTTTGATGAACTGACGCCCATCTACCCCAATGAGAGGATCACCCTGGAAAATAAGAAACACAGAAAAGACCTTGCAACCCGCATTATTGACCTGGTAGCCCCCATTGGCAAGGGACAGAGAGGTTTGATTGTATCGCCTCCCAAAGCCGGAAAAACTACTTTACTTAAAAAGATTGCCAACAGCATATCATTGAATTTTCCTGATATTCATCTCATTGTATTGCTGATTGACGAGCGGCCGGAAGAAGTTACGGATATGCAGCGGTCCATCGACGGTGATATTGTATATTCCACCTTTGATGAACTGCCTGAACACCATATAAAGGTAGCCGAAATGGTTCTGGAGCGGGCTCAGCGCCTGGTGGAACACGGGCGTGATGTGGTAATTCTTCTGGACAGCATTACCCGTCTGGCCCGGGCATACAACCAGGTGGTTCCATCCACAGGACGAATCCTGTCTGGTGGTCTGGATGCTTCCGCCTTGCATAAACCCAAAAGGTTCTTCGGCAGTGCCCGTAATATTGAAGAGGGAGGCAGCCTTACAATTATCGCCACTGCCCTGGTTGAAACAGGCAGCCGCATGGACGATGTAATTTACGAGGAATTCAAGGGCACCGGCAACATGGAAATCCATCTTGACCGCAAGCTGTCTGAAAAACGCATCTTCCCGGCAGTGGATCTGTATAAATCCGGCACCCGCCGTGAAGATCTGCTCATGACCCAGAAGGAACTGGAAGGGGTTTGGGCTATCCGCAAGAACCTGAGCGAGGGCAGACCGGATCAGATTATGGAGATTATCATAAACGATATGCTGCGCACCAATACCAATGATGAATTTATAGACCTGATGCTGGAGCACTTTGCCATCATGGAAAAGGAAGGCTATTTGGATAGGTCATACTCCAACTACCGTTAAGGAGCAGAATATGTCCTGGCTGAATGAGAAACGAAAAAAAACGGCAAAAGTTGTAATCCAGGTGCTTCTGGTAATTCTCATCCTTTATTTGTTTCTGACCAAGCTGCTGTTGTTCTTTGCACCCTTCCTTCTTGCTTTTCTCATCGCTCACATTGTCGAAAA
>LFTC01000014.1:2694-11363 GCA_001512915.1 Clostridiales bacterium DTU083 | reverse complement strand
GTTATATTTGTTGCCTTGTTCGGCGGTTTGGTTGGCTTCATTTTCTATCGTCTCTTTGTAGAAGTGTGGGAACTTACCAAGGTAGGCACCGGATACCAGAATATCATCTCCCTGATCAGGGACTGGATAGATCTAGGCGGGGCCTGGTATGCCGCCTTGCCTCCTGAAGTGGTAGCAACAGTCGAATCCAGCCTGGAAGGCATACTTTCAAGAGCAGGCAATGCCATTACAATGGGAATCAACACCCTTTTGAATGCCATGATCAAGGTTCTGACCTCCCTGCCCCTGGCGCTTTTGTACACCGTTATCACCCTGGTGGCTGCTTACTTTTTCAGCAGGGACAGGGAAAAGATTTCCCGCTTTGTATTCAGCCAGCTGCCGGAAGGCTGGAGCAGCAAGTTCAGAACCATTAAGAATGATTTGCTGGCGGCTCTCACAGGCTATATAAAAGCACTTCTGATCCTGGTTACCATTAATTTCTGCGTGGTATTATTGGGTTACATAATATTGGATATAAAATATGCCTTTTTTCTTGCCATTATAACGGCAATTGCAGATATACTGCCCATTTTGGGCCCCGGCACCATCCTGATACCCGGCTCAGTCATTCTTTTAATCAGCGGGAACCACTTTCAGGCCGCAGGTTTTCTGGGCTTATACCTGATCGTAACCATTTTGCGGCAGTTTCTTGAGCCCAGAATTGTGGGAGGCAATATCGGGCTTCATCCTCTGGTTACCCTTATCTTTATGTACCTGGGTTTCCGTCTTTTCGGATTTGCCGGCCTGATTCTGGGCCCCATATTTGCCATTATGCTGAAATCCCTGCAGAAGGCAGAAATTCTTCCCTCCTGGAAGACCTATTAGCTGCAGCTTAAAAACTTACTTGTTTTATGAATTATCATATGTTATACTGTAAAAGTTAAATAAGGTTATGAAATATGGCACTAGATCACGAAAGAGGTGAAAAAGGTGAAGGCGAACATTCATCCAGAGTATGGTGAAGCAGTGGTCAGGTGTGCGTGCGGGGAAACTTTTACAACCGGCTCCACCAAAAAGGAGATTCGGGTTGAAATATGCTCCAAGTGTCACCCATTCTTTACCGGAAAGCAGAAACTGGTTGACTCCGGCGGACGCGTTGAAAGGTTCCGTAAGAGATATGGGCTTAGTGAAGAAAACTAACATCCTGTAGACCAGAATACAGATTAGGGTTCCCCTGGTCTGTATTTTTTTAGGGGGACGAAAGATGAAAAAATGCACAATAGGCGGCCAGGCGGTTATGGAAGGGGTAATGATGAAAGCCCCTGAAAGAATTGCCATAGCTGTAAGGCGGTCAGACGGACAAATTGAGGTAAAAAAACAAACTCTGACCACCATTTTGAATAAATACCCCATACTCAAGCTGCCGGTTCTGAGAGGCATTATAACCTTTGCAGAAACCATGGTGCTTGGAGTCAGATCCCTTATGACTTCTGCAGAACTTTACGGGGAAGATGCCGAGGAATACAAACCCTCCAGATTTGAATCCTTTCTGGCTGAAAAACTCGGCAGGGAAGTGGAAGAGGTGGTTGTTTATAGTGCCGTAGTGCTGGCCCTCATATTTGCAGTTGGCCTCTTTATTCTGCTTCCGGCACTGCTGTCAGGCCTGATCAGGCCCTTTATCCGGAGCCATGTGGCCGTCAATTTTATAGAAGGCCTGATCCGCCTGGGCATATTCCTAATCTACCTGGTGCTGGTCTCCCGGGTTAAGGATATACGCAGGGTGTTCGAATATCACGGAGCTGAACATAAAACAATACACTGCTACGAGCATGATGAGGAACTGACCGTAGAAAATGCCCGCAAGTACTCCACCCTCCATCCCAGATGCGGCACTGCCTTTTTGCTCATAGTTATGGTAATCAGCATTGTTATTTATTCCTTCATGGGATGGCAGAATATCTTTGTGCGTGTGCTGGGGCGCCTGCTCCTGCTTCCCCTGATTGCCGGCCTGTCCTATGAAGTGACCCGGCTTGCCGGCAGGAGCAAATCCCGCTTTGTACGCATTATCATGTATCCGGGAATGATGCTGCAAAGGCTGACCACCCGTGAACCTGACGACTCCCAGCTGGAGGTTGCCATCCGTGCCTTTAAGGAGGCAGCCGGCCACATACTTGAAAGGGAGGCGGAAGAAAAAGTTGAATCCGGTGCTGATACAGGCCTTGTCGGATGCCCGGCGGACGCTTGAGGAAAAGGGAATTGAATCTGCCAGGCTGGAGAGCGAACTTTTGCTGGCCCATATTTTGGGCTGGGAGCGGCATCAATTGTATCTGAACAAGGATTATGTGCTGACCCCGGGGCAAATAGATGCCTACAAGAGCCTGCTTGAAAGAAGGGCGGCAGGAGAGCCCCTTCAATATATTACCGGCGTAAGGTATTTTATGGGGCTGCCCTTTTATGTGGATTCCAGGGTTCTGATTCCCAGATGGGAAACAGAGCTGCTGACGGAATATACAATAAGCAGGGCTAGGGAAAAGGGCCGGGTTTCCATACTGGATCTGTGCACCGGCAGCGGAGCCATTGCCGTCAGCCTGGCGGTAAACCTGCCGGATGCTGAAATAACAGCGGCGGACATTGAGCAGGGCGCTTTGGAAGTCGCAAAAAAGAATGCGGAGGAAAACGGGGTGCTTTCCCGAATAAGTTTTTATCAGGGAGACTTGTTTGCTCCCCTGCCGCCTGAGAAGTTCAAAGGATACTTTGATATCATAGTATCCAACCCGCCCTATGTACCTACAGGTGAAATCGGCCGGCTAATGACCGAGGTCAGGGACTATGAACCCATATCCGCCCTGGACGGGGGAGAAGACGGTCTGGACTTTTACCGCCGGATAGCCCGGGATGGCTGGCGTTATCTCAAGGCAGGCGGATTTATTGCCTTGGAGATTGGATACGGGCAGAGTAATAAGATTCAGGATATATTCTTAAAAAGCGGATATTACCACAGGCATGAATGCCATAAGGATCTGGCAGGCATAGAACGCTTTGTGGTTTTCTATAAAAAACAGGGAGAATAGGTATGTTTGAGAAATTGGATCTCATAGAAGAAAGATATGAGGAACTGGCGCAGCAAATTGCCGATCCTGAACTTATTAACCGTCAGGATGAATGGCAGACGCTGGTTAAGGAGCACGCATCATTAGAAGAGATTGTAACTAAATACAGGGAATATAAAAAGGTAAAAGAGGAAATTGAAGCAGCGCAGCAATTGCTGGAGGAAACCGATGACAGGGAATTCCTTCAGATGCTGGAACAGGAGTTGGATGAACTTAAAGAGAAACAGGAAACCTTGGAACAGGAGATAAGAATGCTGCTGCTTCCCAAGGACCCCCTGGATGAGAAAAACGTGGTTATGGAAATCCGCAGCGGAGCCGGCGGCGAGGAAGCTGCCCTTTTTGGCGCGGAGCTCTTCCGCATGTACAGCCGTTATGCCGAGCGCCAGGGCTGGAAGATTGAAATTATGAGCTCCAACTTTACCGAACTTGGCGGGGTAAAGGAAATTATATTCATGATAGAAGGCAAAGGCGCTTACAGCCGGCTCAAATATGAAAGCGGGGTCCACCGGGTTCAGCGGGTGCCCGCCACCGAATCCGGCGGAAGGATCCACACTTCCACTGCCACGGTGGCAGTGCTTCCCGAAGCCGAAGATGTGGACATTGAAATAAATCCCAATGATCTGCGCATAGACATTTTCCGTTCGTCCGGCCACGGCGGCCAAAGCGTAAACACCACGGATTCCGCCGTCCGCATTACCCACCTGCCCACCGGCATAGTGGTTACCTGCCAGGATGAAAGGTCCCAGCTCAAGAACAAGGAAAAGGCCCTTAAGGTGTTGAAAGCCAGACTCTTGGACATGGCCAGGCGGGAAAAGGAAGAGGAGTATGCCCAGAACCGTAAAAGCCAGGTGGGTACCGGTGACCGCAGCGAACGCATCCGGACTTATAACTTCCCCCAGGGCCGGGTAACCGACCACCGCATCGGGCTTACCATCCACCGCCTGGAAGAATTTCTGGACGGAGACCTGGATGAAGTGATTGAAAGCCTGGCTCATACAGAACAAGCTGAAAAACTGCAGGCAGCAGGGGAGTAAGCATGCTGGCATAGAAATAAACTGCCTCGAATACAATGTACTGTTTATATTGTATTGGAGGTATTAAAGTTGAATAATCTCATGCTGGGCACAGCAGCGGGCACAGCAGCAGGCATTATAGGAACCGGATTGGGAGGAACCTTTGTCTTCCTGCTCAACCGGCCGGGCAAGCGGCTTTTAAGTACCTTGCTCAGCATGTCTGCAGGCCTTATGCTGGCAGTGGTATGTTTTGACCTCCTGCCCCGCTCCTTTGAGCTGGGAGGAGTTAAAACCGGCCTTTTGGGCACGGCAACAGGCGTTTTTGTTATTGCGGTGCTCCAGGAAATTCTGCTTAGAAAACAAGGCCGGAAACAGGATTTAAAATCAGGCAGCAGCAAACAATACTTACATACAGGAATACTCATAGGCATTGGAATTGCCTTGCATAATTTCCCGGAAGGCCTGGCTATAGGCGTAGGGTTTACAAGTTTTCAAAACTTTGGGTTGGGTTTAAGCCTTGTAATTGCCCTCCATGATATTCCGGAGGGTATTGTTATGGCCACCCCTATGCGGCTGGGCGGCATTCACCCCATAAAAATTGTTCTGGCTGCCCTTTTGGCCGGGATACCAACCGGAATCGGTGCCCTCATCGGCTATCTGCTGGGGGAAATCTCCACGGTCTTTATCAGCCTTTGCTTAGGTTTTGCAGCAGGCGCCATGCTCTATATAACCTGCAGCGAGCTGATACCCGAATCCAGGGATCTGCACCGGGGAAGAATTTCCGGCGCCGGGCTTATAGCAGGGGTGCTTCTGGGAATTGTTATAACCAAATTTATATAAAACTTGCAGAAGGAGAATACACAGGATGAAAACCAGGGTCATAACCATCTCTGACCCGGAACAACAAGAGAAGGAAATAATGGAGGCCGCACAGCTTTTGCGCAGCGGCCAGGTAGTTGCTTTTCCAACCGAAACCGTATATGGGCTGGGTGCAAATGCCTTGGATGCAGAGGCAGTAGGCAGAATATTCAAGGCCAAGGGCAGGCCCAGCGACAATCCCCTCATTGTACATATATCCGACATTTCCACTTGGCACAAATTAGTGGAAGCCATTCCAAAAAAAGCTCTTCTTTTAGCTGATAAATTCTGGCCCGGTCCCTTAACCATCATCTTAAAAAAATCGAAACTGGTACCTGAAGCTGTAACCGCCGGTTTGGATACGGTAGGCGTGCGCATGCCTGCTCATCCGGCAGCGCTGAAATTGATTGAACTGTCAGGGGTGCCTGTGGCTGCGCCCAGCGCCAACATATCCGGCAGGCCCAGCCCCACATCCGCACAGCATGTTATAGAAGACATGAACGGCCGCATTCCCATGATTCTGGACGGAGGAAAGACCGAGGTAGGGGTGGAGTCCACCGTGCTGGACATGACCGGCTCCGCGCCTATGGTTTTAAGGCCCGGGGGCGTGACCGTGGAAATGCTTCAGGCGGCCATAGGACAGGTGCGGATTCATCCCAATGTTATGAGGCCGGTGCAAAAAGATGAAAAAGTCCGTTCTCCGGGCATGAAATATGTTCATTATGCGCCCAAAGCTCCGGTAACCCTTGTAAGGGGTGAGTTAAACCGGCAGGTTGAGTTTATAAATAAGGAGGCAGCCAGGCTGGAGAAAGAGAGCAAGAGGGCAGGCATTCTAGCCACCGATCAAACCCTGTCCCGCTACCAGGCAGGCATTAGGCTTTCCATGGGCGACAGGGAAAACCCAGCCGATATAGCCGGCAAGCTCTTTGCCCGCCTGAGGGAATTTGATGAGCTGGGTGTGGATGCAATTCTGGCAGAAGGGGTGGAGGAAAAGGAAGAAGGCCTGGCGGTTATGAACCGCATAGCCCGGGCTGCCGGATTCCATATTATCGACCTATAGTCGTTTAGGTACAGGAGGGGAAAATATTGAATATACTTTTTGTTTGCACCGGTAATACATGCCGAAGCCCCATGGCTGAAGCACTGTTCAATGATATGGTCCAGAAAAAAGGGCTGGAAGGCTTTAAGGCAGCCTCTGCCGGATTGGCAGCCTTATCCGGGCAGGATGCCAGCATGCAGGCTGTACAGGTTATGAAGGAGATGGGCATAGATCTGAAAGGGCATAAGTCCAGGCAGGTGGACGAGGCACTTTTGAAACAAGCCGATCTGATTTTGACCATGACCCAGGGACATAAAAATGCTTTGCAGGCAGCCGAGCCTTCCATATGGAAAAAGGTTTACACCTTAAAGGAATATGCCGGGCTTCAGGATAAGGATATCCAGGATCCCTTCGGCCAGCCTGTGGAGGTTTACCGCAGGGCAGCCCGGGAAATCAGCCAGGCTTTGGAAAGGCTTTTGGAAAAGATAGAAAAAGAATGAGCGCAATTTTACATTAAGCGCCATAATTCGATAGACTTTAAAAGAATTAATGATATATAATATACAATTGAGTTAAGAAGGTATGTAACAGGTATGCAATAAGGAGGGCTAAAATTGAAGTCAGTTTCCAGCAATAAAGAATTGAAGCAGAAGGTAGGCAGGCGCGCTGCAGAGTTTGTAAAGGACGGTATGAAGATAGGAATCGGCACAGGTTCCACCGTTGCTTTTTTTATAGAAGAACTTGGCAGAAGGGTGAAGGAAGAGGGGCTATCCATACAGGGTGTGACCACCTCTCTCGGATCCAGCCTGCTTTGTCTTAAGTACGGAATACCGCTTATGGAAAGCATGCATTGCAGTCACCTGGATCTGGCCGTAGATGGTGCTGATGAGATAGATCCTTATCTAAACGCTATAAAAGGCGGAGGAGCTGCCCATACCATTGAGAAGATTATAGCTTCCATGGCAGATGAGTTTATCCTGATTGCAGATGAAACCAAGCTGGTTCCCGCCCTCTGCAGAAAATTCCCACTTCCCATAGAGGTTATTCCTGCTTCCCTGTCCTACGTGGAGAAGAGAATCCGGGAACTGGGCGGTACGCCGGAAATCCGCAATGCTGTCCGCAAGGACGGCCCTGTAATCAGCGAAAACGGCAACTTCATCTTGGATGTCACCTTTTCCACTCCCCCTGAAGATGTGGAATTGCTGGACAGGCAGCTGCAAAACATACCCGGTATTGTAGAAACCGGGCTGTTTTTGGGCATTGCCAAAAAAGCTCTGATCGGATATGAGGATTCCGTTGAAATACTGCTTCCAAAAGGATAATTTTGCTTAAATGCTTAATACTATATAAATCCATATTTACCAAAATACAAGGGGGAAATTGAATGTCAAAGGTACACGTAATGGATCACCCGCTGATTCAGCACAAGCTTACGCTTATAAGAAATAAGGAGACTGGTGCCAAAGAATTCCGGGAGCTGGTGGAGGAAGTTGCACTTCTGATGGCCTACGAAGTATACAGGGATCTGCCTTTGGAAGAAACTGAGGTGGATACGCCCATCGGAAAAGCCAGCTGCAAGGTAATAGCAGGTAAAAAGCTGGGAATTATACCTATACTTCGCGCAGGCCTGGGCATGGTGGACGGCATGATCAAGCTGATTCCGGCTGCCAAGGTAGGGCACATCGGCATATACAGGGATCCGGAAACCCTTCAGCCGGTCGAATATTATTGCAAGCTTCCAACCGATATTCACGAAAGAGATCTGATTGTGGTAGATCCCATGCTGGCAACCGGAGGTTCAGCTTCCGCAGCCATAGATTTTCTAAAACAAAGGGGAGCAAAGGGCATCAAGCTGGTTTGCCTGATTGCCGCGCCGGAAGGTATTGAAAGGGTGCAGAAGGATCATGATGATGTGGATATTTTTGTAGCAGCAGTGGATGAGAGGCTCAACGATCACGGCTACATAGTACCTGGCCTGGGAGATGCAGGTGACAGATTGTTTGGTACCAAGTAATCAGTTTTGAAAAAGCGCTCTGTCATGTATATGGCAGGGCTTTTTTGCGTTTTATACCCATGTATATACAGGAAAAATTCTGGCAATAATTTGGTTAGATGACGGAATAAAGAGGGTGCCAGGGATGAAAAACCAAGCCAGATTTTTTCCGGCCTTATTATTGCTTTTGGTCTTATTAACATCTGTCTTTATCCTACTTATCGATAAAGCCTCTACAGCAGATGCCGCCTCACAGGATATCACGAAGGATGAAATCAGGCAGCAGTTAGGAAACGTAGATGCTTCCATTGAAAAGATCCACATCAGCGGCTGGGCAAAGATAAAAGGCGGTGAAGATAATAAGCCGGACCTGATGAAAGAGGCAGAAAAAGTACTTTCACTCTTAGGAGAAAATGCAAGTGCAGAAATCCATTCAGATAAGAAAGAGAATTACACCAGCATTAAGTTATCAGCCGGAATAGACGGCATAAACTATACCATTAAGCTATATGAAAGCAATGATGCCTATGTTTTTGCAGAAGCCAGCCTGGATTCTGACAATATAATTCAGGAAAGTATGGCATATGAAAAAATTGAGCATATACTGAAAACATATGAGGAGAAGCCTGAAATAGGAACTACCTACACAGCAACCATCCTTGGAAGATTGGAGAAAA
>LFTC01000014.1:0-2627 GCA_001512915.1 Clostridiales bacterium DTU083 | reverse complement strand
AACAGCCGGATGGAATCAGAAAAAGGAAGATTCAATCTTAATATAGCCCTCAGGCATCATTCTGATGATAATAAAACCCTTATCTACCTTGGCACTCCTGTCATTTCCATCCCATACTAGGTGCTTGTAAGCATCATCAGGCAAAAAACATCATTGAAATTACAGGAGTGCAGGAAATGGCAAAATTCATTGTTACAAAAAGCGGCCCCTTAAAAGGCAAGGTTGCAATCAACGGGGCAAAAAATTCAGTTCTTCCCATAATGGCAGCTTCCCTGCTGTCCGACGGCTTCAGCACTTTGGAGGATGTTCCCCGCCTGGAAGATGTACATGTAATGTGCCGGCTGCTGGAGTATTTCGGTTCAAGGCTTAAGTGGAATAATAAAACCCTCAGCATAGACAACAGCCAAATAAGGCCTGCACCGGCCCCATACGACCTGGTCAGGAAAATGAGGGCTTCTTTTTTGGTTATGGGGCCGATTCTGTCCCGTTTTGGAAATGTAAAGATCTCCCTGCCCGGGGGCTGTGCCATCGGCACCCGGCCCATTGACCTGCACCTGAAAGGCCTGGCTGCCATGGGGGCGGATATAACTTTGGGCCACGGCTACATAGAAGCCAAAGCCGATAAGCTTATAGGTGACAGAATATACCTGGACTTTCCCAGCGTAGGTGCAACCGAAAACCTTATAATGGCCGCTGCCCTGGCAGAGGGTATGACTATTATAGAAAATGCGGCAGAAGAACCTGAAATCATCGACCTGGCAAATTTTATTAACTCTATGGGCGGCAACGTCAAGGGAGCCGGCACCGATACCATAAAAATAGAAGGGGTTGAGGAGCTCTCTGGATGCACTCATACAATAATTCCGGACCGGATTGAGGCCGGCACCTTTATGACAGCGGCTGCCATCACTGGAGGAGATATAATTTTAACCAATGTAATAATTGATCATATCAGGCCGGTGGAAGCCAAACTCAAGGAAGCGGGAATACAGGTTGAGCCGGTGGAAGAAGGAATCCGGGTATACAAAAACGGACCCTTAAATACACTGGATTTAAAGACCCTGCCCTACCCGGGTTTTCCGACCGATATGCAGCCTCAGATGATGGCCTTTATGTGTACCCTGCCCGGAACCAGCATGATTACCGAAACTGTGTTTGAAAACCGCTTTATGCATGTAAGCGAACTTAAACGGCTGGGTGCCAGGATAAAGATCGAGGGCAGAAGCGCAATCATAGAAGGGGTCGAAAGGCTGCAGGGCACCCAGGTAAAGGCAACCGATCTGCGGGCAGGCGCTGCCCTTTTACTGGCCGGCCTGTATGCCGAAGGCACCACTGAGGTTTTGGATATATATCACATCGAAAGAGGATACGAGGGAATTGACGAAAAACTGCGTTCATTGGGTGCAAATATCAAAAGAGTTAACTGAAATATAAGAAAATTGTTAAAAATATATTTTTAACAAAAAAATCTATTGACAAATTAATGAAATAGTAGTATAAAAAGCATAACAATATAATATTTGTATTAAAAATTAATATTCTGCTAAAGTCACGTATTAACACGGGCAAACCCGTCGAAAGGCGGGGGCGCAAAGCCTCTGAGTCTAAAGCAATTGCTATGACGGTCAGGCTGCTATGTTAATATCTATTAACATGGCAGCCTTTAATTATTTATGGATGAGTAATAATATGTACATTGTTAATTTTATATACTTTATTTGTTAACACGGGCAAACCCGCCGAAAGACGGGGACGCAAAGCCTCTGAGTCTAAAGCAATTGCTATGACGGTCAGGCTGCTATGGTAATCGGTATTTAACATAGCAGCCTTTTTAATTACCACAAACCGCTGAATGTTTGAACCCATAACCATTTATTTGCATCAATAATTCAAGGGTGTTTACACAATTCTGAAGACATTAGTGGACAAAAATAGCATAAATTGAGAACTCCTACAAAGAAATTACGGTCAGGAGGATGTATAAATGAATAAAAGATATGGGATCGGTAATAAAACCATAAAGATAATCAGTTGTCTTCTTACACTGGTATTATTTGGTTTAGCTGTGTCTTTTCAGAATTCAGCTATGGCAGGCGCAACTGCTGAACAGGAAGACATAAATGAGGATTTAACTATTTCGGCCGAAGCAGACGGGAAAAAGCCAGAGATTAATGCAGAGAATCCTGATGAACTAGATGGTGTTATTGAAAGGGAAGTCAAAGCTAACGAGAAATCCGATAGAATTGATCCACCTGTTGAGAAGCAGGATAGTGATGATCCTAACGAATTGGCTGAATATTTTCCGGCTGTATTGGAAGATCCGATTCCATTGCCCAGCAGTTTTTCTCAAGGCAGCATGTTTAAACTGATGGGTACGGGATTGCAAGATACCATACAAGTGTTTAAAACAGCAGATAGAACCAGGGATGCAAGTGGTAAAACAACAGGATGCAGAACTTTTGAGGTTACGCTGAGAATAACAGGCACGCCCCAGGCAGCCCCGGTAGATGTAGTACTGGTACTTGACAGATCGGGTAGTATGGGTGACTCAACAGGAAGCTATGGTTACAACAAAATTGCACAAGCGCCATCTAATAATGGCAGTTACTATGTAAAGGTAGATGGCA
>LFTC01000082.1:1827-2297 GCA_001512915.1 Clostridiales bacterium DTU083 | reverse complement strand
ACAGAAAACACTCTCCGATTCCCGTGGTTCAAAGGAAACTTAGACAGCGATTCGGTTCACGCTTATACCACACTAATAACGAAGCTCTGTGAAACGGCAAAAGAAAAGCAGCGAGTCAGTGCCAAAGAACGTGAGGTTGATAATCCAAAGTACGCCATGCGCTGCTGGCTGCTCTCCCTCGGCTTTATTGGTGACGAATACAAGGTTAGCAGAAAAATCCTGCTGAAAAACCTCCCCGGCAGCAGCGCATTCAAAACTCCGAAAGGTGGTACAGGTGATGAGCAATAGATTTCCTTCACGAGAAACCGTCGAACGTATCCGCGCTCAATATCCCGTCGGGTGCCGTGTGGAACTGATAAAAATGGATGACATACAAGCTCCTCCTATTGGTACTAAAGGAACGGTCATGGGCGTGGATGACATTGGAAGCATAATGGTTTCATGGGACAACGGCAGCACGCTTCATATCG
>LFTC01000082.1:0-1764 GCA_001512915.1 Clostridiales bacterium DTU083 | reverse complement strand
AATTGCCTTGCTATGCTGTGTTTTCTATGGCTATATGTAACCTACCGCAAGGGAAAACACACAACACGAAGGGAGCAAAACACAATGTTTACAACGAAATTCGGCATCGAGATTGAGTTGACTGGCATCATAAGAGACGAGGCGGCCAAAGTCGCAGCAAACTATTTTGGCGGGACGGTTACACACACAGGTGATTACTACGACACCAAGAAGGTAACGGCCCCGGACGGACGGATTTGGAAGTTTATGAGCGACAGCAGCATTTCCTGCCAAAAGAAACAAGGACACCAAAAGGTTGCTGCTACACGAGATTACAGCGTAGAACTGGTCAGCCCCATACTAACTTATCGCGAGGATATAAAAACGCTACAGGAACTGGTCAGGCAGCTTCGCCACGCCGGTGGATTTACAAACAACTCCTGTGGAATACATATACACCTTGACGGTGCAGACCACACGCCGAGGAGCATAAGGAACTTTGTGAACATCATCGCCAGCAAGAACGACCTTTTTTACAAGGCTTTACAAATAGCACCAGAACGGATGAGTTACTGCAAAAAGATGGATAGCCTTCTGGTCGAGAAATTAAACCGACGCAAACCGAAGACAATGGAAGCCATCGAGAGCCTTTGGTACGAGGGCTACAGCGAAAGCACCAGCCGCCACTACCATTCAAGCCGATACCACTTTCTTAATCTGCACAGCTTTTTCACAGGCAATCACACGGTCGAGCTTCGGGGCTTCAACAGCGAGCTACACGCAGGTAAGATAAGAAGCTACATTGTTCTCGCCCTCGCTCTCAACCACCAGGCGCTGACACAGAAATGCGCATCGGCGAAGAAGCCACAGATTGAAAATGAAAAGTTCGCAATGCGAACCTACCTCAACCGTATCGGTTTCATCGGCGAGGAATTCGCAAACTGCCGAGAGCACTTGACGGCCCACTTGGACGGCTCGGCGGCTTGGCGATTTCGGGCAGCCTAAACGGTTGCCCCACAAAAACAAGGAGGACAAGGACTATGAATAAAACATTCTATCTCGCCTATGGCTCAAACCTTAACCTTGAGCAGATGGCGCACCGTTGCCCCACAGCAAAGCCTATCGGGACGACGGTTTTGAAGGACTACCAGTTATTGTTTCGTGGCGAACACGGCGGCTCTGTTGCGACCGTGGAGCCTTTTAAAGGCAAGAACGTGCCATGCCTGCTGTGGGAGATTACCCCGGCTGACGAAGCGGCACTCGACCGCTACGAGGGTTTCCCGTTCCTCTACCGAAAGGAAAAGGTCAAAGTCAGACTTGGCAAAAAGAACGTAGAAACTATGGTCTACATTATGAATGAAGGCCGACCGCTTGGCAGTCCAAGCTGTTATTACTACAGCGTTATTTTAGAGGGCTACAAGGGCGCGGACTTCGACATCGGCATTCTCAAGCAGGCTGTCGAGGATTCTAAGGAGGTTGAAAATGAATAAAAAGATAAAGGAACAGATACTCGCCATCCGCGACACGGGGCTAACGAATATGTTTGATGTAGCGACGGTGCAGCGCATCGCCTATGACATGGGTTTCCATGAGCTGGTCGTTTATCTCGACGAAAACCACAAGGAATATGCCCATTTCATACTGACCGGCGAAGAGGATAAATAAATATTAACCGGAGAACAGTGCCGAAAACGGCTCTGTTTCTCGTACAGATAGATTAAGTAGGCTTGCCTGTGGCAGGTCATTTTTTATGCCATTTTGAAAGGAGGCGGCTGATATACGAAA
>LFTC01000081.1 GCA_001512915.1 Clostridiales bacterium DTU083 | reverse complement strand
GTCAGGGTCCGCATGATGGCTCAAACCCTGATAATTGCCTTTTACGTAATCCTGGTTGACATTGTGCTCCGGGCCTTTTTGCCTGACATGAGCAGGGCGCTGGGGCCTTATGTAGGCCTGATCATTACCAACTGCATAATAATGGGAAGATGCGAAGCCTTTGCTCAGACAAACAAGCCTCTGCCATCCTTTTTCGACGGCCTCATGTCCGGACTGGGCTATACCCTGGTTCTGACTGCCATTGCCATAGTCCGGGAGCTGATGGGATTTGGGACCATACTGGGGATTCAAATCCTGGGAGACTGGTGGACTCCTTGGACCATTATGGTTATGGCGCCCAGTGCATTCTTCGTATTGGCATCCATAATCTGGGCAGCTAAATCGGTTGCCCTGAAGAGAGAAATTTCTGCTAAAAGAACAGTCAGCAAGGGGGTGCAGGTAAGTGGAAATTAGTCCTTTTGTTATATTCTTTGCTTCTATTTTTACCAGCAACATATTATTGACAAATTTTCTGGGTATGTGTTCCTATCTGTCCATATCCAAGGATCTGAAATCTGCCTTAGGCCTGGGTGAAGCCGTAATATTCGTAATGACGGCAACATCGGTTCTTAACTATTTGGTATATCAGTACATCCTGGTGCCTTTTGGCCTGGAATATTTAAGGTTTATAGTTTTCATCATAGTAATCGCCGCTTTCGTTCAATTGGTAGAAATGATATTGGAGCGCTTTATACCCAATCTTTATTATACCTTGGGAATATTTCTTCCCTTGATAACCGTGAATTGCGCAATTCTGGGTGTGGCACTCTTTATTGTAATAAGGGAATATAATTTCCTGCAATCCCTTGCCTATGGCGCCGGAGGAGGCATTGGCTGGACTCTTGCCATACTTGCTTTGGCAGGAATCAGGCAGAAAGTGGATGAAAGCAAGATACCAAAAGGTTTGCAGGGACCAGGCTTTGCAATGATTGTTACAGGCATTATGGCACTGGCTTTTGTCGGTTTTTCAGGAATATTATCCATCCAGTGAAGGGGGAGAGATACAGTGGCGGAGGTATTAACAACCGTATCAATTATTTCTGGCATCAGCATATTTCTGGCCGCCTTGCTTACCATTGCAGAAAGATTCCTGTTAAATTACGGAACATGCAAAATTATAATAAATAAGGACAAGGAACTGGAAGTAAAAGGCGGAAACCACCTGTTGGGAAGCCTGCTGCAAAATGATATCTTTATTCCCTCGGCTTGCGGAGGCCGCGGCAGCTGCGGGCTTTGCAAGGTTAAGGTGATTTCGGGAGGCGGGCCCCTCCTGCCCACAGAAACTCCTTATCTTTCCAGGGAGGAGCAGGAGAATAATATACGCCTGGCCTGCCAGGTGAGGATAAGGTCGGATGTTGAAATTGAAATACCGGATGAGCTTTTCAATATAAGAGAATATACAACCATGGTTGAAAGAATTGAAGAACTTACATATGATACAAAAGCTGTATTCCTCCGTTTGCCGGAAGGAGAGGAGATGAATTTTAAAGCTGGCCAATATGTGCAGATTAAAATTCCCCAATATGGGAACAATCCGGAGGAAGTATACAGGGCTTATTCGATAGCCTCTTCACCTTCAGACAAGGGATTGATTCAGCTGATCATAAGAAAAGTACCTCACGGCATCAGTACTACTTATGTTTTCGATCATCTTAAAGAAGGAGACAGGCTGGATTTGAACGGTCCTTACGGAGATTTTTATCTAAGAGATTCGGATCGGGAGATGATATGCATCGCAGGAGGGTCCGGGCTTGCACCCATCAAATCCATCCTCCATTATCTGGCGGAAAACAATATCCGGAGGAAAGCTACCTTTTTCTTTGGATGTGTTGCAAAACGGGACCTATATTATGTGGATGAAATGAAGGCTTTTGAGGAAAAGATTCCTGATTTCCGTTTCATTCCTGCCTTGTCCGCCCCTGAAGAAGGTGACAATTGGGCAGGCGAAACCGGACTCATTACCGAGGTAGTAGACAGACATATAACCGACGGTTCTGAAATGGAAGCATATCTGTGCGGCAGCCCCGGAATGATTGATGCCTGCATTGAGGTGCTTCGCAGGAAAGGAGTACCGGAGGATAGAATATACTATGATAAATTCTAAAGGGGGGATGGTCGGATGAAACAAGATCCCAGACTTAGTGAAATTGAAAAGAATATGAGGCCGGGCGAGATCAGCAAAAGCGGATTTCTTGGAGACGACGAAAGAAAACTTGTAGATATCCTGCTGGATGACGGCCAGGCAGTCACAGCCCTTAACTTAAACCATAAAATTCTGGCAGACCGTATGGAAGAGATTACTGCGAAAGGAAGGGAAGGATTCGGAAATCCAGTTTTGGTTGATGGATATCTGGAGGTTATAGTGGAAGATTCCCGGGGAACCATTGCCTGTCCTTTTCAACATATGGGCATGTATCCCAAGGAAAATGTGAAGGTGAAAAACATAAAAACCGGCGAAAGCATACATTGGACAGCCCTCAACATACATATGATCCGTGAGCATGGCTTTTATGAAGGGATAGGTTCTCCTTTCCGGGTGGAACCCCTGGATTTGATACGCATTTTGGAAATAAAAAAATAAATGGAATTGCGACTTACAGGCTTTGTAAATTTACAAAGTCTTTTTTTTATGTTAATATTACACTATTGATTTATGCACCCATATTCATATAGACGAAAGAGGTGTTATTTTTGAATACCGCCTTAAAGCTGATAACCTTCCTGGCCAGGAAGCTGGTGGCCATAGCAATTGTCATATTACTTATAGTGATGGCAACATTTATTGCGTATGATATGGCTAATATATATATAATAGTAAGTGACGGCCTTTCTCAAAGAGCAGAAACAGCAATTCACGGCGAAGATCCTTCCAGCTTGAACCGCTTTTTCACATTAAAACATCTGAATTCAGATCCCATTTTTCGCAGCACCCAATTCGATGACTATAATATTCAAGACTACATTTACGAGTTAAAGGTAAAAAAAGTATGGGTCTGGCCATGGGAATCTGAAACCGAAGTAGTTGTTGAAGAATACATACCGGAATCCTCATGGAAATTTTCCATAACCGAAGAAATGCGTGAGCGGCTGATGGCGGCCCAAATGCCGGCTGAAGAGCCAGCAGAAGAAACAGGTGAAAATGAAGAAGCTGGCCAGGAAACGGAAGCAGGCAGTGGGGATGAGAGCGGCGAAGGAGATGCAGGGGAACAGGGACAAAAGATTGAATTAGAAATTCCGCCTCCCACATGGCAAAACGGCGAAAAAGTGATAGAGATGCGAAAAGTGGAAGGCCAGTGGAAGATAGATGGAATCGTATTTGTCAGAAGCATCGAACCGGAGCAGGATGAAAAGGATAAATCAGAATAGTTTTACCGGCATCTTTGCCGGTAAAATTTTTTGTTGAATTAGTATATACTATAAACTACGGACAAGGAGGGGAAAGATGAAAATCGGCAACCTGACAATCAAGAATAATTTATTTCTTGCCCCAATGGCTGGCATCACCGATCTTCCTTTCCGTTTGTTATGCAAAGAACAGGGCTGCGGTGTGGTTTTTACGGAAATGATAAGTGCCAAAGGCCTATACTATGGCAGCGAGCGCACGCAAAATATGCTTGAAATCCATCCGGATGAGCATCCCATCGGAGTACAGATTTTTGGTTCCGATCCCTTGATCATGGCCAGAATGGCAGAGAAAATATCACAGACTGAAGCGGATTTTATTGATATAAATATGGGCTGCCCTGCACCTAAGATTGTAAAAAATGGTGAAGGCAGTGCATTAATGAAAAATCCCCGGCTGGCCGGAGAGATTATACGAGAGGTTGTCAAGGCTTCTTCAGTTCCTGTTACCGTTAAAATAAGGAAGGGATTTGATGAAAACTCCATAAACGCGGTGGAGATTTCATTAATTGCTGAAGATGCAGGGGCTGCCGCTGTTACTGTGCACGGGCGGACCCGGGAGCAGTATTATTCCGGTTCTGCAGATTGGAATATAATTAAGCAGGTTAAGTCCAGGCTGTCTATTCCGGTCATAGGAAATGGTGATGTGTTCACTCCGGAAGACGCTTTAGCTATGGAAGAACAGACAGGATGCGACGGCGTTATGGCAGCCAGGGGAGCACAGGGAAATCCCTGGCTGTTTAGAGATATCCTGTCCCTTAAAGCAACAGGCAAGATACCTCCCCCGCCCAGTGCGCGAGAGAAAATTCAAACAGCCCTGCGTCATATGCATATGTTGATTCAGCTTAAGGGAGAAAAAAGAGGGATTCTTGAAATGAGAAAACATATCTCCTGGTATTTGAAAGGCATGAAGGATGCTGTAAAAATCCGCCAGGTTATCAATAAGGTTACCACTGCCGCTGAAATGGAAGATATTCTCAATTTATATCTTGAAAAAACTGCCAAACAGGAGTAATATAATGAATTAACCGGCATACATCCTTGAAAAGGGGATTGTCTAATGAAACGGATTGTCAGCGTCAGCTTAGGGTCTTCAGCCAGAGATCACAGCGTGGTTATAAAAATAGGCAATGAAGATTTCAGAATAGAAAGAATAGGCACTGATGGAAGCTATGAAAAAGCTTTAAACCTGATACGTGAATTGGACGGCAAGATTGACGCCTTCGGCATGGGCGGCATCAGCTTGTATGTCTACGGCAAAAACAGCCGCCGGTATACTTTGCATTCTGCTGTTCCTATCCTGAGACAGGCGCGCCAAACCCCAATGGCTGACGGATCTGTGCTCAAAAATATCCTGGAGCGGAATGTGGTCAGATTTTTAAAGGAAGAATTAAAAATTCCTTTAAAGGATAAAACCGTATTGGTGGTCTGCGCCATGGACCGCATGGGTATGGCAGAAACCTTTGCCCA
>LFTC01000075.1 GCA_001512915.1 Clostridiales bacterium DTU083 | reverse complement strand
ATGTCAACCAGGATTACGTAAAAGGCAATTATCAGGGTTTGAGCCATCATGCGGACCCTGACGGGAATAGTGTTTCTAAGAAGCGATACGGTAAGGCTGGAAAAGGCAGTTACCAATGATACCCCTATTCCCATAACCAGGGTGTTTGCCACCAGGTTGGTTACAGCCAAAGCAGAACATATGCCTAAAATCTGTCTTATTACAGGGTTTTCAGTCCATAATGTCTTTTTGGTAATTTCTCCATAGGAGCTCATCAATTGCCACCTCCCATTTTGGATTTTATGTCTTTTATCGTTTCATTGATCAGTCCTAATACAGCATTGGAAGTTGAGGTAGCGCCGGTAATGGCATCTATCTGCCCTTCATCGCTTACTGTTGCATAGCGTACAGGATCGCCTTCCTCATACAGGCTGATTCCTCTGAACTGCTCCTTGAACCAGTCTTCTTCGATACGTCCGCCCAGGCCGGGCGTTTCGTTCTGAGAAATGAAGTCAAGACCCAGCACTGTTTTCAGATCCTGATCGAGAGCAATTATGCCGGAAATATCGCCCCAAAGGGCAGCACCTTCAAACGGAAATGCATATTGAGTCCTTCCGTCATCTGTCTTATATTCATATGCGGTCAGTCCGTTTACATTCTTTTCCTCTATGATTTGTTCGTAATATGCCGCCAGCTCGGTTGAGCTCATATCAGCCGGCACCTCTATGTTCAAGGCATATAATTGAGCCTTAATTTCCCTGAGCCGGGTGTTAGCCTGTATCAGAGGACGGGAATATACGTAGACTCCGGAAAGAATCCCTGTAAGTATGGCTGTGCATATAAGCATGAACACCACATTAAACCACGCCTTATCCTTCATGCTTCAACCCTCCTTTTAGCTGCTCCGGACTTTGCAGATTTAACTGCTATATCCAGCAAGGGTACGAAGGAATTCATGATGAGTATGGCAAACATCATTCCTTCCCGGAACAGGGAAAATTCGCGGATAATGGCAGCCAATATGCCTACTAAAAAGCCAAATATCCATTTCCCGGCATCCGTAGAAGGAGCTGTTATGGGATCCGTGGCCATAAACACCGCTCCGAACAATACTCCGCCGGACAGGATTGCATATATGGGATCAGGAAACCGCGAAAGACCGAACAGATAGAGTATGACTTCCATTCCCAGGCTTCCTGCCAGCACTGAGGTGGTAATTTTCCACGAAGCTGTTTTAGTTGCAATTAAATAAACTGCGGCTATCAATATAAGTATTGCACTTGTTTCCCCCATGGACCCGGAAATATTCCCTATGAACAATTGCAAATGGGTGGGCAGGGAAGTACCTTGTGATGCTGCGGCCAAAGGAGTGGTACTGCTTATGCCGTCGGTCAGCTCAGGCACCCATTTCGCAAATCCTCCGGGGAATCCTGTAAATGGTTCTGTCCAGCTGTTGGTCATAGCGGCAGGGAAAGTAATGAACACAAACACCCTGCCCAGTATGGCGGGATTAAATACATTTCTGGCGAAGCCTCCAAATACCTGCTTTCCAAAAGTAATGGCAAAGGCTATGCCCACTGCTGCAATCCAGTACGGAACGGTAACAGGCAGGATTAAAGTAAAGAGGAAACATGATACCAACACGGATTCGGTTGGCTTGCCATTTCTGGATTTCTCAAAAAAATACTCTGTTACAACCCCCACAACAGTCACCACTGCTAAAACAGAGATAACTCTCCACCCATGGCTGTATATTGAGAATATCAGGATAGGAATTAATGAAATAAGCACTCTTCTCATCATGGGCTGTTTTCGCAGAAGTGTTTTTAATGAAAGTGTTTGCTCGGCCATGTGTTCACCCCTTTTGTAGATCTGAGTTTTGCACTTGATTTTAATATACACTTAAGTAACATGCATATAACATCATTTTATCGGCAAAAATTTATTGATTTGTGATGGCAATTGGTATATGATAGCATTAACAAGTTAATATGGTCGGCTGGTACAGGTTGCCTTGTGCATTAATAGGGAAACAGGTGCAAATCCTGTGCGGTCCCGCCGCCGTGATAGCAATTCGATTGATGCAGCTTAATGCTGCGGCCACTGGGTAACTGGGAAGGCCTGGTCAATCGAAGTAAAATTGCTTCAGCCGGAAGACCTGCCTGTACTGAAAACACCATAACTCCACGGGGAATGGGGGGTGTTGCGTCATTGGTTAAGTAAAAATGTATGCATACAGCTTCTACCCCTTCAACCGTAGGTTGAAGGGATTTTTATTTCTTATTCAATTTAATTATAGAACATGGAGGGGATAATTGGCAAATTATTGTTATTTTGGAGTTAAAAACACAAGTCGCTGAAAATAAGAAAATAGGAGGAAGTTTATAATGAACAAGAAGATAATAGCGATAATAGTTGTAATCCTGGCAGCCGTATTATTATATGCAGGTTATCAGGCATTTCTTGCTCCCAAAGGAACAGAAGGTTCTAAAGAGGTTACTATACAGATAGTTATAGAAAAGGAAAACATAAATGAGACCTTTACCTATAAAACCGATCATGAATTTTTGACGGATCTGATGAAAGAAAAGCAAGAAGAGCTGGGTGCATCATTTGAATCCTTTGATTTTGGAACTATGATCACCGGGCTGATGAAATATAAGGTTGATCCTAACAGTGAGTTTTTCCTCTTCCAGGTAAATGGTGAAGATTCAATGGTTGGAACCGATGATACCCCTATTCAGGATGGAGATGTCTATAAATTCATTCTGTCCACATTCTAAGAGAGCAAAATGAAGATCCGTGATATTGTTCTGGCAGGCATATTAAGTGCAGCAACCACTGCCGGAAAGCTGGCATTAAGTTTTGTCCCCAATGTGGAAATTGTAACCTTGTTTTTCATAGTATTCACAACCACATTGGGGATAAAACGAAGCCTGATGGTTGCTATGGTTTTTGTAACAACAGAGATATTGATTTATGGTTTCTCCACCTGGGTTATCGGTTACTACCTTATCTGGCCTATGCTGGTTTTAATTGTATCAGCCCTCAGCAAAAGGGTCAGCTCTGAATATGGCTATGCCGCGACAGGAGCTTTATTTGGCTTTTTCTACGGAATGTTTTTTGCCATAACCGAATCCTTTTTCTATGGACCCGCCTACGGACTGGCATATTGGATCAACGGATTGACTTTTGACCTGGTTCACGGAGTTTCTAATTTTATAATTATACTCCTGCTCTATAAGCCGCTGAGAAAAATGATGGATACCTCCTTAAAACACTATTACAATAGCGCCTCTTAGTTTTTCTTGTTTTATTATTTAACAATTTGGGTAGGAATATATTTAGTTGATTGCGTTTTTCAATATGGACAGAGGAGGTTATCAAATGAAAAAGAGTTTGGCAGGAACCAAGACAAAAGAAAATCTGTTGAAATCCTTTGCTGGTGAATCCCAGGCAAGAAGCAGGTACATGATGTATGCCAGCGTGGCTGAAAAAGAAGGCTACAGGCAAATTGCCAACTTTTTCAAAGAAACGGCTGATAACGAGTATCAGCACGCGAAAAGATTTTTCAGATTCCTGTGCGACGGCCTAGGGGAAGAAATTCCCACACAAGTTGAAATTGAAGCAGGATATCCTGTAGCATTGGGAGACACAATTGAAAACCTGAGAGCTGCTGCAGCCGGCGAAAGAGAAGAATGGGATGATATGTATCCCGAATTTGCAAGAATAGCAAAGGAAGAAGGCTTCCCGGAAATCGCAGCTGCATGGCTGAAAATTGCCGACGTTGAAAAAAGACATGAAACCAGGTTCCTTAAATTGAAAGAAAACGTAGAAAAAGGCCAGGTGTTCCAGAGGGAAGAAGAGACAGCCTGGATCTGTCAGAAGTGCGGCTATGTACATATTGGAAAATCTGCTCCAAAAACATGCCCTACCTGCCTGCATCCGCAAGCATACTTCGAACTGTTTGTGGAGAACTATTAATTATAACAGCAGACAGCAGAGAGACCCGAAACGGGTCTCTTTTTTTAATACGAGGAAATTCTACTGATACTTTCATAATCTTTTGAAAAACAATTTGTCACATGAAAAAAAGCCTTATGGCTCTATAGCAGGCTTTTTATTTTTTCAATAGACTTTCTATCCATATGCAATATTTCGCCCGCAATATCTCTTGATTTTTCGTCCAAGTTCCCCCTTAGAACTTTTTCTGCCATATTAACACCTTTGGTTTCTCCTTCAATAGCTTTTTCTATGATTTCTGCTTTATCTGCATCAGAACCTAAATCCATATTAATTTTAATATCTCCCATTATTCCCTTCATTCCAAGATTCTCTTCAGCTCGTCCACCTATATCTTGAATATAGCTTGCGAGTTTATCAATATTCTCTCTATGCTGTTTCTGAACTTCCTTAAATGTTTGCTTCACAGTCTCATCCTCTAGCTTAGAAATAAAGTTGTTGAAGCTTTCAACCGCCATGTATTCTCCTTGTAAAAGCTGATTAAGAGACTTTATCGTCTCTTTATTATCTGTCACCTTTTTATACCTCCTTAATGATGGGTTGCTTTCTGGTTATAGCAATTTTATTCTCCCACCTACCCAGAGAAAAATACTAATTAGATAATAAGAAAAACCGCTTGATACTGGAAAACCAGTATTCAAGCGGTTTTTGCTGGTCTGGGTGAGAGGATTTGAACCTCCGACCTCTTGAACCCCATTCAAGCACGCTACCAAACTGCGCCACACCCAGTCACAACAGCAAGTATTATATTACTATATTTAAATCTAAAAATCAAGAGGTGTTTTTTAAAAGTCAGGAGCTGGCGATATCCACCAGCTCCCGCATACTGCCCGCTTATTATTCGTCCGGGATCATTTCCTTATAGTTTTCTTGTGTTACAATTTCTGCTCCGGTGGATATAAACTTGCCAGGGAATCCTTCTTTTTCTTCACCTGCTATTTCTTGGCCTTTAATGTACTTGTACAGGTTCTCTACGCTGAGATATCCCATGTTGTAGAAGTTCTGCCCTACTGCTACGTCAACCAGCTTCAGATCAAAGTGTGCCTTGGAGCTGGGGAATACGTCCATGGTTACAACTCTGCGATTTTCAGGATCGGCTTCTTTCCACTTTTTCAGCTCAGGCATTGCATCCGGACCTACAATATAGGGCCAGCCGCCTGCCATGAACCAAGCATCGATGCTGTCTCCGTTTGCACGGGTATAGTCTTCAACGACGATTACAGCCTTGTCTACGTCGTCATCGCATGCACCTGTGTATACAACTTCAATATTGCTTCCTTTTATTGCATCAGCAAATCCCTGCATACGTGCGGTAATGTCGAATGCGCCGGGAATTCCTTCGAGCTGTGCAACTCTGATTTTATCCTTTGTGCTGTCCTTATACAGCTCAACCATATGCTCGCCGCAGATTACGCCTGCTTCGTAGTTTTCGGTTCCGCAGAAGAAAATTCTGCCGGAATCAGGTGAGTCTGCATCATAAGTTGATACTGCAATTCCTGCATCCAGGGCTCTCTTCAGCACATCCTTCATTGCATCGGGATGAGTACAGCTGATGGCTATTCCGTCTACTTGTCTTTCAATGAGGCTTTCAATGATTTCTATCTGCAGTGTGGGGTCTGCCTTTACAGGTGCCTGCCATTCAACATTGATGCCCAAGTCTCTTCCTGCATCTTCAGCACCCTCTTTTGCCGGCAGGAATACTACGTTACCAAGCTGCTGAGGAATAACTACTATAGTGATATCTTCGTCTTTTTTATCACCAGCTGCCGGTTCCTCTCCAGCCGGTTCTTCAGCTGCAGGTGCTTCTGGCTCTGCCGGAGTTTCTGCGGGTGTCTCTTCAGCCGGTGCCGGAGCATCTGTGCCTGGCCCGCTGCAACTTACAACAGCTGCCAGCATAACCACAGCCAACAAGAGTGTCAGAAATTTCTTCATGTTAATGACCTCCTTATTTTCTTATATTATTTTATTTGCCGCTGCTCTTTTTTAATTGGTCAGCAGCAACTGCAATAATGATTACAAAACCGATAATTAAGTTTTGCCAATGCGATTTTATGGACAAAAGTACGAGAGCATTTCTTAACACACCCATAATGGCAGCTCCCAGGATTGTGCCGGTTACTGTTCCTACGCCGCCGCTCAGGGAAGCACCGCCGATAATTACTGCCGCGATAGCATCCATCTCAAAACCTATGCCTGACGTGGGCTGCCCGATGCCTAATCGGGACGCTGTCATGATTCCTGAAAAACCGGCCAGCAGACTGCAGAGAGTATAAACAATCAATTTGATTTTGTTTACATTAATACCGGATATCCTGGTAGCTTCTTCATTGCCGCCCAATGCATACACCCTTCTGCCTGTAACAGTCTGGTTCATGAAAATTGCAAATATAACTGCGAATATGATCATCATCCATATGGGAGTAGGAATGCCTGCTATGTAACCCTGGCCAAGGAACAGGAATCTTTCCTGCACATCGGTAACCGGATATCCTTCGGTCAGAATATAGCAAAGGCTTCTCGCAATACTCATGGTACCCAAGGTAGCGATGAAAGGAGGAAGCTTGGCTTTGATTACCAAGATTCCGTTGAAAAGCCCGAAAAGACCGCCTGCTGCCATGCCGATCAGCACTGAGGGCAGAGCTGCCCAGCCTAAATCAGCCATAGCCATACAGGCAATAACACCGGCAAAACCGTAGACCGAACCCAGAGACAGATCAATTCCGCCAGAAATGATTACCAGGCTGACGCCTATTCCTGTAATTGCATAGGCGGAAAAGTTCCGTGCAATCGACAGAACGTTATCAATTGATCTGAATGGTTCGCTGACGATATACATTATTGCGCACATTACAAGCAAGACGATAAATATGTTGAAAGAAGATGATTTAATAATTCTTCTTCCCAAATCAGCAAAACCGTTTTGTCTTTTCACTGTTTTTGCATTCATTACTGTTTTCCCCTTTCTATGATATCGCCAGCTTCATGATAGCTTCCTGGCTAGCTTCTTCTCTCATAAGTTCACCTTTTATTCGGCCTTCATGCATGACAATAATACGATCGCTCATACCAAGGATTTCCGGCAGCTCGGATGATATCATAATTACTGCAACGCCTTCCTTGGCCAATTGGGACATAAGCATATGGATCTCTTTTTTGGCACCTACATCAATGCC
>LFTC01000080.1:4055-6339 GCA_001512915.1 Clostridiales bacterium DTU083 | reverse complement strand
GTCAAGAGACATTTTCAAGGAACAACCTGGCAGCGATGTCAAACCCATTTTTCGAGGAACATTCTGGATCATACACCCAAAGCATTGCAGCCTGAAATCAAAGAAGACCTTCGCCAATTGTATGAGGCCGTTGATGTGGATAGTGCTCGAAAGGTGAGAGATCAGCTCCTTGGCAAATACGGGATGAAAGCTCCAAAAGCTGCTGCTCTCTTAGACGAATCCTTCGATGATGTCACGGCGGTTCTGGCAGTGCCCTTGAAGTACCGGAAGCGACTACGTACTACAAACGGAGTGGAACGGCTCAATCAGGAAGTCAGGCGACGAGAGCGGGTAATACGCATTTTTCCTAACGAGGCATCAGTAATCCGTTTAATGGGCGCTTTGCTTATAGAACAAGATGAAAAGTGGCAAGCAGGTCGTAAGTACTTTGATATGGATTTATATTATCAAAGTATAGAAAACAAGAAAACCAAGGGTAGTAACTCTGCTGCCTAGGGTACCTACTACTATCATCGCATTTATTCCACGGTCTGTTGACAACGAGCCTCCCATGGCATGCTTTCAAGCATCGGGGCCATCATCTCTGCTGTAATGGTTAGCTTCGATGAAGGGATGATGCCCGGCTAACAGCCTAACATGCCATGTACTCATTATCAACAGCTTTCGCGGCATAAAACGCTTGTGGATATTGGCTGATTAACTACCGTTTAACAACCGAGGTAATTTACACACTAATTTGGACTTGACTTCGAACTTAGAAAGAGACATTAATTCTAAACTAAACCAAAGATAAGAATTGAATAAGGTTTACAGAAATATGTCGATTGGTATAAGGAGTATTATAAAGTAAAATAATTAAGGAGGAAATGAACAATGAAAGTCGCAGTTGCAGGAATGGGTTATGTAGGTTTATCTAATGCTGTGCTATTAGCTCAGCACAATGAAGTGATTGCATTAGATATAAATGAAGAAAAAGTAAAAATGGTGAATAATAAAAAGTCACCTATAAAAGATCCTGAAATAGAAGAATACCTTGCAACAAAGAATTTAAATTTAAGAGCAACAACAGATAAATATCAAGCTTATAAGGATGCAGAATTCGTAATTATTGCTACTCCGACAGACTATGACCCTGATAAAAATTATTTTGATACTAATTCCGTTGAAGCAGTAATTTCTGATGTTTTGAATATAAATCCTAATGCGGTAATTGTTATCAAGTCTACTATACCAGTTGGTTATACGAAAAAAGTAAGCGAAAAATTCAAAACTAACAATATAATTTTCTCTCCTGAGTTTTTGAGGGAAGGCAGAGCTCTTTATGATAACCTGTACCCTTCAAGAATAATTGTTGGAGAGCAATCTGAGAGGGCAGAAGTATTTGCAAATCTGTTAGCTGAAGGTGCAATTAAAAATGATATTCCAATTCTATATACAGGTTCTACAGAGGCCGAAGCTATTAAATTGTTTGCCAATACTTATCTGGCACTTCGCATAGCATTCTTTAATGAGCTTGATTCATATGCAGAAATAAGAGGTTTAAACACTAAGCAAATTATTGAAGGGGTAGGATTGGATCCCAGGATAGGATTGCACTATAACAATCCTTCATTTGGTTATGGCGGCTACTGCTTACCTAAGGATACAAAACAGCTTTTGGCAAACTATGCTGATGTTCCTCAGAACATTATGTCTGCAGTAGTAGATGCCAATAGAACAAGAAAAGATCATATTGCTGATATGATTATAAAAAGAAATCCGAATATCGTGGGAATTTATAGGCTTACTATGAAGGCTGGATCTGATAACTTCAGGCAATCGGCTGTTCAGGGTGTTATGAAACGTATAAAGGGAAAGGGAATTGAAGTGGTAGTTTATGAGCCTAATTTGAAAGAAGATGAATTCTTCCGTTCAAGAGTGATAAGGGACCTTGATGAGTTTAAGAGAATTTCAGATGTTATAGTAGCTAATCGGTTGTCTGATGAACTTAAAGACGTAGTAGATAAGGTATATACTAGAGATATATACGGTAGGGATTAATAATGAATCATAGAGAATTTTATTGCGGGCAATATATGCCCGTATTTTTTAGAAAGAATACGAATATTGAATTACAGTGCAACTACCGAATATAGTGTTCGTCAAAACATTATATGTTTGTATCTTAGCAGAAGCAGAAAATGTATAATTAACAAATAATATTTTTGTATCTAAGAAAAATCAATAACTTTAAGGAAAAAAGGAGCCAGATATGAAAAAGAAGCTTAGTAAGAAAAAAAGAATA
>LFTC01000080.1:3405-3913 GCA_001512915.1 Clostridiales bacterium DTU083 | reverse complement strand
TGTGGCCGGAAGATGATAATGGAGTAATCCGTGATAAGAATATTATTAACATTCTTCTCATAGGTCAGGACAGAAGACCTGGTGAAAGCAGAGCACGTTCTGACTCCATGATGATTTTGTCAATCAATAGAAAGACCGGCTCAGTAAGAATAATTTCTTTGATGCGTGATATGTACGTACAGATTCCGGGATATAGCGATAACCGTATAAATGCTTCTTATGCTTTCGGTGGAATGAAGCTGTTAAATGACACCATTAGAAAGAACTTTTTATTACATATTGATGGAAACATAGAGGTAGATTTTGATGGCTTCACGCAGGGAATTGATACCATTGGCGGTGTAGAAATCTCCTTAACTAAAAGAGAAGCAGAACATCTAAGGAGTAGAGGGTTCCCTAATGCTGTTGAAGGTAAGAACCATATGGATGGAAAGATGGCTTTAGCCTATTCCAGAATTCGTAAAATCGGCGATGATTTCGGCAGAACTGAAAGACAGAGAAATGTAAT
>LFTC01000080.1:0-3367 GCA_001512915.1 Clostridiales bacterium DTU083 | reverse complement strand
AATGACCAAATTATGAGTCTGGTACTTATTGCCGCTCAAGCTGATCTTAATAATATTGAGCAGCATAGAATCCCCGTGGATGGCAGTTATAAGAATGCTCGTATCAGGGGAATGTCAGTACTGGTTCCGGATCTAATTGTCAACAGGCAAGAATTGAAAAGGATTATCTATGGACAATGATAATATAAATACTCCCTACTGGGAGTATTTTTTTGAGGTTATTTATCAGAATATTCAATTAATATACTCTGTATACAAAAAATGTTATAATTAACTAAACTATTTATTATGCATAAACTATTATGAAACAGGTGATTATGTGAATATTCGTTTCATGGGCGCAGTAAAAGGGGTAACCGGATCCTGCCATTTGATTGAATTTAAAGATAAGAAGCTCCTTCTTGATTGCGGCCTGTTCCAGGGGCGGGATGAAGAACTTAACTATCAGGAAATGGATTTTGATCCTGCTTCCATTGATTATCTGCTTTTAAGCCACAGCCATATTGATCACAGCGGCAGAATTCCGCTGCTGGTAAAGAAAGGTTTTAAGGGAACTGTATATTGCTCCAAGGCAACCTATGAATTGTGTGAAATAATGCTTTTGGACAGCGCGCATATTCAGGAAATGGAAGTGGAATGGCAGAACCGCAAGGCCAGGCGGGCAGGAAAGCCTTTGGTAGAACCGCTGTACACCCAGGAAGATGCAAATAAGAGCCTTGAATATTTCAAACCTGTTTTGTATGATCAGATCATACGTATTGATGATAATATAACCGTCCGTTTTAATGATGCAGGGCATGTTTTGGGTTCTTCCATTATAGAGATGTGGTTTAAAGACGGAAGTGAAATCATCAAGGTTGTATACTCCGGTGATATTGGCACCAAGGAAAAGCCAATTTTGAATGACCCTGCTATTATTGACTATGCAGATTATGTAATAATGGAAGCCACATATGGAAACAGGGTACATGAAGATGTGGAAAAAAGGGATGAAACCCTTATAAATATCATTTTAAAGACGGTGCTGCGCGGCGGTACAGTTATCATTCCCAGCTTTGCTGTAGGGCGGACTCAGGAGATTATTTATGAATTAAATAAATACTATGATGCTCATTTGAGTGATTTTGGAACTTCCACCAATTTGCTGAAAAATGTGCCGGTATATGTAGACAGCCCTCTGGCTGTAAAAGCAACTGAGGTATTTAAGCGAAACGCCGGAGTTTTTGATGAAGAAGCCAGGGATTTGCTGAAGAAAGGAGATAATCCCTTAAAGTTTGATAACCTTCATTTTACCCAAAGTGTAGAGGAATCGAAAGCGCTCAATTTTTCAGATGAACCTAAGATTATCATTTCATCCAGCGGCATGTGTGAAGCAGGCCGTATAAGGCATCATTTAAAGCATAATCTCTGGAAGAAGAACAGCAGCATTGTGTTTGTAGGTTACCAGGCAGAAGGGACATTGGGCCAGAGAATACGTGATGGTGCCAAAAAGGTAAAGCTCTTCGGGGAAGAAATCCATGTAAATGCAGAAATTTATAATGTAGAAGGCTTCTCCGGTCATGCGGATAAAAACGGGCTTCTTAATTGGCTTAAAGGGTTTAAGGAAAAGCCCTGCAGGCTGTTTATAGTGCATGGGGAAGGCCAGGCTAAAGAGGATTTTGCCAAAGAAGTGGAGCAGCAGCTGGGAATTGAGTGTATTATTCCTGAGTATAACGAAGTATATGAAATCAAGGGCAGAGGCCAGGTAGAGTGTGTACAGGTTTCAAAGGAAAGGTTAGCAGCTTACAGTAAGCTTAGCCCTGAACATGTTCAGCAAATGATGGAAGAGCTTAATGAAATGAGAGAAATGTTCCAGCATACCCTGGGGCAGGTGCAAGAGCATGTTAGCTCCGAATCTATTTCAATTGAAAACTATACGTTAATAAATAATATACTGCTTAACATGAAAAATGATATTATGAATCTTAGTATGTTAAGCGGAAAATAGAAATGGTTATAATCATATTAGTTAACTAATTTTAAGGAGGGCAAAGTATGAAGAAAATCGGTTGGGGCTTTATCGGTGCCGGAGGCATTGCTGAGAGGTTTATGAGAGGCCTGGTGCAGGTGCCCGATGCATATCTGGCAGCAGTAACTTCCAGAACCTATGAAAGAGCCAAAAACTTTGCAGACAAATACGGCGCCAAGGTTTATAAAACCGCTGAAGAATTGATAGCAGATGAAAATGTAGATATTATTTATGTCGCCACTCCTAATAACATACATAAGGAAAATACCCTTATGGCCATAGAAATGGGCAAGCCGGTGCTTTGTGAAAAGCCCATGGCTCCCAATGCTCAAATGGTAAGGGAAATGGTGAATGCAGCAAGGGAGAAAAAAGTTTATCTTATGGAAGCCATGTGGACAAGGTTCTTCCCTGCTATGGAGAAGGTTCGTGAGTGGCTGAATGACGGCAGAATCGGCAAGGTTCAATTTGTAATTGCTGATTTTGGTTTTTATGAAAGCAATCCTGAAGATATAAGGTTGAACCTTGAAACAGCAGGAGGCAGCTTGCTTGATGTAGGGATATATCCTCTTGCCTTAACCTGCATGGTTTTCGGCAAAAAGCCAAACAGAATAACAGGCCTGGCAGATATGGCTCCCAGCGGAGTAGATGCGGCCATGGGCTGCACACTGGGCTTTGAAGGCGGCGGTCTGGCATTGCTGTGTTCAGCACTTAATGTCAATACTCCCCAGGAAGCTGTAATTGTAGGGGAAAAGGGCAGAATAGTTATTCCCGAATTCTTCAGGCCGAAAGAAGCAAATCTTTACCTTGATGGCAAGCTGGAAGAGCATTTCAGGAAGGAACATGAAGGGGAAGGATATCAGTTTGAAATTGCAGCCGTGCAGGAGGATATTCGAAACGGCAGACTTGAAAATGAACTGATGCCTTTGGATGAATCCATAGCCATTGCAGAAGTTATGGATGAATTAAGAAGGCAGTGGGGCCTTGTATATCCATTTGAAAAGTAGTAATAAAATTTACAGCCCGGCAGCCCAGCCAATTCTTTGGCTTGGCAGTGCCGGGCTGTTTTATAGCTTAATTATTAAACTAATAACTTTGAAGGAGGGGCTTAAATGAAGAAATTCGGCTGGGGTTTTATCGGTGCAGGAGCAATTGCCAACAGGTTCATGGCCGGGCTCATGCAGGTGCCTGATGCCTATTTGGCAGCTGTATCTTCCAGAACCTATGAAAAGGCTAGAACGTTTGCAGGTAAATACAATGCCAAGGTTTATAAATCCACTGAAGAGTTGATTGCTGATGAAGATGTAGACATTGTGTATGTAGCTACTCCTCATACAGTACATAGAGAGAATACCCTTATGG
>LFTC01000056.1:3209-4324 GCA_001512915.1 Clostridiales bacterium DTU083 | reverse complement strand
ATCTCTTACTTCTCATTCTTCTCCCCATCTAAAAAATTTTTTATTCTTAAAAAGCCCCGCCACTGATGCAGCGGCGGGGCTTTTAAGTTTATCTCAAGTTACCGAGCCATAAAGAGCTCAATATCTTCCTCCACAGAGCCTATTCCCGCTATGCCAAACTTTTCAACAAGAACCTTTGCCACATTAGGTGATAAGAAGCCTGGCAGGGTCGGGCCCAGGTGTATGTTCTTAACTCCCAGATACAGAAGGGCCAGCAATACAATTACTGCCTTCTGCTCATACCACGCAATATTGAAGGCAATGGGAAGATCATTAATATCTTCAAGGCCGAATACTTCCTTAAGCTTCAGGGCAATAACTGCCAGGGAATAGGAGTCATTACACTGGCCTGCATCCAGCACCCTTGGAATGCCGTCTATATCGCCCAGGGGCAGCTTGTTGTAGCGGTACTTGGCACAGCCGGCTGTTAAAATAACCGTATCCTTGGGAAGCCTCTCTGCGAATTCGGTATAGTAGCTTCTGGATTTCATGCGGCCGTCGCAGCCTGCCATTACAAAGAACTTCTTGATGGCGCCGGACTTAACGGCTTCTACAACCTTATCTGCCAGCTCCATTACCTGGTTGTGAGCAAAACCGCCTACAATGGTACCTGTTTCTATCTCTTCCGGAGGAGGAAGGGTTTTAGCCAGTTCAATGATTTCAGAGAAATCCTTCCTGCCGTTTTCATCTGCTTCTATATGCTTGCATCCGGGCAATCCTGTGGAGCCGGTGGTGAATATCCTGCTTCTTACCTCTTCATCCTTAGGCGGAACGATGCAGTTAGTGGTAAATAAAATGGGCCCCCGGAAGGACTTGAACTCTGTGGTCTGCTTCCACCATGCATTACCGTAGTTGCCTGCAAAATGCTTATACTTCTTAAAGGCAGGGTAGTAATGTGCGGGCAGCATCTCGCTGTGGGTATAAACATCCACCCCTGTTCCTTCCGTCTGCTCCAGCAGCTGTTCCAGATCCGTCAGGTCATGGCCGGAAATAAGTATGGCCGGATTGTC
This sequence comes from Clostridiales bacterium DTU083, assembly GCA_001512915.1. Classification (GTDB taxonomy): domain Bacteria; phylum Bacillota; class Clostridia; order Caldicoprobacterales; family DTU083; genus DTU083. The sequence goes on along the minus strand of LFTC01000056.1, from coordinate 3,275 downwards.
TCTTACACCAATGTTAACCTGGGTAACTTCAGGGTTTCCAAACCTGGATGTATTGGCCTCATCCAA
>LFTC01000056.1:2168-3174 GCA_001512915.1 Clostridiales bacterium DTU083 | reverse complement strand
CCAGAGCTTTATAGATAAAGGAGTAAATCTCCATATTTTCCTTGCCTATATTGTATGCATGCTCAGCATAAGCCGCCATGCCTTTAAGGCCATAGGTAATAAGCTCACGCAAAGAGCGTACATCTTCATCTTCAGTAGAAAGCACGCCTACGGCAGCCGCTTTCTCCAACATGGACTGCCTGGTATCCACGCTGAATACTGCAGCATCATGCAGGTTTTCGCTGGATGCGGATTTTACCAGTTCATCCCTAATGTTAAGCATCTTTCTTATTTGTTTTTCTATGGCATCTGCATCAAAGTTTGCATTGGTTATGGTCATAAACAAACTGTTGATGGTTTCAAAATTTGCTTCCTTTAAGCTTTCAACATCCATCCTTTCCTTAACCACAACATGGGAAATTCCCTTTAATACATAGATCAACAGATCCTGCAGATTTGAAACCTCAGGATTCTTGCCGCATACGCCCATTACCGTACATCCGGTATTCCCGGCCGTTTCCTGGCATTGATAACAAAACATCATATAACTTACTCCTCCTCATTATATATATTTATCATCCTTATATCAATGCCTGCATTCTACCATGTTAAGTGAAGGATGTCCGTGATTTCCATCACAGGTTGAATGGAAAAATTCTTTTTGATAAATTGTTAACCTGCCGCACATCTCACATCTCCTTGCATAGGCCGGGTTGGCATAGGAGCAGCTCTCATCACTGCACAGGTTGAATATACTGGTGCGGCAGTAAGGGCAATATTGCCCTGTAATACTTTTTATATCATTCCGGCATTTAATGCATACTAAAGACCTTTTACAGGAATCCATCTGAATAAAATCAGGATAGTAAATTCGCCTGATTCCCTTAACTCCCCTGGCAAGCTTGTGGCCGCACACTCCGCAATGCAGGGCAAAAGGTGAAAAGCGTATATTGCCACAGCAAACACAGCTTCTAACCTTGGGATCTTTCAGGAGATCCAGCTTGTTTAAACGAATAAGCCTGTTTAT
>LFTC01000056.1:1105-2154 GCA_001512915.1 Clostridiales bacterium DTU083 | reverse complement strand
AACTCATCGGCTTCCAGTTCATCCGTGTATGAAGGGCTGCTGAATTTAATATGCTCCAGCACTATATGGCCTATTTCATGAGCTATGGTAAAATTAAGCCTTCTGTCGGAAGATTGTTTAAAGGGATAACTGAACTTTTTTCTGTTTATAATCACGGCATAATGCCCGGATCTTTTATCATAATGGGCAGAAGCATCCAGCCCATCGGTTAAGCCATTTGCAATTGCCAAAGCCTTGATGCCGTACCTGCCTTCCCTTTTCATTTCAGCAAGAAGTCTTACAGAGTCAACCGGCCAGCTTATATTGTTCTCTTTAATAAACTGCCTTAGCTTTAAATCTATAAACTGAGAGCGGTAATCCGGGATGCCTTGATATATTCTTCCAAAAGTTGTTTCCAAAGAAGATCTCATTTTTCTTCAGCCTTTCTCAGCAGTGAGCTGGCAATAGCTTTTATGGCATCTATATCTTCCTTGGGAAGTTCCTTGGAAACCCGGTATGCAATATTAGCCCAGTCGCTGTCGGCCTCCTGCATTTCCTTTGCCTTTCTTACAATATCGGCCAAGCTGCCGTCATCATCCATAAAAATATATTCTACATAGCTTTTATGAGTTACCACTTCCTCCAGGTAACCTGCCTTGCTCATAAGCAGCTCATAAGGAACTTCCAGATGAGGCGCTATGGCTTTAAGGAGATCTGGCGATGGCTTTTTCCTATCCCCCGATTCTATTTTGGAGATTTCTGCATTGCTGAAGCCTGAAAGCTCTGCCAGTTCCTTTTGGGTTAGGCCTTTGCTTTTCCTAAGTTCCTTCAGATATTCGCCAAAAGTCATAAAAACCAAGTCCTTTCCAATCTGGCTTATGAATTCTATATAAATGAGAAGTATTTTCCGTTTGGAATTTTAATAAAAACTAATTTGACAAACGGAAAACCCATTGCTATAATTATCTATGCGAACATATGTTCGATTATTATTATACCCGTTCCAATCATCCAATGCAAGGGGTATTGTACCTTTTCTGTTTGCTTAAAACAAAAGGAGGCAAACCATG
>LFTC01000056.1:0-1000 GCA_001512915.1 Clostridiales bacterium DTU083 | reverse complement strand
AATAGATTTAAGCCTTTAATGCTTAGAACTATACAGCGGCACCACACCGGATCTGACTGGGAAGATCTGCTCCAATCCGCTTCTCTTTCAGTACTGGAAGGAATAAAAAAATATGATGCTGAAAAAGGAATACCCTTTCCAGCCTATATTAAAACCAAGCTCAATTTTGATATATATAACCTGTGCAGAAAAAACCGAAGCATTCTGTCCTGCCAGGCAGTGGTAAATGATGACGATCAAAATCCTCTGGAGTGGCTGGAAGATGAAAGCATAGACATTCAGCAGGATTTCTTAAGAAAAGAAGAGATAAGTGCCTTACATAAAGCTTTGAATAAGCTGCAGCCTAAATACAGGGAAGTTATTGTTCTGCACTATTTCAAGAATATTACCTTGAAGGATATTGCAAAAGAGATGGATATAAGCTATAAAACAGCCCAGCGCTACAAGGCCAGGGGTCTAAAAAGACTTGCCGGGCTGCTGGGCTGTTAACAGCATTTCTATTTTTCAAATGGGTATACAAGCCCCCACTGGCTTCTTAATTCATCCATTACCTCAGCTATGGCTATGGATTCATCCAAGGGCATGAGTTCATTTTCAAGCCTGCCGTTTCTGATATCCTCCTGCACGGCTGCAATTTCAAACTGATAGCCTTCGCCCTCATGATCACCCTTGAAGCTTTCAATCAATTCACCGCCAATATAAAGGTGTGCTTCTCTGGGGCTCCAGAATTGAGGAATCACTATCCTGCCTTTTTGGCCTATTATTTCAGCCACCTGGGGAGTTTCGGCGTTCATGGCTGAATACAGAAGTGCAAGTCCGCCGCCCTCGAAACCCAATGTACAACCCATGGCTGCATCAACACCGGTTGAAGCCATATCCGCCAGCCCGGTTATTCTATTCGGCTTTTTGCCAAAAACCATAAAGGCAAAAGCAATTGGGTATATGCCTACATCCAACAAGCTGCCTCCGGCTGTATTGGGATCGAATATTATCTTTGACG
>LFTC01000005.1:640-994 GCA_001512915.1 Clostridiales bacterium DTU083 | reverse complement strand
AAAACGAAAAAGGTAAGCAGCAAGGTTACCAGGTCAGAGTATGTAACCAGCCAGGTGGATGAACTGCCTTCAGATTCTCTTCGTCTGTTTCTCCTACTCATTTTCCGTCACCATTTCCAGGCTTTCATAATGCCGCGGCCTGTTCAGCCTCTCCTCCGGGGAAAGATAAGCAATAAGCCGCTCTTCAACAATCCTGGGATTGACGCCGGATTGGATGGCCAGCACGCCGTCTATGATCATTTCCATGGTGAACAGTTCTTCCTCAGCCTGAGTTTTTATGTTGTTGGCAATAGGCATCAGCACCAGGTTGGCAAGCAGCGACCCATAAAAAGTAGTAATAAGGGCGGTTGCCAT
>LFTC01000005.1:0-613 GCA_001512915.1 Clostridiales bacterium DTU083 | reverse complement strand
CCGATCTTGCCGGGGTCTTCCAGATCACTGAGCATTATTATGAGTCCTATTAAGGTGCCCAGCATGCCGAAACCGGGAGCCAGCTCGCCCCAGGTCCGGAATATGCCTTCACTGGTTTTCTGCTCGTTTTCCACCGTACCCAATTCCAGTTCCATAATTTCCCTGATGACTTCCGGCTCAATTCCGTCCACCACCATTTGAAGGCCCCTGCTTAAAAATGGATCTTCAATCTCTTCTATATCATCCTCCAAGGACAGGAGGCCTTCCCTCCTGGCTTTCCTGGAAAGGTCAGTAAAGAGCACTATTAAATCACTTCTTGTATTGGGAGTGATGTTTATAACCTGCTTGAATATGCCGGGTATTTTTTTCAGATGTTTTGCCGGATAGCTGATCATTAAAGCTGCCAGGGATCCAAAAATGGTGATAAGGATGGAAGTTACGCTCCAAAACATATGGAAGGATCCGCCGTCCATGGAAATAGCAATGGCTACCAGGATCAGCCCTCCGGTCAAGGCAAAAAACGGAATTAAATTCTTCTTCATTCTGTACCCTCCCAATTGCAGTAATGAATAGCCCTTCTGTATGCCATGATCCTTTCTGTAACCTCTTCCGC
>LFTC01000011.1:19420-20743 GCA_001512915.1 Clostridiales bacterium DTU083 | reverse complement strand
ATTCAGTCTTACCTATTGCTATGGCAGGTAATGTGTCTTGAACAGGCACCAAATCCTTTTGCTTTCTCAGTAGGAAATGCGGACAGAATCTTTGAACCTTACAGGAAGAAGGAAGGATTAAGCCGTGAAGAAGCGGCAGCGCTTTTTAAGCATTTCCTTGTATTTTTTAATGTAGGAGACAGAAGCTGGGCAATATCTCAGAATATAATTGTTGGTGGAAAATCTGTCGATGGCAGGGATCTTACCAATCCAACCACTTATGCATTGCTTGATGCATTCTATGAAATGAACCTGCCTCAGCCCATACTTTCAGTTAAACTGCATGCCAATACTCCTGAAGAATTATATGCCAGTCTCGGACGATTCTTTTTCACACCAGGCTGCCTGACCCCTTCGCTGTTTAATGATGATTCAGTTTTTAAAGTGCTGTCCAAAGCAGGTGTTAAAGATGAAGATCTTGAAAACTACTCCATAGCAGGCTGTCAGGAACCATTAATTATGGGAAAGGATAATGGAAACACCACAAACAGCTGGCTGAATTTAGCCAAGATCTTGGAACTGACTATACAGGGAGGAGTATCCCAGATATCAGGCAATAAGCTTGGACTCGGTTACCAAGAACTGGGCTTGGAAAGTGATGATGCAAAGGCTGTGCTGGAGAATATCCGTGACGCATTTTATAAACATGTGGACTATTTTGCTGATCAAATGGTTGAAGCAGCAAACGGAGCTTCAGAAGCTATTTCATTATTGCCGGTTCCATTTCTCTCCACTTTTATGGGAGCAATAGAATCTGGTACCGACATGCGGGATACAAAGAGGCAAGGAACAGAGTACAATGGCAGCGGATGCCTTATCCATGGGCTGTCTGTAGTAGCTGATTCTTTTGCTGCTATCGACAAATTGCTGGAAGAGCGTCCGGATGATGCAGAGAGGTTGCTTCATGCATTGAGAACAAACTTTGAAGAGGATGAAGAATTGAGACAATACTTATTACAATGTCCTAAATACGGTAACAATATCAAAGAAGTTGATGAAGAAGCAAAAGAAATTGCCACTAGAATAAGCGATATGATTGCCAGCAAAAAGAATTATCTTGGTAATCCCTTCCGGCCTGACTGGTCCACACCAACAACCCATCTGCTGTACGGGTATTGGGTAGGTGCAACTCCTGATGGCAGAAAAGCGAGGGAAATGCTTAATTATGGCATAGATCCATTATACGGAGAGGCCCAGTCCGGGATGGGCTTCAGGATTCTCTCCAATATGCAGCTTCCATTTTCGAAAATGAGCGGAGGGTATGCTTCTCATTTTGGCATCGAT
>LFTC01000011.1:18927-19286 GCA_001512915.1 Clostridiales bacterium DTU083 | reverse complement strand
AGCGGAGTTTATATAATGCGAATACACGGAACATTTGTAAATTTCCTTGATTTATCTCCTGAAATCCAACAGGATATCATTAAACGTCTGGATCTTAAGTCAACGCGTATTGCATAAGGAGTGGGGATGGATAACAGCAAGCTTTATATTAACGTCAAGAATAAAATATGCAGAAACATTTTCTACGGTGCATATAAAGACGGCGAAAATATTCCGCCGGAAAGGGTTCTGGCGAAAGATTACAATGTCAGCCGCGTAACAATACGCAAGGCTTTAGAACTGCTTCAAAATGAGGGGATCCTGGAAAGAGTACAGGGAAGAGGTAACATTGTAAGACTTAGTGAAGCCGGTTATGATGG
>LFTC01000011.1:0-18884 GCA_001512915.1 Clostridiales bacterium DTU083 | reverse complement strand
ATCTTCTTCAGAAAAACATCCGGAACGCAGTAATTTGGCTTGAAGATTTGGAATTGGACATAGAATATATACGCAGACTAAGGGGACTGGGAATGAACATGGTCTTTTTTGACGTTGCGATACCCATGCCCTATGCTGATTGCGTTTTACTTGACAACTGTGATGCAATAACAGCACTTTATGATTATTTGCAAAATAAGGGTGCGAAAAAAATCGGATACATTGGCTGGGATAACTTAAATCTGACCAGTGTAAAGGAACGCGAAAACAGGTTTATTGAACTGCACGGTGATGTGGATAACCTCATCCGGATACCTTGGTCTGATAAAAATAGTCTACCTGGTACAATGGAGAAATTTATAAATAAGCTAAAAACACCAGGAATAGAATCAGATGGCATAATCTGCGGAGACGGAGAAATAGGAATAGCTTTAAAAAAGGAATTATTAAAGCAAGGAATAAAGAATATAGATATAGTTTGTGTGGATGATTTCCCTGAGGCAGAAAGTCTTTCCTTAACTACATACATGCAAGACCTTGATAAACTTGCCCGGAGAGTTTATGACTGCCTGCATGAGCAAAATGTGAAATCCGTAAAATGGAAGGCATTTATTTATCGTATTAAAGGTAGGTTGATTAAGCGATAGATATAATAAACAATGGACTTGAATAGAAAAAGATAATATAATGGGAACCAAAGCCGGCCCGGAAGGAGGTTTTGGTGTTGAAATGCCCGTTTTGTTATGCTGATGACAGCAAGGTAGTAGATTCCCGGCCTACTGATGAAGGCACTGTAATCCGCCGCAGGCGGGAGTGCACCAAATGCAGCAAACGCTTTACTACCTATGAAAAAATTGAAGAAATTCCCTTAATGGTAATAAAGAAGGATGGCAGAAGGGAAGCCTTTAACAGCAATAAAATCCTTGCAGGACTCCTCAAAGCTTGTGAAAAAAGACCTGTGCCCGTTAAGGAACTGGAGGCAGTGGTGCTGGATATCGAGAAACAATTGTATAACTCTATGGAGCGTGAAGTTACCAGCAAGCAAATTGGAGAAATGGTCATGGAGCGGCTGCGGGAACTGGATGAGGTGGCCTATGTGCGCTTTGCCTCTGTTTACCGCCAGTTCAAGGATATAAACACATTCATGGAGGAACTGAAAAAGCTGTTGAATGAGCAGTAAAGGCATCTGATTTCCTAGATGGAGGAATTAACATAATAATGCAAGGAAGAAAGGAAAACAGCCCAATCATGAAAAACACATTCCTGAAGCGAAGCTTTGGGGATTTGGTCTATTATACCATTCCATCCTTTGAGAAATCCGGAATGGTTAAACATGGATTCAGTTCAAGGCTGGGCGGTGTAAGCACAGGGGAGTATTTCAGCCTGAATTTAGGTTTTAAGCGGAATGACAGTCCTGAAAAGGTAAAGGAGAATTTCATAAGATTCTGCAAGGCTTTGGATATACAACCGGAGCAAACGGTGTTTTCCGATCAGATACATAAAAATAAGGTCGTGGCTGTAAATGAGAAACATAAGGGAATGGGCTTCGCCAGGCAATCTGAAATACAAGGCACCGATGGTTTGGTTACAGATTGCCCGGGTGTTGCCTTGGTAACTTACTATGCAGATTGTGTTCCTCTTTTCTTTTTAGACCCGGTGCATAAGGCGATAGGCTTGAGCCATTCGGGATGGCGGGGAACCGTGGCAAAAATTGGACAGAAGACCTTTAAAGCCATGCAAAACCATTACGGCACAAAGCCTGAGGACTGCTTAGTGGGCATAGGCCCTTCCATCGGACCTTGCTGCTTTGAAGTAGACAGCCCGGTGGCAAATGAGTTTATTGATACTTGGCCTGAGTATGGTGATAGAATTGTAAGGTCCAGCGGCAAGGCCAAGTTTACCGTTGATCTGTGGGAGGCGAACCGTATCCAGCTGGAAGAGCTGGGAGTGCCGAACAATAATATTATAACTGCTGCTCTTTGCACTTCCTGCAATACGGATATATTTTTCAGCCACAGGAAGGAAAAAGGCAGGACAGGCAGCATGGCTGCTGTTTTAATGCTGGTATAATGAAATAGTTTTGAACTATCAGGCAATAAGTTTTAAGTCAAGGAATCGGTTATTGGATATGGCAATCCAAACCGATTCTTTTTTTCGGGCATACATCCTCTTTTTGCAGGGAAAGATAAATCTGAATTCAAAATGCAAAAAGAGGTGAAAACATATGCCCCTCGGACTAACGCTTCTGGTTGTTGCCAGCATATTGATTTTATTCGGGGTAGGCCACCAGGTTCTAGACAGGATGAGACTGAATGATAAAACTGCCCTGTTATTCATGACGGGAATTTTTATCGGCGGATTGCTGCCGGATATTTCCTTTGGGGACCGTTTTTCCATAAATCTGGGAGGGGCGGTAATCCCCTTTATATTGGCAGTATACTTGTTTATAAAAGCGGGAACCGGAAAAGAAAAAGGCAGGGCGGTATTGGCTTCGCTGGCGGCTGGAGCTGCAATTTATCTGGCCGGAAGGCTGCTGCCCCATGAACCGGAGACAATTATGATTGATCCTAATTATGTCTATGGTATTATGGCTGGAATAATCGCATATCTCTTCGGACGTTCCAGAAGATCCTCCTTTATAGCAGGCATTATGGGCGTTATATTAGCTGATATTGCTCAGGGTATAGAGAATATTATACGCGGAATACCGGCTCCTGTGCGCCTCGGTTCAGCAGGAGCAGTGGATACGGTGGTTATATCCGGGTTCCTGGCGGTGCTCCTGGCAGAAGTGGTGGGTGAATTGAGGGAAAGGCTGCAAGGAGGCACGGAAAAAAAACACATGCGCTTTGACCATGCTGAGTTTACCAGTGCAATTGGAGCAGAGGATGTATCTGAAGAAAAGGTATCAGAAGAATCCGAACCTGTGGAAAACTGGTGTGAAGTGGATGAGGAAGGGGATGTTCTGGAAGATGATGATTATCCCGTTAAGGAGGGAGATCAATGAGAAAGATTTCTACTGCGGCAGCACTGCTGATCCTTATGTCAGCTGTTTTGTTTGCAAGCACCGTACAGGCAGATGATTGGTTCGAATCAGAACCCGGTTATTACACTTTGCTGGACGAGAATGGCAGTGAACTGACGGTTATGGCCAGGGAAATATCCGTGGATGATGAATATGTAAGTGGTGATAATAAGCATTATGTTGTTACCAGGGTGGATAGGAAGAATAAAAAGGCCTATGCCAGGTATCAGGGACAGATCACCCTGCCTGTGATGGTTCCGGATCTTTATATGACAGCGGTGCAGCAGGATGACGGTGCCATATTGCTGTATTGTACACACAATTCGGAATCCTATGTTCCAACAGACGGCACCGAGAGCATCGAAGGGAACGGCGGGATCATTGATGTGGCAAAAACCTTGGAGGAAAATTTAAAAAAGAAGGGGATAGACGCTGTTTTCAGCGATGAAAAACATGACCCCCACGATGCAGGAGCATATAGAAGGTCACGGCAGACTGCAATTCGCCTTATTAAAGAAAATATGCCGGTAAAGGCAGTTTTTGACATTCACAGGGATGCAGTACCCAAAAGCCATTATATTGCAAATGTGAAAGGCCAGGATATAGCCAAGATAAGGATTGTAATCGGGCGGCGCAATCAGAACCGTAAAGCCAACGAGGAACTGGCTTACAAAATAAAGTCAGTGGCAGACAAGGCTTATCCGGGACTGATCAAAGATATTTTTATGGGCAGAGGGTCCTATAATCAGGAATTATCTCCCAGATCACTTCTGTTTGAAGTAGGAACCTTTGAGAACAGCAAGGAGGCGGCGCAAAAGTCAACAGGTTATTTGGCTGATGTGATACAGAAAACTCTGTACGGCGGTACTGAACAGGATAAATCTGAAGAAAGGGATGCTGATAGAAAAGAAAGAAAAGGAAATGAAGAAGACAGGGAAAAAAACCGGGCAGCGCCGCTTGGCAGGGAAATTGATCAGGAAGATAGAGACTCAGGCGGGGGCAGAGGGATATTATGGCTGTTCGTGGCAGCTGCCATTGCTGCAGCAGTATTCTTACTGATAAGCATGGGCGGCAGGGAGCTGAAATCTAAATTTAAGGGATCAGGGGAAGAATTAAGCAGTTTTCTTGGCAGGAAAAAAAGAAAGAAGTAATGGGAAGAATAATATATTATAGTTATTGGGGTACCTATGCTGCATATACTATGGCAGCCATCCATGCAGGGATATATAAACAAGACCGCCTTCCGCAGGCAGAATGGATTGCTGCACAATATGATTTATGCCGCAGGTACGGCGGGCAGTATGGAAATCTAATTTATGTGGGCCTGGACAGCCGGTTTCGAGAAATATACAGCCTTGGATGCAGACAGCATTCCGGAATGGTTGCCCGGGCTCTTAAACATATAAGCAAAATATTCCAGATTGAAGAGCCGTTGTGTTTTATAGATGCCCGGCCGATGGAAGGGAAGATTCCCGGCCTGCTGCAAAGATGCAGCTTTCAATGGAGCAGGACGGCGGAAAGACTTTTTGAAGCATGGTTTAGTAATAAATATTGGGCCTGTCTTAAACAGGTTCAGTCTGCAATGCAGGAACTGGAGGATGGCAATAACATATGAAACTGTTTTATTGTTGTTACGGAGGTGCTCACACCTCCGTTACTTGTGCATCCATACATTTGGGATACCTGCCCAAGGACAGAGTTCCGGAAGCAAGGGAGTTTTTAAGCGTGCCCTTTTATGACAAAATGGAGAATAAGGAACTGGGCACTCCTGTTTTTATGGGGAAGGATGAGCTGGGCTGGGACGTTTACATAATGGGAATGAAAAATGCAAAGCAGTTAGTTATTACATCCATGAAAAGCTATCTTAACGCATGCGGACTGGACCAAAAAAGTTTTGTGCTGGTCAATGCCTTGGTGGAGCTGCATCCGGTTACCTCCATCGGAGGCATGCTTTCCAGAAGGCTTGGCCTTGTCTTCCCCGGCAGGCCTATGACAGTCTGGGGCATCAGAAAGACCTATCCAAAGTTTGCAGCATTGGTAGAGCAGGTTAAAGAAAACTTGGCGGCCAGGCAGGAATTGTCTTGACTTGAAAGGTAATATGGCTGATAATGATTATGTTAAGCAAATTAGTATCTGGTACTATAAATAGATAATAGTTTTTTTGAGAGGATCGATTTTAGTGCACGGCCATAAAATTATAGACATACAAAAAGGTTCTATTGCTGAAGAATTGGACCTGGCCAAAGGGGATATACTTCTTAGGATCAATGGAAGGGAAATTACGGATGTAATTGATTATATAGAATGGATGGAAGACGAATATCTGGAGCTTTCTATAATAAAGGCAGATGGCGAAGAATGGATAATTGAGCTGGAAAAGGAGCCAGGCGAAGATTTGGGCCTGATTTTTGAATATGATCTGATGGATCAGGAGAGGACATGCAAGAATAAATGCATTTTCTGTTTTGTGGACCAGCTGCCGAAAGGTATGCGCAGCAGCCTGTATTACAAGGATGACGACTGGCGTCTTTCCTTTTTGGTAGGCAACTATATTACGCTGACCAATTTGTCAGATTTTGATGTAACTCGTATTGTTGAAAAGCAAATCAGCCCTCTCTATATCTCCGTTCACACCACCAATCCCGATTTGCGCAAAAAGATGCTGAACAACCGCTTTGCCGGGGATGCTTTAAAATATCTGCAGCGCATGGCAGATGCAGGCATCCAGCTTCATACGCAAATTGTTTTGTGCCCCAGCTGGAATGACGGAGAAGAATTGGATCAGACCATATCTGACTTGTGGGAAAAACGAAATTCTGTCCAATCCGTAGCCGTGGTTCCGGTGGGGCTGACCGGCCATCGGGACAGGCTTACCTTGATCCAGCCCTTCAGCCCTCAGCAGGCTTCCCAGGTCATAGATCAGGTGGATAAATGGCAGAAAATCTTTCGAAGCAAAGGCAATACAGGCTTTATATATGCTGCGGATGAATTCTTTGTTACAGCAGGCAGGGATTTTCCTCCGGCTGATTATTATGATAATTTTCCACAGGTGGAGAACGGAGTCGGGCTTACTGTACAGTTTGCATCAGAATTTGAGGAGGCACTGGCATACAGGCGTTTAAATGAAAAGACAGTTGAAAAAGGGCAGTATAAACCTATAAATCAAACCATAGTTACTGGCTTTTCAGCAGCCGGCATAATCCAGGCTATGGCCGATAAGGTTAATACAGCTTTTCAGACCCGAGTTAAGGTGATCGGAGTTGAAAACCGCTTTTTCGGGCCTAGTGTTACCGTGGCCGGACTTGTAACCGGCGGTGATATTATAAAGAGCCTTCAGGGTATGCAGCTGGGCAGGCGGATTCTGATTCCGGAAACCATGCTGAGAAAAGGGCAGGATGTTTTTCTGGATGACATGTCGCTGGCAGAATTGGAAGAAAGGCTGGGAATACCCGTTGTTGCGGTACCTGTTAGAGGCGATGCATTTTTGCATGCATTACTGATGGACTGATTGCGTGGAGGTGATAGAAATGCCAAAACCCATCGTAGCTATCGTAGGCCGGCCCAATGTGGGAAAATCCACATTATTCAACCAGCTGGCAGGCAGACGGATTTCCATTGTTGAAGATATTCCCGGGGTTACCAGGGATAGAATATATGCAGACTCCGAATGGCTGAATTACAAGTTTACCATGATTGATACGGGTGGTTTGGATCCGGACAGCCAGGATGAACTGCTCCGCCGGATAAAAGACCAGGCTGAGGTTGCAATTGAAACAGCCGATGTTATACTTTTCATAACCGATGGGAAAGAGGGCATAACTCCCACCGATCGGGATGTGGCAGAAATGCTTCGTAAATCCAAAAAACCGGTTGTATTGGCGGTTAACAAGCTGGACACCCTGGAAGAGGAAGCTAATTTATATGAGTTCTACAATTTAGCTATAGGTGATCCGGTGCCCATCTCCGCATCTCATAAAAGAGGGCTTGGAGATTTGCTTGACAGAATTGTTGCACATTTTGATCCGAAAGATCTGGAAGAAGATGACGATGATGTAATCAGAATTGCTGTGGTAGGGAAACCCAACGCAGGCAAATCTTCTTTGGTTAATCAGATATTGGGTGAAGAAAGGGTAATTGTAAGTCATATTCCCGGTACTACCCGGGACGCCATAGACACACCCTTGGAAGTTGACGGCCAGAGATATGTTATCATAGATACAGCAGGAATTCGCAGAAAAAGCCGGATAGACCATTCCTTGGAGCGTTACAGCGTGTTGCGGGCGTTAAGTGCCATACGCAGGTGCGACATTGCTTTGATTGTAATTGATGCAGTTCACGAGGTAACGGAACAGGATACTAAAATTGCCGGTTTGGTTCATGAAGAAGGCAAGGGTTCAATCATTGTAATGAATAAATGGGATCTGGTCGAAAAAAGCACCGATACCATGAACAAATACAGGAAACGCTTGGCTGAAAGTCTCGCCTTTATGACTTACGCTCCCAGCATTTTTATTTCCGCTAAAACCGGCCAGCGGGTCAACCGCATTCTGGAACTGGTCAACTATGTATATGATCAGTATACATTCAGAATATCCACGGGAGTGCTAAATGAATGCCTGGCGGAAGCAATAGCCATGAATGAACCGCCTTCCGACAAGGGAAGACGATTAAAAATATTTTACGGCACGCAGGTTTCAGTAAAACCGCCTACATTTGTTCTTTTTGTCAATGATCCGGAGCTGATGCATTATTCCTATGAACGTTATCTGGAAAACTACTTCCGTAAAACCTTTGGGCTGGAAGGCACACCGGTGCGAATTATTGCACGGGAAAAAACCAGGTAAAGGAAGATAAGTATGTCTGTTTTCTTGCGATATTTGCTGGTTATAGTAATCAGTTATTTCATAGGAAATTTTGCTCCATCCTATTTTATCGGAAAAATAACCAAGAATATAGATATTCGTGATTACGGCAGCGGCAATGCAGGGGCAACCAATACATTCCGGGTGCTGGGGGCTGCAGCAGGCGTGATCGTTCTAATTTGCGATGTATTAAAAAGCATGCTGGCTGTTCATGCAGGCCTTTGGCTGATAGGTACCCAGCTTGGAGGCATGGTGGCAGGAGGTATGGCAGTAATAGGTCATAACTGGCCTGTAATGCTTCGGTTTAAGGGAGGGAAAGGCATTGCCAGTTCTTTGGGGCTGGTTTTGGCTCTGTTTCCCCAAATAGGCTTGATCCTAATTGCTGTGGGGGTAATCGTTATCCTGATTACCCGGTATGTATCCCTGGGTTCCATAACCGCTGTTATTCTATGCCCCATACTCCTTGTTATTTTTGGTTATTCGTGGGAAATATGCCTGATCGCGGGGATTTTGGCTGGTATGGCATTGCTGAGGCACAGGGATAATATTATCCGCCTGAAGCAGGGTACCGAGAACAGGATTTCCTTCAGAAGAAAAGCGGGCAGGTGAGTCGAGATTTCTAAATCAATTGCTGTAATAGGCGCTGGCAGCTGGGGCACCGCATTGGCGGTGCTTCTTGCTAAGAACGGACATAAGGTAAAGCTGTGGGTATATAAGAAGGATGATTACGAGGCAATTGTGAATGAAAGGGAAAACCGCCGTTATTTGCCTGGTACAGCCATTCCTGACAACGTGGCCGTATATCACAAGCTGAAAGAAGCTGTCACAGACCAGGATTTTATCCTGCTGGCGGTGCCTTCCCATGCTGTGCGGGAAACAGCGAGGAAAATTGCAACCCATATCAGCAGCCCGCCCATTATTATAAATGCAGCAAAGGGATTTGAAGACAAAACTTATAAGCGCCTTTCCCAGGTTATTGAAGAAGAAATTCCCGAAGCACGCATAGTGGTTCTATCCGGCCCCAGCCATGCGGAAGAGGTGGCCCGGGATATTCCTACAACGGTGGTCAGCAGTTCACGTGACATGAAAGCTGCAGAAATGGTGCAGGATCTTTTTATGAATCCTGCTTTCCGGGTCTATACAAATCCGGATCTTATCGGCGTTGAGACAGGCGGAGCTTTGAAAAATGTAATTGCTCTGGCGGCCGGCATCAGTGTTGGCCTGGGATATGGAGACAATACCAAGGCAGCTTTGATGACCCGTGGAGTTTACGAAATGGCAAAACTGGGCCAGGCTTTAGGAGCATCTGTTTTGACCTTTGCAGGCTTGTCCGGAATTGGAGATTTGATTGTAACCTGTACCAGCATGCACAGCAGGAACCAAAGAGCAGGTATTTTAATAGGTAAGGGCATGCCCGTAAAGGAAACCCTTGAAGAAATCGGCATGGTGGTGGAAGGGGTAAGCACCTGCAAGGCTGCATATGAACTGTCAAAAAGCCTGAAAGTGGAAATGCCTATTACCGGACAGCTTTATCAGATTTTGTACAAGGGAAAAGATCCCGCTTCAGCAGTTGATGAACTAATGCTGCGGGAAAAAACTCATGAAAGTGAAAAATTAGTAATGCTTTAGACGACAACTTGTCATATTCCCAATACCCTTTCCATATACATTTACTATGACAAGAGCCTTAAATCGATGTCCTGGAAAGGGGAGGGAATGTTGATGGAAAAGTATGACCTGTACCGAGATATTGCCGAGCGCACAGATGGTGATATATACATAGGCGTGGTTGGCCCGGTTAGAACAGGAAAGTCTACTTTGATAAAGAGAATCATGGATTTATTGGTTCTTCCAAATATTGAAAATGAGTTCAAAAGAGAGCGATCTCGGGACGAAATGCCTCAAAGCGGGGCTGGCCGCACCATTATGACAACTCAGCCCAAATTTGTTCCCAATGAAGCGGTACGGATATCTTTGAATGAAACCGCCAACCTGAATATCCGAATGGTGGACTGTGTTGGTTATATGGTAAAAGGCGCCATGGGCCATATGGAAGGGGACGGGCCCAGAATGGTAAGATCGCCCTGGTTTGATTATGATATTCCTTTTGAAGAGGCTGCAGAAATCGGCACCCGTAAAGTGATAACGGATCATTCCACCATAGGCCTGGTTGTTACTACCGACGGCAGCATAACCGAAATACCAAGGTCCAATTACGTAGAGGCAGAGGAGCGGGTTGTTCAGGAATTAAAAGAATTGAACAAACCCTTTATAATAGTGCTTAACACAAAGAATCCCGAAAATGAAGACACAATCAGGCTCCAGGGTGCATTGGAGGAAAAATATGATGTGCCGGTCCTGGTGCTGGATGTTCTGAATCTTGACGAAGAAGACATTCATAAGATACTGAGCCATGCCCTGTTTGAATTCCCCATTGCCGAAATCAAGGTGGATGTGCCCAAGTGGGTATTAAGCCTGGATGATGACCACTGGCTTATACAGTATGTAATGGATGCAGCCAGGGAAGCTTGCAAGCAGGCTTATCGGATCAGAGATATGGATATATTCGGAAAAGATCTTGAGGAATCCGAGTATATGGAACATCCCAAGATTGAAAACATAGATCTTGGCACAGGAAATGTACTCATACGAATGGATGCAAAATCCGGCCTCTTTTATAAGGTGCTGGGCGAAGAATGCGGCTATGAGATAAAAGGGGATTATCAGATGATAGGCCTGATGAAGGAACTGGCCTTTGCCAAGCGGGAGTACGACAGAATGGCCCAGGCCTTGATGGATGTAAGGAACACAGGCTATGGAATGGTTCCGCCTACCATGGATGAACTGACCCTTGAAGAGCCGGAAATCATCAAGCAGGGCGGAAGATTCGGCGTGCGCCTGAGAGCCAGCGCGCCTTCTCTGCATCTTATCCGGGCCGATATTGAAACCGAGGTATCCCCTATTGTAGGCACAGAGAGGCAGAGTGAAGAGCTGGTTCGGTATCTGCTGGATGAGTTTGAAAGCGATCCATCCAGGCTCTGGTCTTCCAATATTTTTGGCAAATCATTGCATGAACTGGTGACGGAAGGGCTTTCCAACAAGCTGGCCAGGATGCCGGAAGATGCCCAATTCAAAATCCAGGAAACGCTTCAAAGGATCATTAATGAAGGCAGCGGAGGCCTGATCTGCATTATACTTTAGGCAGCAATCATTAAAATGAAATACTGAACGGCAGCCTTAAGTAAAAGTTACTTGAGGCTTCTTTTTTTCTAAAACTTGTTTTAGAAATGGAAAAATAGTATAATGCTAATGAATTATGTCTGTGTATAAAACCAATATTACTAATGAATCACCGGCAGGTGAAAAATAGAAATACAGGAGGATATGCGGATGAGTAACATTGATCAATTGGCAATCAACACTATCAGAGTTTTGTCAGCAGAAGCCGTTGAAAAGGCAAAATCCGGTCATCCCGGCATGCCCATGGGGGCTGCTCCGATGGCTTATACACTTTGGGCAAAGGTTATGAAACATAATCCCGCCGACCCCAAATGGGTAGACAGGGATCGTTTCGTTTTATCCGCAGGGCATGCGTCCATGCTGCTTTATTCTTTGCTCCATCTGTTTGGTTATGACCTGAGCATGGAAGAGATTAAGAATTTCAGGCAATGGAACAGCAAAACACCGGGCCATCCGGAATACGGCCATACAGCAGGTGTTGAAGTAACTACAGGCCCCCTGGGCCAGGGAATTTCCAGTGCTGTCGGCATGGCCATGGCTGAAGCCCATCTGGCTGCTAAGTTTAACAGGCCCGGACATAAAATTGTCGATCACTATACATATGTTCTTTCCGGTGACGGCTGCCTGATGGAGGGCATTGCCAGCGAAGCAGCTTCCCTGGCAGGAACACTGAAGCTGGGTAAGCTCATTGTGCTTTATGATTCCAATAAAATCACCATTGAAGGAAGCACAGATCTGGCATTTACAGAAGATGTAGGCAAGCGCTTTGAAGCCTATAACTGGCAGGTACTTGAGGTTGAGGACGGCAATGACATAGATGCCATCCAGGCTGCCATTGAAGAGGCTAAAAAGGAAGCTGAAAAACCATCATTGATTATAATCCGTACCGAAATCGGTTATGGATGTCCGGCCAAGCAGGGCAAGGCATCAGCCCACGGCGAGCCCCTGGGTGAAGAAAACCTGCTGGAGGCTAAAAAGTTCCTGGGTTACAATACAGAAGAGGCATTCTATGTAGCTGATGAAGTTCGGGACCATATGAAGACCATTATGGAAAAGGGCAAGAGAGCCCAGGAAGAATGGAACAAGCTGTGGGAATCCTATAAGAAGAACTATCCAGAACTGGCCGAGGAATGGGAAGCCTGGCATAATCCGGAACTGCAGGCAGACCTCTTGAATGATGAATCCTACTGGACCTTTGATGACAAGCCTACAGCCACCCGCAGTTCCTCTGGTGAAGTGTTGAATCGTCTTGCAAAGATAATTCCGAACCTTATCGGCGGTTCAGCAGATTTGGCTCCCTCCAATAAATCTGTCATGAAAGACAGGGGAGTGTTCTCAGCTGAGGATTATTCCGGTTCCAATATCCACTTCGGTATCCGGGAGCATGCTATGGCAGCAATAGCCAACGGCATGAGCGTGCATGGAGGAGTCAGGCCTTATGTAGCTACCTTCTTTGTATTCACCGACTATATGAAGGCAGCAATGCGTCTGTCAGCTTTAATGAAACAGCCTGTAATATATATACTGACTCATGACAGCATCGGCGTCGGCGAAGACGGGCCTACCCATCAGCCGATAGAGCACCTGGCTGCAATAAGGAGCATCCCCAACTTCACCGTTATCAGGCCTGCAGACTCAAGAGAAACTGCTGCAGCTTACCTTGCAGCACTGACCAGATCGGACAGTCCAACTGCCCTGGTTCTGACAAGGCAGAACCTGCCTCAGCTGGAAGGAACAGGTCCTGATGCACTGAAGGGCGCCTACATCCTGTCTGATTCCGAAAAAGGTACGCCGGACATCATCCTGATGGCTTCGGGTTCTGAAGTTCAGCTGATTGTGGAAGCCCAGAAGGTTCTGAAGGAAAAAGGCGTGGATGCCCGAGTGGTCAGCATGCCTTCCTGGGAGCTTTTCGAAGAACAGTCGGAGGAATACAAGGAAAAGGTATTGCCTAAGAATGTAAGGGCAAGGCTGGCAGTGGAAGCAGGTTCATCCTTCGGATGGCACAAGTATGTAGGTCTTGACGGAGATACCATTACAAGGGATGACTTTGGCGCTTCCGCTCCTGCAGACATTTTGTTCAAGGAATTCGGCTTTACGGTAGAAAATGTTGTAGAAAGAGCCTTAAAAGTGCTGGGTAAATAAGCCGGCAGAAAAGCTTGTTAAATGCAAAAAAGGTATATCATACATTTTGTATGGTATACCTTTTTAATTTCCGGCATATTATTTAATTCTTATGAACCCGGGCTTCATGTCCGTAAAGGAAGCAACATACTCAAAGCCGGCATAATCGAGGCATTCCAGTGCCCGTTTGCATTCATAACCTACGTATTCAACAGAGTGGGCATCGGAGCCGATGGTTACAATTTCACCGCCCATTTCCCTGAATAACTTCAAAATATCCGGATGGGGATGGGGCTGGCTGGAATAATGCTTGAAACCAGCCGTATTTAACTCCAAGCCCTTGCCTTTTTCAATCAGAATTTTGAATATAGCTTCTAACAGTTCCCTGCCGATCCATCGGTCTTCCGGCTTATATTCATAGGGGGAATAGCGCCTGAGATAATCCAGATGGCCTAAAACGTTATAATCATCATAATCTTTTAATAGCTGAAGGATAGTTTGATAATAATCTGTATAACTCTTTATTTTATCCCTGTCTTCAAAATACTCTTTGAAATAGGGGTCTATTCCGTCTACAAGGTGTATTGAGGCAATCACAAAGTCAAAAGGATAATTCAAAGCGATGTTTGAAGCTTGTCTCAGGGTCCAGTCCTGCAATCCTATTTCAATTCCGGCTTTTACCTGCAGCTTATCCTGAAACATTTCTTTAACCTTCTTAAGCTCTTCCATATATTCATTTAAATCCTTTATCTGAAAAGCATCCGGGTTATCCGGTTCATCTATGTCCATATGATCAGTTATGGCAATCTCGCTTAAGCCTGTTTTAACAGCTTGCAGGCAGGCCTCCTCCATAGTCATTTTACCGTCCTGTGAGAATGTGGTGTGCATATGATAATCCATCATGCTTGCTTCTCCTCTTTTTATGATTACATGGTATTGTATAACCCATATCGGCATAAGTCAACCAGGGCTGAAGCCGGAGTTTTATATTATAAATACACATAATTAGATTCCGGTTGACAGATGCAGTCGAAGAGACTATAATATTTATTAATTTATCACTCTACCATGATAAATTAATAAAGCATATAGCGGGGTGCCTAAAGTGAACGGTTCTTCAAAAAAATGGATGCAGCAGGTTCCTGAAGGAGTGCAGGATTCGCTTCCTGAAGAATGTTATAATCACAGAAAAATAGAAGAAAAGTTGCGCCGAGTATTTTTTTTGAGTGGTTATGATGAAATTGACACGCCTTTGTTCGAATATCTGGATTTATTTGAAGGAGCAACGGCTTCCCTTAAACAGGAGCAGATGTATAAGTTTTTTGAGCCTGGCAGCCGTATCATGGTACTCAGGCCCGACATAACCATGCCCATTGCCCGGATTGCGGCGACAAAGATGAAGAACCATCCTATGCCCCTGCGCTTATCATACATTGGCAGCGTTTACCGCTATGAAGGGAGAGGGCATACCAGGCATAGGGAGATAGCCCAGGCAGGCATTGAGCTGCTGGGTTCACGCAAGCCGGAAGCGGATGCCGAGGTAATTGCTGTAGCAATTGAGTCCCTCTTGGAACTCGGCTTATCCAATTTCCAGATCGACATCGGCCAGGTGGAATTTTTTAAAGGTTTATTGGAGGAAGCTGGGCTGGATGGGGAAAAATCTGAAAGCTTAAGACATCTCATCGACCAAAAAAACAGCCTGGCATTGGAAATGCAATTAAAGGAACTGGCCATAGATGCTGATACGAAGAATAATCTGCTGCAGCTTCCCATGCTGTTTGGCGGCCGGGAGATTATCCGGTCCGCAATGAAACTTACCAAAAATGAGCGCAGCATAGAAGCTCTTGAAAATATTGATCAGATTTACAAACTTATTAAGGGATACGGTTTGTCCAAATATACAGCCTTTGATTTGGGCATGATACAAAGCCTGAATTATTATACCGGCATAATTTTCAGGGGCATGGTCAAGGGAATGGGCTATCCCATCTGCGGCGGAGGCCGGTATGATACCCTGGTTTCTGAATTCGGGGTAGATCTACCAGCAACCGGTTTTGCCCTGCAAACCAGGCAGCTTCTGACAGCCTTGGAAAGGCAAAATAAGCTTTCGACGCTGCCGGTTTCCGATCTATTATTTGTGTACGATCCAATAGTGGATTGCGAGGGCTATAAAGTGATCCAAAAGCTCAGATCAGAAGGTCTGAGGGTAGAGGTATTCCTTTCAGACGAAAGCGGACCTTCAGCCGAAATACTAGCTGAAAAAAAAGGAATAAGCAAAATTATTAGGTACAAGGCTGGTAAAATGGAGGAAATATATTTATAAACTTGTATTCGGTAAGGGGTAGATTGATATGATAACCATTGCTCTGGCAAAGGGCAGGCTGGCGGATAAAGCCTTGGACCTGCTTGAACAGATGGGCATAGATTGCGAGGAAGTAAGAAAAGATACCAGAAAACTTATCTTTACTGCCAGGGACGGCTCCGTTCGTTTTATTATGGTAAAACCCAGCGATGTACCCGCCTATGTGGAATATGGAACAGCCGACATAGGCATAGCAGGCAAAGATACATTGCTGGAAGAGGGAAGGCCCCTGTATGAAATGCTGGACTTGAAGTTTGGGAAATGCAGATTGGCAGTTGCGGGTTTTGAAAATATGAATGAAAGCAGCATAAGCAATTCCATTATCAGGGTGGCTACCAAGTATCCTAACATAGCTCGAAAGTTTTTTGCCGATAGGGGGCAATCGGTGGAGATAATCAGGCTGAACGGATCTGTGGAGCTGGGGCCGCTTACAGGTTTGTCAGATGTTATTGTAGATATCGTGGAGAGCGGCAGAACATTGAAAGAGAACGGGCTTGTGGTACTGGAGGAAATCTGTCCCGTAAGCGCCAGACTGGTTGTCAATCAGGTAAGCTTAAAAACCAAGCATGATGAGATAAGGCGGATTATAGACAGCCTTAAAAGGCTGGTGGAGGGGAAAAATGATGATTCAGACAATTGACGGCAGGGGAAAAACAATTGGAGATATATTAAAAAGCCTTAATCGCCCTTCTCAGTTGGAGGCTGATAAGGAAAGGGAAACCGTCCTTTCCATCATAAGCGATGTGTTGAAGGAAGGGGATGTAGCCCTTCTGAAATATACCAGGCTTTTTGACAAAGTGGATTTTGAAAATCCTGAAAACCTGAAGATTTCAGAAGAGGAGATTAAGAAAGCTTATGAAAACACCCCTGCTGAAATGATTGAAATATTGGAAAAAGCAGCGCAGCGGATTAAAAGATTTCACGAAAAGCAGAAAGAGGAAAGCTGGCTTTCTTTTGACGAGGATGGCATCGTTTTAGGTCAGAAAGTAACTCCGGTAGAACGGGTTGGAGTATATGTTCCCGGAGGGAAAGCGGCTTATCCCTCTTCGGTATTGATGAATGTAATTCCGGCCCGGATTGCCGGAGTAAAAGAAATCATCATGGTATCACCACCGGGGAAAGAGGGCAGCATCCATCCGCCTATTCTGGCTGCAGCCAGAATTGCAGGCGTTGACTGTATATACCGCATAGGAGGAGCCCAGGCAGTTGCAGCACTGGCATACGGAACAGAGACTGTTCCTAAGGTAGATAAAATTGTAGGCCCGGGCAATATTTACGTGGCGTTGGCCAAAAAAGAGGTATACGGACATGTAGATATAGATATGATTGCCGGCCCCAGCGAAATAATAGTTTTAGCGGATCAAACCGCTAAAGCTCCATATGTGGCAGCAGACTTGCTGTCACAGGCCGAGCATGATTCCATGGCATCTTCCATTCTGATTACCGATTCGGAGGAAATATTTGATGATGTCTTGCAGGAACTGGAAAGACAGACAGCGAAATTACCATTAAAGGACATAATTCGTTCATCTTTGCAAAACTATGGTGCGTGTATCCTGGTGGATTCCATAGAAAAAGCCATAGATTTGTCCAATGCCCTTGCACCTGAGCATCTGGAGCTGGCTATACGAAATCCAATGGAAAGGTTGGATCAGGTTAAACATGCAGGTGCCATATTTCTGGGTCATTATTCACCTGAACCGGTGGGGGACTATATGGCAGGGCCAAATCACGTACTGCCCACCAGCGGAACTGCACGCTTTTTCTCACCCCTCAGCGTAGATGATTTTGTCAAAAAGTCCAGTATAATATTTTATCGAAAGGAAGCTCTCCGAAAGACTTATAAAGATGTGGCCCGATTTGCCCGGATGGAAGGGTTGAAGGCCCATGCCAATGCCATGGAAGTGAGGTTTGATAGCGATGATAAAGAGAGAATATCTACGTGAGGACCTTAGAAACTTAAAGGCTTATCAGGCAGGGCAGCAGTCCTGTACTTTGAAGCTGGATGCCAACGAAAACCCATATCCCATTCCCCTGGAGATCAGGGCGCAGTTAGCTTCGGAGCTGTTAAACGGCAATGACTACCAGTTATATCCTGATTCCGATGCCAACAGCCTGAGAGATGCTCTGGCTAAACAGCTTAAGGTAAGCCGCGACAATATTCTGGTCGGCAATGGATCGGACGAGCTGCTGCATATAGTAACTACGGCATTTGCCGGCCCGGGGGATAAGGTGCTTTGTCCGTCACCGGGTTTCGGCATGCCGGGTTATTATGCCAGGTTGACAGGAGCTATTCCGGTCGATTATCCGCTGAATAAACAGTTTCAGTATTCCCTGCCTAAAATTGAGCTGGCCATTATGGAACATAGGCCGAAAATTATACATATTTGCTCTCCTAATAATCCTGTTGGAAGCGTAATGCCGGTTTCAGACATAGCTTATCTGGCCAGGCGGTTTGACGGAGTTGTAGTGGTAGATGAGGCCTATTATGAGTTTTATGGGGAGACCATGGCGGATAAGATAAATCAGCACCCAAATGTAATAGTGCTCCGTACCTTTTCCAAGGCTATGGGTATGGCTGGGCTCAGGGTAGGATATCTGGTCTCAAATAAGTACCTGGTGGATGAGATTTACAAGGTCAAACCTCCCTATAATGTCAACAGCTTTTCCCAGAGGGCTGCAGAGCTGCTGCTGGAGCACAGGGATATTCAGATGGAGCGGGTGCAGGAGATCATAGAATCAAGGGAATGGCTGTATCAAGCCCTGGATGGTTTGAGAGGCGTGGAGCCATATCACTCTCATGCCAATTTTATCTTGATAAAGGTTAAAGACGGTCTTGCTGTTTACAAGGGTCTCCTGGAAAAAGGCATTCTGGTAAGGCATTTTGCGGAAAATCCAATGCTTAAGAATCACTTGCGGATCACCATAGGCAGAAGTGAGGACAACAAGTTTATTCTGCACAGCCTGGCGGAGGTACTTACTAATATGGAGGAATGGTAATGAATCGAATCGGAGAAGCAGTGCGGGAAAGCAAAGAAACCCAGGTTGCGGTAAAAATAAACCTGGATGGCAGAGGAAAGGCAGACTGCACTAGCGGAATAGGTTTTTTTGACCATATGTTGGCTTTGCTTGCCGCTCATGGAGGGTTTGACCTGGATATCCAGGCTAAAGGCGACCTGGAAGTAGACGGGCATCACACCGTAGAGGATGTGGGCATTGTCTTGGGCAAAGCCTTTCAGCATGCCTTGGGCAGCAGAAGGAACATACAAAGATTCGG
>LFTC01000067.1 GCA_001512915.1 Clostridiales bacterium DTU083 | reverse complement strand
GCCAGAAGTGCTGACGATCTTGCCAGAAGCGCCCAGGAACTGGTGCAGCAGGTCCAGAGGTTCAATATATAGATATACTGCTAAAAGGGGTTGTATTCAGTGGATAACGTAAATCAATTTATAGTATTCAAGGTTGGCAGGGAAGAATATGCCATCCCCATATTAAAGGTGAATGAGATTATCAGGCTTAAGGGAATAGAGATAACCAAGGTTCCCAACACCCAGAAATATATCACGGGAATTATAAACCTGAGGGGTGAAGTAATTCCCGTGCTGGATATGAGGCTCAGGTTCCACATGCCTCAGAAGCCGCTGGATGATGATCACCGGATCATAATAGTAACCGTCAAGGATAAGACCATAGGTTTTCTGGTGGACTCAGTATCAGAAGTGGCCCATATAGCGGAGGAGGATATCTCAGATCCGCCGGAAGAGATATACGATATCAACACCAAGTACATTGTAGGAGTTGCCAAACATAAGGACAGGATTTTCATAATAATTGATATCGATCTGATAGTGGAGGACAGGCCTGAACCCGAGCTCCTTTGAACATACAAAATCGGAGATCAGCTGTCAGCGCTGGTCTCCGATGCTTAGTTGATTGATCCTTGGTCCCAAGTCTTCCAGGTGTATGATTTCATCCTGAAGATTATTCTGAATTATGGCCTTTGGCATGCCGAATATGGTGCTGGAACTTTCCGATTGGGCTATCACATAGCCGCCGTATTTTTTTATTTCCCTGGCTCCTTCCAGCCCGTCCGACCCCATGCCGGTCATTATAATGCAAAGGGCTTTGTTTTTATAAACCCTTGCCATGGAAGACATGAGCACATCGGCGGAAGGGGTATAGAGCTGTTTAGGGAAATCTGCCTTGGTGTATAAGGATAGTACGCCATTCCTCTTAACTTTGCCGTGTTTGCCGCCGGGCAGTATGTAAGCGCAGCCTGGCTGCAGAGTTTCTCCGTGCTCAGCTTCCTTAACCTTTATGCTGCATTCTGCATTCAATCTTTCAGCCAGAGACTTAGTAAATGCAGGCGGCATGTGCTGGGCAATAACTATGCTGGCCGGTATGCCGGCATCCAGTTCCGGCAGAAACTTTGCCAGCGCCCTGGGCCCGCCGGTGGAAATGCCTATGCCGATAATCTCAAAAGAGCGGCTGACCGATGGCATCTGACCATGCTCTATAGATTCCCCGGCATCCAGGTCTACCGAAGCCTCAGCAGCTATGCGGATTTTATTTATCAAGGCCTCTTTACTCAGCTGAGACTTATTGATATAATCTACAGCGCCCTTTTCCAATGCCTGGATGGTTTCCTCTGCCCCTTCAAAGGTTAAGGAGCTTATCATGATAATGGGCACGGGATAAGTTTTCATTATATGTTCAACTGCTTCAATGCCGGACATATCCGGCATGTTGATATCCATGGTAATAACATCCGGCTTAAGGGCTTGGGCCTTTTCTATGGCTTCGCTGCCGGTACGGGCAATGCCGATAACTTCAATGTCCCCGGCAGTCATTAAAAGGGTTTTTATATTAACCCGCATAAATGAGGAGTCGTCCACTACAAGTACTTTTATCATAATAACCACTCCTTCAAAAATAGTTTATCATAAATCTTATAAGGGGAGAACAATGAATAGCTGGAGTTATGAAGAGTTTACTGCTGCAGCACAGAAACTTATAAATATTGATTTGTCCCAGTATAATGAGAGGCAGATGAAAAGAAGGATCAATTCCTTCCTTATACGAAGCAAACATAAGACATATAACGGATTTTACCAGGCCCTGATCACAGACAGTGAGCTTAGAGATAAATTTATAAACTTTATTACAATAAATGTAACGGAATTTTTCCGCAACATAGCCCAGTGGGAAAAGCTCAGGGATGAAATAATTCCGTTCTTGAAAGAATTCCCGCGGCCTCTCAAAATCTGGAGCAGTGCCTGTTCCACAGGGGAAGAACCCTATTCAGTTGCCATGCTGCTGGCTGATCATTTTGATCTTAGAGATATTAACATACTGGCAACTGATATAGATGATGTTGCCCTGGCCAAAGCAAAAAAAGGGGCTTATGATGAAAAAGCAGTAAAGAAGGTGCCCAGGAAATACCTGGATAATTATTTCCGCCTGGAAAACCAGCAATATTTTATTAAAGACGAGATAAAAGCGCGGGTAAAATTTAAAAAGATCAACCTGCTGGTGGATCCTTTTCCAATAAACTGCCATTTGATTCTGTCCCGTAATGTAATGATCTACTTTACCCAGGAAGCCAAGGAAAAGCTTTACAAAAAGTTTTATAATGCTTTAATACCGGGCGGAATCCTTTTCCTGGGCAATACGGAGCAGATTATCAATGCAAGGGAATACGGCCTGGTACCGCTTAAGTCCTTCTTCTATGTGAGAGACAAGTGGTAAAAGCCAGCAAGCACACAGTAAAACTATTGCGGGGTATAGATGAATAAGGATATCATGGTGGGCATCGCTGATTACAAAGTGGCCAGCGGTCCCTTCAGAATAATTACAGTAGGATTGGGTTCATGTGTCGGTATAAGTATCTATGACACAGGTTCAATGTCAGGCGGCATGGCTCACATAATACTGCCCGACAGCACAAAATTTCATAAGGTGGACAATGAAGCCAAATTCGCCGATCTGGCAATCCCTAAAATGGTTTCCGAATTAGAGAAGCTGGGGATAAAGAGGCGGAATATGGCAGCCAAAATAGCCGGCGGTGCCAGCATGTTCCAGTTTGCCGATAGCAGCTTAAATACAGATATAGGCAGGCGAAATGCGGAAGCTGTCCGCACAGTGCTCAGAAAGCTGGGAATTCCTCTGCTGGCCGAAGATACCGGCGGCAATACGGGAAGGACTATGATACTGGACCTAGAAACCGGGAACGTCTTTATCCGTATGGTGGGAAAAGAGCCAAAATTGTTATAAAAATATGGAAACTTATGTAGATTAATGCTATTATTATGTGTATAAAGTTGCAGGGATATGAAAGAGGAGAAAACAGGATAGTGAATTTTAATGAGTTAACTTCTATGCAGTTAGACTTCCTTACGGAGCTGACCAACATAGGAGGAGGAAATGCAGCCACTGCACTATCTAAGATAATTAACCGCAGGATCCGGATGGAAGTGCCTAAAGTAAGCTTGGTTTCATTTCAGGAATTGTTTTCAGACCACATGAAGATGGAAGAAGAGGTATGTGCAGTTTCCATCCGGGTGCATGGAGATGCGCCGGGCAACTTCCTGTTTGTCATAAGCAGGGATGAAGCAGCGGAATTGGTTGAAATTGCAGCCGGAACGGTTGTCTCTAATGTCAGCAGGGAAATATATGTGTCAGCCATGCAGGAAATAGGAAATATTCTGTGCTCCTCTTACTGGAATGCCCTGTCAAGAATGTTGGACTTAACATTTCTCTCATCCGTACCTGCATTTGTTCAGGATATGTTCGGAGCAATTATGACAACAGCATATATCGAATCAGGCCAATACGGGGATACCTTGTTATTCATAGAAAACATCCTTAAAACCGGGCAAAATGCCATAAAAGCCCATTTGTTTTACATTCCCCTGCCCGGATCCCTGGAGAAAATATTCGAATTACTAACATAACTCAGCAGAATCAGGAGGTATCAGCAGTGTCAAAACGAGTGCTAGTAGTAGATGATGCCGCATTTATGCGAATGATGATCAGAGATATATTGGAAAAGAACGGCTTTGAGGTGGCAGGCGAAGCTTCCAACGGCCTGGAAGCCGTAAAGGCATATCAGGAAGTTAAACCGGATATTGTGACCATGGATATAACCATGCCGGAAATGAGCGGAATCGAGGCGGTTAAAGCCATTAAAAAGATAGATCCGGATGCGAAAATTATCATGTGCAGTGCCATGGGGCAGCAGGCTATGGTAATGGAGGCCATTCAAGCGGGGGCACAGGATTTCATTGTCAAACCCTTCCAGAGCGACCGGGTACTGGATGCCCTGAACAAGGCATTAAAATAAGGGGGAGACATAGTGTCTAAAGTATTGTCTCAGGAAGAAATCGATGCGCTCTTGTCAGCATTGTCATCAGGCGAGATCGATGTTGAAGATTTGGAATCCGAGGCGGATGAACGTAAGGTAAAGCCTTACGATTTCACCAGGCCTAACAAGTTTTCCAAAGAGCAGCTGAGTGCTCTGGAGTATATTTATGAAAACTACTCCAGGATTGTATCCAACTACCTATCCTCCCAGACACGGGCCAACATCAAAATGCAGCAGGTTTCCATTGAACAGGTTACCTATGAAGAGTTTATCCGCTCCATACCTAACCCTACGCTGCTTTTAAACTTCACCATGCCGCCCCTGGGAGGCATATTGCTTCTGGAGATAAACTCCCAGTTTGCTTTACAGCTGGTTGAGCTCTTGTGCGGCGGCAAGCCTAAAAGGCTGCTTCCTGTCCGGGAGCTGACCGATATTGAGATCAGCATTATTCAAAACATGCTCAACTTTTTTGTAAACAGCATGAAGGAAGCCTGGCAGGATGTGGTGGAGGTCAGCCCATCCCTGGAATCCCTGCAGACCAACCCTCAATTGAACCAGACCATGTCTCCCACTGAATCGGTGGCGCTTATTACCTTTGTGCTGGAAGTGGCCGACATGCAAAGCTTTGCCAACCTGTGCATACCATATATGTCCATTGAAAAAGTAGTGGACAAGCTGGACATGCAGTACTGGTTCAAGACCCACAGTTATCAGGATAATCTGGAATATACAACTGCCATAAAAGAAAAACTTCAGTCTACCGAGGTGGAATTATCCATCCTCCTTGGCAGCACACAGATTACAGTGGAAGACTTTATGTCCATGTCCGTGGGGGATGTGCTCCAGCTGGACAGAAAAACCACGGAACCCCTTGAAATGTACGTGGAGGATCAATTGCATTTCCTGGTCCAGCCAGGCTTATACAAAGGCAAATTATCGGTGCAGATAGTAGATTTTGCAGAAAAGGATGTGCACAACGATGAGTGAATCCATTTTATCTCAACAGGAAATTGACAACCTGCTGAGACAGTCGGAAAAGGAAAAGAACGGCCAGCCCGTGCTGACAGAAGCTGAAAAAGACTTGCTGGGTGAAGTGGGCAATATTTCCATGTCCACCGCTGCTACAGCCCTGTCCACCATATTGGCGCAAAAAAAGGTGGAAATCACCACTCCCAATGTGGAGATTACTACCCTGCCTGAGTTCCAGAAATCCCTGACCATACCCAATGTGGCAATTCAGGTGAAATTTGTAAGAGGGCTGGCCGGCTCCAATGTTCTTCTGATAGGAGTGCCGGACGCTTCTATTATTGCAGACCTGATGATGGGCGGCGACGGCAGGAATCCTTTAGAAGATTTGTCTGAGATGGAGATAAGTGCAGTATCCGAGGCAATGAATCAGATGATAGGCTCTGCATCTACATCCCTTGCCACCATCATGAAAAGGGATATAGAAATCACTCCGCCGGACACTCAAATCTGGTATGGTGACAAGCCCATGCTGGTTGAAGGCTTTGAGCCCGATCAGCCCATAGTCAAAGTGGCATTCCGCATGACGGTGGAGGATTTGATCGACAGCCAGATCATGCAGATTTTCAACCTGGAAACTGTCAAAGACATTACAACCAGCCTGCTGGGCGGGAATAATGAAACTCAGGAAAAAGACAAACAGGAACCAGAGCAGGCAAAAGAGGCAGAGCCGGCAAATTATGCTCCCCGGCAGCCGGAGCCCAGGCAGGAAGCTGCAGCTGCACCGTCTCCCAATGCAGGCAGCCAGGCCCCGGAACAGCCGGTAACGGTGCAAAAACCTGTATTTGGCGAACTGGAGAACAAGCCTTCATCCAATAAACCCAGCAACATAGACCTGATAATGGATGTGCCCTTGGAGTTCAGCGTTGTTCTGGGCAAAACCAAGCGGACCATCCGTGAAATACTGGCCTTAAGCCCGGGTTCAGTGGTTGAGCTGGACAAACTGGCGGAAGAGCCCTTGGAGATATATGTAAACGGCAAGCTTCTGGCTCAGGGCGAAGTGGTCGTAATAAATGAAAACTTCGGCATACGTATAACCAGCATTATCAACCCAGCCGAAAGGGTAAAGAATCTTAAATAGGCTATTAAACAGCTGTTTCCTTCAAAAGGAGGCAGCTTTTATGTTGTTTCCGCTAAACCTTTCATCATAGGTACCGATAAAAATAGTATAAGAAGCAAGAAGGCGGGTATGAAATGAAAATCAATGGAACAAACCGTATAGAATATGTAAATCAGACATATAAGAAAAACCTGGGCAAGGTTGATAAGCCGGATAAAACAGCAGAAAATTCATCCCAGGTTACAATTGAGCTGTCCAAAACCAGCCAGGAACTGAAAAAGCATATAGAAAAGCTGAATAAATCAGACACTGTAGACAGGCAAAGAATTCATGCAATTAAACAAGCCATACAGGACGGCAGCTATAAGGTATCACCCGAAAAGCTGGCAGAAAAAATCTTAGACAGAATTCTGGAACAAACCAATCCGGAGGACGAGTAGCATGGAACTGGCAGCCTTACTTTCACAGCAGATTCATGTATTGGAAAACCTCCTTGCATGTCTGGAAAGGGAAAAAGCAGCCCTCATAAAAGAGGATGCCAAAACCCTGCTTGATATCATAGAGGAAAAGAAAAACTATATGGGCTTGCTGGATCAGGTGGAGAAAAAGCGGGAAGAAATCTATCCCGGCTTAAACCTTACCAGGCTGAAGGAAGCAGGTCTTTTAACGGATGAGCTTAAGGAAGCCGGCGAAAGAATCAGAGAACTGGTTAAGTCCATTGAGGAGCTTCAGGAAACCAACCAGCTTCTGACCAGGCAATCTTTGCTATATGTAAACAAAATGATATCCATCTTAAAGGGTTCCCAGAAATCAACCTACGATGAACAAGGAAAGCTGGATCAGGAAGGGAAAAACACATTCCTGGATCAATCCATATAGAAAAATATAGTTAGTAAGGGAAGTGAACTCGTGTCCGGAATATTTTCAACATTCAACACTGCAAAAAGAGGATTATATGCGCAGCAGCATGCTGTAAGCACTGCAAGCCATAACATAGCCAATGCAAATACGGAAGGTTATTCCAGGCAAAGGGTGCACATGAGAACAACACCGGGTTTTCTAATCCCCAATACAGGGGTAGTGGGCACCGGGGTTGAAATAGCCGATATCGCCCGCATCCGGGATGCATACCTGGATGTGCAGATCCGCTATGAAACCAGCCGGAAAGGCCAATACCTGGCCAGGCAGGAGATTCTGGAACAGGTGGAAATGGCCTTCATGGAACCCAGCGATACCGGGCTGAACACCGTTATGGGCCGCATGTGGGACGCATGGCAGGAGCTGGCCAAATCCCCCGAAAACTCCAATGCCCGCACCATAGTCAGGGATAATGCACAAACCTTTACAGAAAGCCTGAATCACCTGTATGAAAAGCTTAATGCATTAAAAAGCGACAGCATCAGCCTGACTGAGAAAAAGGTGTATGATGTCCACTCTATACTGGAACAGATCAGCGATTTGAATGATCAGATATTCAAGATTGTTATAAAAAACGAATTGCCCAATGATTTGATGGACAAAAGAGACCTGCTTATGGACCAGCTGTCAAGCATAGTTGACTTTACCTATAAAGAAGACAAGTACGGCAGAGTCACCATCGAAAGCGGCGGCAGAACCTTACTGCAGCCGGATAAGGACAATGAAATACCCCTGGAGATTTCTGTGGTAAGAAGCGTGGAATTTGTGGAAGACGATAACGTCCGCATAACCCTGATCAGAGGCGGCGACTCCATAGAAGGTGTAACCACATTTACTGTAACCAAAGATGAATATGAAACCATATCCTTCCTTCAGGATGGGGTAGTTGTCTTTAACGATCCATCCTGGGATGGAGCAAACTATACAGATGCAGGCTTTTCCCTGTTTGAAATGAACCACGGTGAGCTTAAAGGCTACCAGGAAATCAGCGCAGAAGTGGCCAGTTATCAAAGCCAGCTGGACGGGCTGGCAAGGGCAATAGCCTACGCCGTGAACACCATACACACCGATGACGGCAATTTTGAAGGCTCTGTAAGCTTCTTTACAGCAGCCGACGGCTCCAGCGACATAAGCAAAATAAACGCAGGCAACATCAGGGTAAATCAAGCCATAGTGCAGGACATCAACAACATAAACACCAGAAGGGCAGCAGACAGCCCTGAGGGCAACGGAGACAGGGCTCTGGCCATAGCCCAGCTCAGAAATGCAAGGCTGCCCATCCAGGAATTTATGGATGCTTCCTATGATCCTGCAGGTGAGATAACCTATAAATCCGATGAAATGGCCTTTGAAAATGTCAGCGGAGGCAATACCTTCGAAGGTTATTTCAAGGACATCATTGCAAGACTGGGAATTTCTGCCCAGCAGGCAGACCGGATGGTGGAAAACCAGGAAGCCCTGACAGGCCAGCTGATACAAAGAAGATATTCCATTTCA
Source organism: Clostridiales bacterium DTU083 (assembly GCA_001512915.1). Taxonomy (GTDB): domain Bacteria; phylum Bacillota; class Clostridia; order Caldicoprobacterales; family DTU083; genus DTU083. The sequence goes on along the minus strand of LFTC01000067.1, from coordinate 2,173 downwards.
GGTGTATCCATAGATGAAGAAGTGGCTAACCTGATTCAATTCCAGCATGCGTACCAGGCAAATGCCAACGTTATTGCCACCCTTACCATGATGCTGGATACAATTATCAACCGGATGGGGGTTTAATAAATGCGGATAACCAATCAAAGCATACTTCACAACTATCTCAACAATCTTAATAAAAACCTGGCCAACCTGTCCAGATACCAGGACCAGATGTCTTCCGGCAAGGAAGTTCGCAGGCCCTCTGACGACCCCTTTGCGGTTACCCGTTCCATGTCCCTCTATACCTCCTTAAACCAGAATGCCCAGTATTTGAGAAATATTGAAGACTCCCTGGGCTGGGTGGACATGACCGATTCTGCCCTGGGCCATCTGGGCGATATTATGCATAGATTGCGTGAACTGGTTGTTAAGGGCGCCACCGGAAGTCTGGCCGATGCTGACAGGAATGCCATCAAGGATGAGGTTATCCAATTAGTCGGCCAGCTAGCTCAAATAGCCAATACCAACTATGACGGCAGGTATATATTTGGAGGCCAGGATACTACCAAGCCTCCCTTTGAAGTAGACGGCTATCAATTAATATACACCGGAGCAAGCGGGCAGGATAAGGAAATGCTGACCCGCGAAATATCCCAAAATGTAGTCATGGAAATTAATGTACCCGGGTCATGGCTTATCAGCGGCAAAGCAGGCCAGGCTTTATCCGATGACCTGCCCTCTGTGTTGAATGAAATAGTTCTGAGCTTGGAAAATGCTGATACTGACGCATTGGGCGGTAAATTGCTGGAACAGCTGGATAAGCACATAGACAATATCTTAGCCCTTAGGTCTGAAATGGGAGCCAAGTATAACCGGCTGGAAGCAGCCAAGCAGAAAAATGAGGAAGAAACCTTTAATATGAAGGAACTTTTATCTAAAACCGAAGACATAGATTTTGCTGAAAAAATCATGGAGTATTCCATGATGGCAAATGTATACTATGCATCCCTGTCCATGGGTGCAAGGATTCTGATGCCTTCACTGCTGAATTTTTTAAAATAATGAAAAAAAAGCAGGTGCTAAATTGATTATAGATACCAAGTATTTTGGAAAAGTGGAAATCAATGAAGAAAAGATAATCTACTTCCCCAAAGGCATTCCCGCCTTTGAAAAGGTAAAGGAGTATATTCTTCTTCCATTTTCCGAAAACAACATATATTACTGTCTCCAAAGCGTAAAGCATCCTGATATAGCTTTCATAGTAGTACAGCCTTGGGCTTTCTTTACGGATTATTCTGTGGATATTACTGAAGAAGACTTAGAAGAACTGTCAATTAAGAAACAGGAAGAAGTACAGGTATACAATATTGTAACAATACCTCATGATCCCAAAGAAATGACGGTCAATTTAATGGCACCTATAATTATTAACACCAGCAACCTGAGGGGCAAGCAGATTGTACTGAATGAAAGCGAGTATGGCACAAAGCATCCTTTGCTTAAGAAAGAAGCGGTGTAGATTATGCTGGTGATAACAAGAAAGCTGAACGAAGGCGTTATTATTGATGAAGATATTGAGGTTGTGATACTAGGTGTGGAAGACGGCAAGGTAAAGCTTGGCATCAATGCTCCGCATTCAAAAAAAATATACCGTAAAGAAATATTTGAAGCCATTAAACAGGAAAACAAGGAAGCTGCCAAAGCAGACAAGGATGCTTTATCATATCTTATTAACAGACAGAAGTCAGAGTAAATATACAAAAGTTCGGGAAAATTATTAAACTTATTCTGATACATTCCGATATAGATTATTGAAAGAAATACCAGGCGGCCGCCGGTTTTCTTATACAACTTAAGGCAAGGATGCCAAATCAAAAAATCAAGGAGGAAAAAGTATGAGAATCAATAACAACATAATGGCGATGAACACATATCGTCAGTTGGCATTAACTAACACCAGTGCTTCCAAGGCAATGGAAAAGCTGTCATCAGGATTGAGAATCAACCGGGCAGGAGACGATGCAGCAGGCCTTTCAATCTCTGAAAAAATGAGAGCTCAGATTAGAGGCCTCACCATGGCATCAAAGAATGCTCAGGATGGCATTTCCCTGATCCAGACAGCCGAAGGTGCCCTCAATGAAACCCACGCTATCCTTCAGAGAATGAGAGAGCTGGCTGTACAGGCAGC
>LFTC01000007.1:21652-33553 GCA_001512915.1 Clostridiales bacterium DTU083 | reverse complement strand
GCCGCTGTTTGACAGCGACTTTTATATATTAACAAATGGTTCAGCTTTTGTCAACAGGTATTTTTAATGGTATTTAATTGTAATTTATTATGAATACCTGTCTATTAAGAAGCCGATTTATATAGTACCAAAAAACATTAATTTTGACAAGGGGTCAGTTTATGATTCTTTTTTCAGTTTATTAAGCTGGGTCTGAAGATCAGTTAAGTGCTTTTTCTCTTCTTTAAGAAGCCTTCGAAATGCTTCTTTGGCTTCCACATATTTGGCATTTATAATCATTTCGGTATAATAAAGTATTGAGTCCTTTTCCGCTTGTATACCTATGGACAATACATCTTTTACATCTTTAATGCCCTGCATAATTTCATCCAGCTTATCATCTGAAGGAAATATGGAGCTTTCTGCCATGGAACGCAGATAGGCAGATACTTCCGGATCATATAGGTAATCATCATCAAAGCTCCGCTCTTTTTTGACCAGCTCATTATAAATTTCACGGAATGCAGCCGCATGATCCCGTTCCTGTTCGGCCAACTCCGCCAGCATGTTTTTCACTTCATCATTTGAAACCAGGGGTATGGATCGTTCGTAAAAGGCTTCCCCTCTCTCCTCAATCTGAATGGCTATCTTTACAGCTTCCAAATCATTAAAATTTGTTTGTATCATTACATTACCCCCTTGATATGTAACTAATCCATCGGTTAAGCCGGAAACCTGCCGCAGCCGGGGTTGGCTGCGGCCGTTCTTCTTACGGTTGTTGCTATGTACAATGCCTCAGTCCAAAGGTTCAAACAGGTCCTTTTCTACACCGCACTCAGGACATACCCAATCATCGGGCAGGTCTTCGAAAGCGGTTCCTGGAGCTATGCCGGCTTCCGGATCTCCTGCTTCGGGATCATAGATGTAGCCGCATACTGTACATTCGTACTTCTTCATTTTCCTTCCCCTTTCTTGCTTGCTGGTGCATTTGATTTAATGAAGTGAAGTGCATGTATCAGCACTAATACTTATTTTACCCTTAATCGCTGCTATAAAACAATATCCTGTTTTCCTGTCCAGATAAGTATACCATATTTTTAACATTAATAGCCACATTACAGGCAATAATAATTACCAAATATGATAATAGCTGCTTATGAAGGAAGATGCAAATAAATGAACATTTTTAAAAGAATATTAGGTAAAAGGAAGAAAAACATCAGCCAAATTAATTTTAATAATGAAGAATGGGTACAGTTTAAACTGTCCGGAGATATAAGGGATAATATCAGCCGGCTTTGCCATATCATGAACCAGCCTTCCGATCTTAAAAGCAGAGAATTCAGCCTGGCAGGAGGCAGCAGAAAGGCAGCCACTCTATTTATCAGCACAGTAGCCAATGAGGATATGATACAGGAACACATCCTAAAACCTTTAATCATGGAATCAACTGCTGCCATAGGAAAAGGCCGGATCAGTTTTGAAGAGATTAAGGATTCCATGATCAGCGCAGACAAAGTAAAGGTAGTCTATACTTTTGATGAAATTGTAATGGGAATTATGTCCGGCGAAACCCTGCTGACCATCCAGGGCTATGATAAAGGACTGCTTATTGACACCAAAGGCTACCAGGGAAGAACCGTAGGCGAGCCGGCTACCGAACCTTCGGTCAAGGGCCCCCAGGAAGCATTCGTTGAGATTTTAAGAATAAATATTGGGCTTATCAGAAGACGGCTGCTGGATCCTAACCTGTGTATTGAAATGTATAAGATGGGCAGAAGGGCCAAGGCGGACTATATCATTGTTTATATAAAGGGCATTGCCAACGGCAGCCTGGTTGACGAAATAAAAAACCGCCTGTCCAAACTGGATGTGGACGGCCAGGCCACCACTGCTCAAATGGTGCGCATGATAGTGGACAGGCCCAATTCCATATTCCCTCTGATTCAGGTAACCGAGCGGCCGGACAAGGTGGTATCCGCTTTATCAGAGGGCCGGGTGGCTATTTTGATGAACGGCAACCCGGAAGCGGTGATTGCTCCCACCACCTTCCCCATCCTGATGCAGAGCTCAGATGATTATTATGAAAACTGGATTGTGGCTTCGGTTATCCGAATGGCCAGGCTTGTAGGAGTTTTTATCACCGCACTTTTGCCTGCCCTCTATATTTCAGTTACTGCCTTTCACCCAGACATGATCCCCCTCAATCTGGTTCTATCAATTACGGACTCCAGAACAGGAGTGCCCTTTCCGGCCTTTGTTGAGGCATTACTGATGGTATTCACCTTGGAGCTGCTGCAGGAAGCAGGAATAAGGCTGCCCAGAATTGTAGGCCAGACTGTTTCCATAGTAGGAGGACTTGTGATCGGACAGGCCGCAGTACAGGCGGGCATAGTCAGCCCCATCATGGTTATTGTAATCTCCATAACAGCCGTTTCATCCTTTACAGTGCCGGATTACAGCCTGGGCTTGGCTCTGCGCATAGCCCGCATACCCTTTATAATGCTGGCGGTTACTCTGGGAATATTCGGAGTGGCCATGGGCATGATTGCCGGTCTTATTTACATAGCTTCCCTGAAAAGCTTCGGCTTATGCTACTTAGAACCCATAAGCACCCTCTACCCTGCAGACTGGAAGGACAGCTTGCTCCGTGCTCCCATGCGAAGTATGAGAAAACGCCCGGAAGAGATGCAGCCTGAAGACCCTATAAGAATGAGCACAGGAAAAGGTGGGCAAGAAAATGAATAAGCCTAAGCTCAATTCAATGCAAATGATGACACTTATCTCAGCCGGCACCCTGGGTGTAGATATCCTGACCGTACCCCGGAGAATGGTTGAAAGCTCAGGCCAGGATGCCTGGATATCCATCTTGCTGGGCGGGCTGCTTACCTTGATATTCGGCACCCTTGCCTATATACTGGCAGTCCAATACCCGGACAAGGATTTTCCTGAGATACTTATATCAATAGGAGGGAAATTCTTCGGTCGGTTAATGCTTCTGATCGTTGCCATTTATGTTCTTCTTTATTTAGGCCTTTCCATAAAAATATTTGTACAGGCCTTGCTGGTTTTTCTCCTGGACAAAACTCCTGTATTTATTCTGATGCTGCTTATGAACCTGGTGGCAGGCTATGCAGTAGTTAAGGGGCTGGAGACCATAGGCAGGGTTGTGGATATACTCTTTCCCCTCACTATTTTTACAATATTTTTTGTAATGCTGCTGGCTCTGCCCCAGGCAGATCCAATCCGTCTGAAGCCTATACTGTACAATAATGACAAAAATGTATTAAAATCCATTATTCCCGCCGCCCAGCGCTTCACAGGAGTGGGTCTGATTTTATACTATTTTAAACATACAAACAAATCCAAAAGCTCCTTTCTATGGTTTCTGGCAGGTATCTGCATACCCGTTTTCAGCTACACAGCCCTCACCTTAATCACTATCATGGTGTTCGGTATCAAGGAAACTGCCATTCTCACCTATCCCCCGCTGACCCTGATAAAAGCCATCCGTTTCCCCATAAGCTTTTTGGAGCGGCTGGAATCCTTTGCAGCAGTGTTCTGGATTGGCATTGTTTTCAATGCTGCAGTTTTGTTCTACTATTCCTCTCTTCGAAATATTACGGTATTCTTCTCAATTCCGGAAAAGTATGAAATCTACGCTATCTGGGCACATTTGCCCCTCCTGATGATGATAGGCCAGGCGGAGAGCAATGTATGGGAGGTTTTAGACGGCACTCCGATAATTCGTACTGTCCAATTCCTAATTGTGCTGGGTATGATTCCCTTACTTGCCGGATATACCTTTTTGAAAAACCGAAGGAGGAGACCTGGTGAAAGTAAAAAAATAAGGGATTTGCCGTTTTATTATACTTAATAATTATGCTTTTGCTGGCCGGATGCTGGGATCATATTGATATAGAACAGAGGGGTTATGTGCTGGGAGTGGCAATTGATGCCTATCCCCCCATGCCTGGAAAAGACGAAAAAGCTGCGTCAGAAGAAACCCCGCCGGAAGAAGAGGAAAAAATCGAAATGATGGAGACCCATACAGGCAAGCCCAGTTACGCTATGACCATTCAAATGCCCATACTCAGAAAGAATCCCCAGCCTGCTGAAGGGGGAGGCAGCAGCAGTGAGGGCGGCGGACTCACCTGGGAAATTACCCAGGTTGGAAATTCATTTATGGCAATGAACCGGGAACTGCTGGCCCGCACCAGCCTCAGCCTCTACTATGAGCATCTGCAGGTAATAATTATATCCGACCAGGTGGCAAGGAAGGGCATTTCCGATGTGTTGGACTTCTTCACCAGGGATCCGGAGATGAGACGCAGGGTAAGGATATTTATCAGCAAGGGCGAAGCCAAAGCTGTGCTGGATGTCAAACCCAGGATAGAGGAATACTCTTCAGTTTATCTGGCAGAGATGCCTACCAATGCAGGCAAGAATTCAAGAATAGTTCATCATACGGATCTGGGGCAGGTAATACAATTGATTCATAATGATCTTTCTTTTGTGCTTCCTGTTGCACAGGCCACCAAGGATGAAATAAAAATAACCGGCGCTGCTGCCTTCAAAGGAGACAAGCTGGTGGGATGGGTAAATGAACTGGAAACGGAAGCAATAAAGCTTATACGAAATCTTTACTTGGGCGGGGTTGTTTCCGTAAAATCGCCGGAGCAAAAAGATGCCTTGGAGGTTCTTGACATTACAAAAGCCAAGACTAAAATTACACCTATTATTAACAATGATCAAATTACCATGGATATTAAGATTGACATAAAGGGCAACTATGCAGAATATATAAACAAAGCTGCTTTGGAAGATATAACCATAGATTTTTTAAANNGGAGAACATTCGGATTTTCTTAAAATCTGCTGATTTAACTGCTCCTGGCTTAAAGCTTCATCCGGCTGCCTGTCAGCTGGTTTTTCTGCCTTTCTTAAATCGCTTAGTTTTTGCTTAAGCTCATCTATGCTCTTATTTCTCGCCTGAATCTCAGCACAAAGCGCATTTATCTGCTCATCATACCTTTGGCCTTCATAATACCTGGCACTTACCTGCTCTCCTATTCTTCTCTGAAGTTTTCTCACAGCATCCTGCTGCTTGAATATTTCTATGTTTATTTTGCCGGCTTCCAGAAGCTCCTCCGACTTCTCGCCCAGCTGTCTGGCAGCCTGTCCAAGGGTTTTCCCCAAGTCATTAATGAAATCCATTCTTTCACCTCGCTTAGCCTGTGCTTTTAGTAGTATTTGCACCGCTGCATTACAATATGTAAAGGTGAAAGAACAGGAATTATGCCAGGCCTATTTTTCTATAAACCTTTGACAGGGTCTTTCCGGCAATCCTGCCGGCAGCCTCAGCGCCTTTTTTCATTAAGTCCTGCAAATAATCTTTAGACTCCATCAGCTTATTGTACTCTTCCTGTATGGGCCTTAAGGTTTCTACAACCGCCTCTCCCACCGCTGTTTTGAAATCGCCGTAACCTTTGCCTTCAAATTCATTTTCGATCTGTTCCAGGGTTTTGCCGGTAACGCTGGAATATATGGACATCAGGTTGCTGACGCCGGGCTTGTTTTTTACATCATAGCGTATAACTGCTTCCGAATCTGTAACAGCCCGCTTAAATTTGCGCATAATAGTTTCAGGCGGATCCAGCAGTAAAATATATGAATTTGCATTTTCATCAGATTTGGACATTTTGGAGCCCGGATCCTGCAGGCTCATTATCCTGGCGCCTACCTTAGGTATATAGGGCTCAGGCACCTTGAATACATTGCCATAAATGCCGTTAAAGCGTTCAGCTATATCCCTGGAAAGCTCCAAATGCTGTTTCTGGTCTTCACCTACCGGAACCAGATCTGTCTGATACAGCAGTATATCGGCAGCCATCAGTATAGGATATGTAAATAAACCTGCATTTATGTTATCCTGCTGTTTTGCGGCCTTTTCCTTAAACTGGGTCATCCGGCTGAGTTCGCCCATATAGGTATAGCAGCTGAGAATCCAGCATAATTCAGCATGGGCACTGACATGGGACTGCATGAACAGTATGTTTTTCTCCGGATCAAGCCCGCAAGCGATATACTGAGCCAGCAGGGAAAGCCTTCTCTGCCTCAAATCTTTAGCTTCATTACGCACAGTAAGTGAATGAAGATCCACCACACTGTATACACAGTCATATTCATCCTGGAGCGCAACCCAGTTTCTCATGGCACCCAAGTAATTGCCCAGGGTAAGAAAGCCTGTAGGCTGCATTCCGCTGAATATTCTCTTCTTTTGTGTCATGCTGTCACATCCTTAACTAATCGCAATTTGTAATTATTGTAGCACTTTACAAGGAAGCAATTCAAGTAGGGAATGATATTATATTAACATGTGTATTTGTTATATAACAGTGATTTGTTAAATGGTTATCATAAGACAACTGTTATACATATTGATACCAGCGGGTTTAATGATCAGATCTCTTTCCTGCAAGTTAGTCAACAGGAAAAATGGTCAAATTATTATCAAAAGATATGTGAAACATTTAACATTGGATCTTTCATTTATCAAAAAATTAATTAATAAATTGCAGAAAATGGGTTCTCAAACAAAATTTATTGTGGTATAATATCAATACAGATAAGCCTTGGAATTTCAGCATTTTAGCCTGGAGGTGCCGGTTATGTGTAAATATGATTATCAGTGTAAGCTCTGCGGATTTAAGATTGATGTGAAAGCCGAATACAAAGATATGCAGGATGTGGTTTTAAAAGTTTCATCTGACTGTCCTAATCTGAATCCTGTTACCAAAGAACCCATCGTGTTGGATGCCATGTATGAACTTATGGTTCCTAAAGAAAAATCTGCAGTTATGCAATTATTAAAGGATAAACACCGCCATATTGAAGAATGCACCGCATATGAAAGCATTAGAGATGCCATAGGTTTAAGCCTGGGCCGCTATTTTGAAATTGCTTAATAACAAAATAAAAACAACCCAGAATAAATATACCGGCTGCCAGCCGGTTTTTGCATTTTTGGGCTAAAGAATCACATACTGCAGCAGGAGTATTAAGATCAGGCCTGGAATTCCCAAAAATCCCACGGTCAGAGCTGTTACAGGATTTATGGCAACTGAAATCCCAATAAACTTTCCGGCCGTGTTTATCAACCAGAGCGCAATTCCGCCCAGAATTGCATTAAACAAAAAACGAAGTATGAGTTTTAAAGGCACCAGCAGCAGCCATCCTATGAAATATAAAAGCACCAGGCCCGAAGCATAAGCAAGTATAATATCGAAGGATATGTCCAAACCCATCTTTCCACAACCCTTATATAAAGCTCTTATATGCCACTCTCATCTCTATTTAATACATATGCAGGATTTGTCCATTTATGACTGGGCTGCCTCATTACTTTCCATTAGGAACTGTTTGTTTTGCAGCCCTTCCTTCTTTGCCAGGTTCAGCAGATACATATACTTTCTCTTGGCTGTTTCCATTTTAAAAATTGCATAATCCACCAATTCCGGTTCACACACATTTTCAAAAAAGGCTTGCGCATCCTGCCATTCCTGCTGGGCAGCCTGGACGGACTCCATCAGATCCCAGTCTTTATCCGGCGGTTCTTCCGCGTCTTTTTTACCGCTGAAGAAAGCCAGCAGATAATTCTTCATTTCTTTCACTCCCGCTGAAAAAATCATCTATATTATTACCATATTATTCCGCCTGTAAACCTGTTATACACTCAGCAAAAAAAATTGGCTTGTCTTATAAAAATTTAAGAAAAAATGTTGACAAAGCGGGAATGCTCTTGTATTATTGTATTAAGCACCTAATACAATAATACAAGGAAGTGATGCAATGGGTTGGGAACTGAAAACTGACCGTCCCATCTATGCTCAATTGATTGAACAAATTGAGCTCCGCATCTGCGCCGGCATTTACCCGCCTGGAAGCAGAATACCTTCGGTAAGGGATTTGGCCCAGGAAGCATCGGTAAACCCCAATACCATGCAGAGGGCACTGGCTAAGCTGGAGGAAGACGGCCTTCTTTATTCCCACCGCACCAGCGGAAGATTTGTAACGGAGGATACTGAAATGATTCGAAAAACCAGAAACAAACTGGCCAAGGAACAGGTCCAGGTATTTTTGAAAAAGATGAAAGATCTGGGTTTTGAATACGGGGAAATCCTGTCCATTATTAGTGATTTAGCAGAGGAGATGATGGAATGAACAAGCTGTTGGAATGCAAAAACCTTTCCAAATACTTTGGTCCGGTTAGAGCCCTTGACAATGTAACTCTCACTATAGGCTCCGGGCGCATAGTAGGCCTGTTAGGACCCAACGCCAGCGGCAAGAGCACATTCATGAAGATTTGCAATGATCTCTTAACCCCAAGCAGCGGCGAAATCCGCATTGCAGGTTTCGAGCCCGGCGTGGAAAGCAAAAAAATTGTATCTTACCTGCCGGAACGAAATTATCTGAACGATTGGATGAAGGTATCGGACATAATATCATTTTTCGATGACTTCTATGCAGATTTCAATAAGGAAAAGGCTTATGACATGCTGAATAAGCTCAACATCCAGGCAGAAGACCGATTAAAAACCCTGTCCAAGGGAACCAAGGAGAAGGTACAGCTGATTTTAGTCATGAGCCGGGATGCACAGCTCTACCTGCTGGATGAGCCCATCGGCGGAGTGGATCCTGCCGCCAGGGATTATATTCTGGAAACCATTATCAGGAATTACAATGAAAATGCTACTGTTATAATTTCTACCCATCTGATATCCGATATTGAAAAGGTGCTGGATGATGTGATCTTTATCAAGGAAGGGCAGATAGTATTGCATAAAACCGTAGACGAAATCCGGGAAGAAACCGGAAAATCCGTTGATTCACTGTTCAGGGAGGTATTCAGATGTTAGCCAAGCTTATGAAATATGAGTTTAAATCCACAGCCCGCCTGTTTATTCCCCTGTATGCTGTTCTGCTGGTCTTTGCCCTGCTTAACCGCTTTCTGAATCCTTTTAGAACATTTGAAGCTGCAGAAAACTTCAGTCTTCAGGTATTTGTAAGGGGAGCAGGCATGGCAATATATTTTTTTCTTATACTGGCAGTATTTGTCACAACCCTGGTTTTGATCATACAAAGGTTTTACAAAAACCTTTTGGGAGATGAGGGATATCTTATGTTCACGCTGCCGGTAAAAACCTGGCAGCATATTGCAAATAAACTGCTGACATCCATAATCTGGTGTATTCTAAGCGCCCTTGTTGTAGCTGTATCCTTATTTGTACTAACCGCTTCAAGTGAACTTATCAGGCTTCTGCCTTATATAATAGAAGGCATCAAAAACACATTTGGAATTGCCGGATTTTTCGTACTGCCCGCATTGGCCCTTTCCCAGCTTGCATCAGGAATTCTGATGATTTATAATGCCATGGCACTGGGGCAGCTGTTTCAGAAACACCGGCTGCTGGCTTCCTTTGGCATGTACTGCGTCTTATATCTTATACAGCAGATGATTTATGTAATATGCATGCTGCTGCTTGCAAATACCGCTTTTATGACGCTTATACGGTCAGCATCCCTTACTCCCCTGGGCATGAATTTATTCCTGGGTTCCCTGGCCATAGGCGGGCTTATTATCGCCGCAGCACATTTTGCTCTGGTCAATTATGTATTAAATACAAAACTGAATCTTGAGTAAATTTAAACCAAATACAGGGGATGAATGCATCAGCATCATCCCCTTAAATTATATTATGGCTTTTCCGACCTTAACGTTACCACTATTATCTCCGGCCGGTTAAAAACCCTTACCGGTATGATGCTGTTTCCCAACCCTCTGCTGACATACATGGCGGAATTGTCCTTCACATGAAAGCCGCTGGTGTATTTGGGAAACAATCCCTGGTCCGGGGCAACAAGGCCGCCTATGAAAGGCAGGCGGAATTGTCCGCCATGCGCATGGCCGGCAAATATTAAATCCATGTTATGCACCGCATAGAGATCAAAAAGCTCCGGCCGGTGAGACAAGAGGATTTTGAATTTATTGTACTGATCCCATTTGCTGAGCTGATTTTCCATGACAGAGGTATCTGTTCCCTGAAGATAGCTGTTTGTGAGAAAATCCGGATCGCTTAAGCCTAACAGAAGAATGGAACTGTTTTGCCTGAAAAGTTCATATCCTGCATCATCAAGCACAGTAACTCCTGCCTGCTCCAACCTTTCTTTTATTAAAGAAAATTCACCTGACCAGGCTTCATGATTTCCTGAAACATAAAATACGGGAGCTATATTTAACGCACCTTCAATAAAATCCATGGCAATATCCAAATTGTACTTCCGCCGATCTATCAGATCCCCTGTAACTACAATTATGTCAGGGGAGATATCTGCCAGTCTCTCAAGCAGTCTTGATTGATTCCTGCCAAAACTTTTATTATGCAGATCCGATATGTGGGCAATGGTAAGGCCGTCAAACTCAGCAGGAATCCTGAGATTTTTAAATTCTGACCTTGTAACGGTTATGCAGTTGTTTTGCCAGATAACAAAGACAATAGCTGCCAACACAATTATAAGTACAATCATTTTCTTCTTTCTGCCGCTTTTCATTTATACCCTCTATGTATTGTATTTCTCTAAGCATGGACTATAAAAAGCAGGATAAATGTATTTAACTTTGGATTGTCAGATATACTCGATAACCCGGTTTACCCTTTCTACCTCCTTAGGCAGTTTTTCAGCTATTTCCTCAATGAATTCCTTTGATATATTCAGCATGTTTCTTATTCTCTCGGAATAAATAAAAGTCTTTTCGGTACCCAGCAGTCTTTCGTAATAATTGGTGCTTATGGAATCTGCCAGATACATTACCCTGATTTCATTGGCGGATTCACTGTCCACAAAGGGGGAATGATGGCATCCTACTATCTCCTGGATTTCCTGCGGCAGACCCCATTCTTTGCATATCCACATTCCTATTTCCGTATGAGTTGCACCGTTTAATATAATTTTCTCAGCCGCTATATGATGTACTCCACGCTCCAGCTGCATGGTATGAATCTTGTCCAAATGCTGAGGCAGGCATATATCAAGAACTGTTATGCCGATATCATGTATCAAGCCATAGGTAAACATTTTATCTTTATCGCATAAACCTGTTTCATCTGCAATTAAATGGGCTGCAATGGAAGTGCCTATGCAGTGCTTCCAATATGTTTTGTTATCAAATATCTCAGCCCTGCCCTTCCTGTTGGGCAATAAAAGCCTGGTTATGTATGCAATGGCAATCATCCTGGTATTTTTGGCGCCCAAATAAACAACGGCGTCCTTTAAAGTCAGAATCTCCCGGTTGAGTTTTGCATTATAGTTCAGGATATGAATCAAAGTAGATTCCAGGCCCGGAACAGTGGACAGCTTGGAAATACATTCATCTATTCTGTATTCCCAGGGTTCCAGAAGCATATTTAATGACTCCCCAAAAGCCCTGGGAATTTCAGGCATATAACCCGACTGCTGAATTTGCTTTATTATGGGGTGGTTCTGCATTTACCGTCCTCCCGGATTATCTTGATTTTTCTATATATAACCTTGCAAATATAAGCATTACCAGCTTTTTATATAGGTTTTTCCTTCATATTCGTATGAATATAAGCCTTGGCCCAGTACAAGAACACTTTGATAGTAATATATCTCATCGGCAGGGAATTTTATCCTGTGCTCTACTTTTCCCTTTTTGTCAATAATCTCATATTTAATTGTGTCTTCTTCACCCCAGATTTCCGTAAGTTTTATAGCGTAACCGTCAGCATAGCCGGATTCGATGAATTCATCCGGCGACAACTGAAAGCTGGTTCCGTCCTGGGCGTTTAAAATAATTCTTAAATCTCCATGGCGGCATTCAAACATTTCGCAGCCAAGGCT
>LFTC01000007.1:18423-21509 GCA_001512915.1 Clostridiales bacterium DTU083 | reverse complement strand
CCGCTGTCATTATCTTTAATTAGAAAATGGTTGTTTATAAGCTTAATGCTGCCATATGCCGCGACAGCAATCTCTCGGGCATCCTGATTAAACAGTGAGATTTCCCCATTGTCTTTTCTATAGTTGTAGTAGGAAAAATAACCATTTGGAAATACCTCAAGATGGTATCCAAGAGATTCGCTGGCATAATCCGTTCCGACTGTATTAAAAAGTATGGATCCATCTGGCTTCATAGGCAGCTCATACCACCCCAGCAATTGAGCAACGCCGTTGTAAAATCCGCTGCCAAAAAATCTTAACCCGCCCTCATACACTTCCCGATTTACCAGCTTGCCGGAAGAGTCCAATACTATAAGCTCCCTGGTTGTGCTGTCGATTTCTTTGGTTAAGGCAATGTATTCCCCATCACCCAGGTGGGCTGTAAAATACACAAAGTCTGCTATTATTTGTCCGTTTTTGTCTACAACTCCCCATTCATATCCTTTTTTTGCCGTAAACAATCCATTGGCCATTTCATCAACAAAATCATAAGCATCATCCGATACTCTTCTGCCTTCTGTGGTATAAACTACATACTTATCACTATCCCAATCGTAGCCCCAGAATAAGCCGTCATGAATATTGCTTACCTCATCATGCATACGGTCACATACCATTTTTCCCGACTTATCGTAATATGCCCATTTATCGTCCTTTTCTGCCAGAAATAAGCCGCCGGTATTATCATCATAAAATATATGCTCAAATTCACAGGACATAATTTCCTTGCCATCGATTGTATACAGGCCCTTTTGGCCGTCTGCATTTTCAACTATCAAATATTTTCCATCAATAAGGTATGGGTTTTCCACATCCTCCGGGTACAGCTGAATTTCAGCATGATAGCTGTAATATGGATTCATATGGCTTTCGATGCTGCCCGGCATTACAGATACATCTTTTGGAATCTGTGTAACTGCAACTGTTCCGGCAACTGCAACAGCCGCAACCCCGCTTGTTACCTTGCCGCCTGTAGTCTGAAAAAATCTTTTTATGGTTTCTCTAATGCCTGCCTTACCCAACCTGGCAGCTTCTGCTCCTGCCGTTTCGGCTATCTTAATTCCCAGGACATCGGTTAGTCCTTTAAGCACGGAGGAGGAAACAGTTTCAGGCACAGCGATGCCTGCCGCCTCTTCCCGCAGAAGCAGCGTAAACAAAGGCAGCGCAGACAGGCTGTACAGCCTAATGCCTTCCTTCTTTTCCGTATCAAGCACTGCCTGCTTGATCTGTTTCCTGGCATAATTAAGCCTGGATTTTACGGTGCCGACAGAACACTGCATGGCTTCCGCTATTTCGTTTACCGACATTCCTGCAAAATAATAATAATGGACGGTTAATTTCTGTACCTGGGACAAGCTGTTTAAAATTTTACGTATCTTATTTTTCTTTTCTTTGTTTATAAGAACATCTTCGGGTATAAACTCTTCGTCATCATCAACTTCATTATCAAACATATATTCATTGGCTTCCTCGTCAAGCAGAATCTCCCTTTTGTTTTTCTGAATAAACCTTAAAGTATTATGGGTTGCTATCCTGCCTGCCCAGGTAAAAAAAGCCTCCACATTTTTCAATGTATGTATTTTTTTATAAATCTGAATATACGTATCCTGCATCAAATCCACGGTTTTTTCGTTATCCTGAATTATTCTGTGAATAATGGCATATATGTATCTTTCAGAATACTTGTATACCTGCTCAAAAGCTCTTTTATTTCCTCTTTTCAGATCAACAACTGCTTGAAACAGTACCTGATCTTTACCTTCATAGTGTTCCGTATAAGCCTTTAAGGCAGTACCCATTTGTTTCCTCCCGGCGTAATATATGTCTTCACTATTATATCATAAATAAAAAAACCATAGTATAAAGGTATTTTGTCTACCTAAACTATGGTTCTTGTAAACTTATTCAGTTGTATGTTTTTCTCTTAGTAAATCCGCAACTCTTCACTGTTCACTTTTCTGGGATCAAATACTCCGTCTACCCTGCGGAAGCTGCCAAAACTGACATCCTCTGTAGGTCCTATTACAAATTCACCCGTTTTATCTATAAAACCTTCTTTTAACTCTTTCCCTTCATTAAAGCTCACTAAGGCCAGACCTTGGGAAAAATTTTCTGCATAATCAAATTGGGGCTTTATTACAAAGTTTCCGGTTCTGTCGATATATCCACATGCTTTATCACCAAATACATCGACATCTACCAATGCCAGCCCTTCAGAAAAAGGATAAACTAAATCGAACTTTGTTCTTATAACAGTATTCCCCTCTTTGTCTATATATCCCAGATCCCCGCCAGGAAAAATAACTTCAGCCAGGCCTTCAGAAAAGGGGAAGCATTTAATAAATTTAGGCTCTATAACATATTCGCCCGTATGGTCTACGTAACCCCAAAACTCTTCTCCTTCCTTACAAGCCGGATACAGGCCTTCACTGAAATGATTTAATCCGAAACTATGGAAGCTGTTCACCGGCATGCTCAGGAAATTTCCCTTCTTGTCTACGATTCCCCATGTAGAACCTAAATTATTGAAATCCTTTATTACTGTTACATAACCTTCCAGGAAGTACCGCTCGCCGTAATCATACTCCGGCTTAATTACAAATTTCCCTGTAGTATCCACATAACCTATTTTGTCGGTCTCTTCATCTACGAACAAAGCCAGGCCTTCTGAAAACCTTGTTGGTTCATCCTGTGAAGGAGGAATAACAAATTTTCCTGTTTTATCAATATAACCCCACTTGTCATCTACCATTACAGCAGCTACACCTGATGAAAAAATATCCGCCTTTTCAAACTGGGGCTCAATTACAAATTCCCCTGTCTTATCAATATAGCCCCATTTATCGCCTACTCTGACAGGTGCAAGCCCTTCATAAAAATCCTTTGCATCATCAAATTTGGCCTCAATAACCAAATCTCCTTCTTTGTCTATGTAGCCGGATTTACCTAAATCATAATAATGAACCACTGCCACAGTATCAAAATCCTTTTTCACAACTTCAGGCATAACCATATCTGCCATTCCTGTCTCTTCATCGCTGTCTTCT
>LFTC01000007.1:14135-18318 GCA_001512915.1 Clostridiales bacterium DTU083 | reverse complement strand
GGTAATTCCGGCTAACAGAAGTAATATCCTATACAATACAGATATTGTTTCCAGACTAACAGGAGACTTGAATGCCAAAATAAGTATAAGGATATTTAGTAGAACCAGTCCTAATGAAGTGAACATGCAAATAATTGCCAGTTTAGATTTTTTCATTAATACCACTCCTTTTGCATTATTAGATTTTGCATTTCTGTTAACCTTTCTACCATATAGATACAAGAAATGATGATTTGGTTTTATTTTTTTAGAAATTAAAAGAAAATTTTTGGTTTATCTTCTTAAAATATATTTTCACTTATTTCTTTTCTTGGTTCTATAATAAATGTTAGGGTAAGAAAGCAGGAAAAATAAAAAGCATAAGCAAAAACCTACCGAGTAAATAAACCACCACGAATATTCACAGGAGGTTTTGCTTATGCTTAATTCTAATTATATACAAAGTTTGTTTGGAATCAAAGACGGGAGAAGAGATATCCATAAATGCCCTGCCTGTAAAGAATTAATGGACAGAATTCATGATTTTAGAATACAGAAGATTAAAGGTCCCCGCCATTTGACAAAGTACGCCGTGAAGAACAGAATAAATTCTCTAGAGAGCAGAGGCGTTACTCTAAGAAAAGCTAAAAAGCATCTTTGGGTAAGATTCTTTAATTTAAGCAGAGAGAACCACCAAGCTGTATAAGGATATTAATCCTTTCCCTCAAGCTGAAAGGAGCTTATCTTCTATTTGAAGACACCTCCCTTTTCATTCGGTTTATTTACTCTTGGGTTTATCTCTACCCCAAACATTGACATAGAGGCATAAAAACAAACATTAAAATATGATTTATTCAGAGAACGGAAAGAGTACATATATGAACAGCAGTATCAGTCGTACATAGGCTGTTGTGACTTTAATTTTTTGTATTTATACATTTGTTGATCTGCCATATCCAATAATGATTCCACCGTATTAACATGGCTGCCTTTGCTATATTCAGCGAATCCGTAGCAGAAACTGGCTTCAAATTTTTCGCCGTTTGCAGTAAATTCAACTTCCTTAATCTTTTCTCTTATTCTTTTCATGATTTGTTTGGACTTGTCGGTAGTGCAATCGGGGAAAATGATGACAAACTCATCCCCGCCAATCCTCATAATCTGATCTGTTTCCCTGATGTTACGTTTAATGACATCTACAATAGCTACTATTAACCTGTCCCCTTCGCGATGGCCAAATCTATCATTAACATCCTTTAGGTTATCTATATCCATATAGCAAATGGTAATTGGCTGTTTTTTACGTTTGCTGGCTCTCAACTGTTCTTCCAGGAACCTGATGCCTGCACCCCTGTTCAAAACTCCAGTCAGGTCATCCAGGCTGTACATATCTATTTTTCTTTGAAGCTTAATTCTGCTGGCAATTAAACTGTCTATTAAATATAGGGTGCCGCCAAAAATAAATAAAACTGCAGCAAGAATAAAGATTCCATTGGCCAGGACATATTCCCTGATAATGTGTATTTCATCTCTTTTAGCATACTTTGCGTAAAAATCAAGACATAAAACCGCTACAAAGAATATGGCCAATAAATTAAGGAGAAATATAACCATTAATTCATAATGCTTGGAAAGAATATATTTTATTACTCTTCTAATCTTTTTTCCCAGTAAGCTGATTATTCCAAAATTTGCCGCAAAAATAATTAAATGCCCTATAGTTATATGAAAAGGATTGCTTAAATAAACATCGGTTGCTATCTTAGGTAATATGTACAGGATACTTAAAAAAAGCTCTCCTAAGCCTGCAAATACAGATGACAGCAGTGCATTTATCAATGCTTCCATTATTTCATGTTTTAAAAATGCCGAAATTACCAAAACCAATGCTATTAGATTAAGCATAAATCTTAAGCCGTTATTCAGATTAGGAAGCAAAATTATGATAAGAGGCGAGATTGCTCCAAAAATTAAAACAGGAACTATATACTTCCTTATGTTTTGAAAACCTTTATTTTCGTTCAGACGATAGACAATGACAAATATATTGACAGAGGTGAGAAATCCATTATACAGCGTGACAAGAGAATTCATGCTATCCCTCTCATCTTCTCCCTTTTATAAATTGTACTAAAATTTCCACATCTTAGTCAATAGCTATGTAAACATTTATATTTATTCCCAAATTATGCATATTAATTCCCATTGAAATTCTGCCGCATTATATATTATTTTAGATACAGTTCAATGAAAAGAGTGATTCCCTTGAAGATAAAAGGCAAGAAAAAAACTATATCGATTGTAATTCTTTTGCTGATTCTGATATGGCTGAATAATACCAGCATTTTCTATTCCACAAAGTCGGACTATAAGTTTCTGGCCCACAGGGGACTGGCTCAAACCTTTGATGTTTCACAGGTCGAATGGGATACAAACACGGCTGCCATAATACACGAGCCCGAACATCCATATCTGGAAAACACCATTCCTTCAATGCAGGCTGCTTTTGACCTGGGTGCAGATGTGGTGGAATTGGATGTTCAGCTGACTAAGGATAATAAGCTGGCCGTATTCCATGACTTTACCCTGGAATATCGGACTGAAGGCACAGGCAATGTCAGCGATTATACCATGGCTGAGTTGAAGAAGCTGGATGTAGGATACGGATATACGGCGGATGAAGGCAAGACCTATCCTTTCAGGGGTAAGGGAGTCGGCATGATGCCGGAACTGAGTGAAGTTTTTTCAGCTTTCCCGGATAAGGAATTATTGATTCATATTAAAGACGGCAATATAAAAACCTATGAAGTTTTGTGGAATGATTATTTAAACACCATGACAGAAGACCGGCTGGCACAAATAACCGTGTACGGAGATAATGAAGGCATCCGGTATTTAAGAGAACAAAGTCCTTCCCTGCGCCTATTGTCAAAGGACATGATGAAGTCGGCTTTGCTTAAGTATGTCTTGATCGGCTTTACAGGTTACATTCCAAAAGAGCTTCATAACATGGAGCTGCATCTTCCGCTCAAATATGCCCGGTTCCTTTGGGGCTGGCCAGTTAAATTCGTTAGAAGAATGGAGTCTGTCAATACCCGGGTGGTTATCGTGGCAGGAGACGGAAAATGGTCGGAAGGCTTTGATACATTAGAAAGCCTGGAAGATATACCAAAGGGTTACAGCGGTTATGTATGGACAAACAGGATAGACAGGGTGGGCAGGAAATAGAGCTGTTTACTTCTCCTGTTTTTCTTTCTTCTGATACTTTGTTCTTTTTTCCTTGTATAGATCCCTGTCCGCCATCTTGATTATGTCTGCCATGTTTCTTAAGGAATTATAGTAGGCAATTCCTGCACTTATTTGAATATCTATCTCCAGGCCTTGTGACAGCCTGTTAATCTCTCTTCTTATTCTGTCAACTACTTTTAAGGCTACTTCTTTATCCTGGTTAAAGAGCAGTATGATAAATTCATCACCGCCGTACCTTAAGCCTGCATCCTCTTTTCTTATGCTGTTCCTTATGGCCCGGCCTACTGTTTTAATTACCATATCGCCTGTTTGATGACCGTATGTATCATTTATTTCTTTAAGATTGTCCACATCGATGAATATTAAGGAAAAGTCTTGGATTCTGCGACTTAAGTCTACATCCTTAACTATCTTCTCCCAATAATTGCGGTTATAGAGGCCGGTAACAGAATCCGTCAACGGTCTTTTACAGTTTAAACATTTAGGATGCCTTATAGCAGCGGTAACTATATAATACTGGCTGCCAGAAAATTTAACTTTGTCTATGGATACGCTATAATCTCCCATATCATATTCTACGGGCAAAGCATCGGATAATCTGCTGAGAACATCCTTCCTTTCAATAAAATCAATTGCTTTTTCCCTGCCTATGCTGGCATATTGAATTTCCTGGTTCTTGTTTAATATAATGCGAATATGTTCATTGTTTTCTTCTGTGTACAAACTTATATCCTCCAAATTATATCAATTTTCAAAAACCAAACTATTATAACATATAACACAGATCAAATATATTGACACATCAAATAATCCAGATACTAAAACATATTATTCATCATAGAAATATGTGCCGCTGTATCAGATGGATTAACGCCTGGACCCATCAAGTAACCGCCTGAATCAAAGGGGGTGGATGCTTTAATACTTTCATTCATGGCATGCTGTATATGCTGAT
>LFTC01000007.1:2347-14089 GCA_001512915.1 Clostridiales bacterium DTU083 | reverse complement strand
CTGTTGATTAAGCATCTGCCGTCTCATAAACCGCTGATCAGACAATCCCAGGTGCACCATATCCTGTTTTCGGTCTTGATTACCCCTGTTATATGAATCATTTTTCTTTAAAGCTTTTTCGATTGCTCTCACTACGGATTTGACTTCATCCTCATCCAAAGAGTTGTTTTCATAATTGAGAATATAATTATATAATTCCTTTCCTCCGCCTTCACTTTGTGAGAAAACAGGTATCCTATCAGATTCAAGGCATACATCAGATTCAGGATTGGTAAAGTATACAATTCCCTGAACCCAGGTGTTTATCCCCATTTCCTTTAAATAACCTGAAACTCTGTAAACATGAGTTGCTACCTGTTTAGCCGGGTTATAGATCCTGGCAGTATATTGACCGCCTTTACACCCTGTTTTATAAACAGTTATGTCTTTGTCACTATCGCTGCCTACAATACAGCCCTTTACGTTTTTTGATTCAATTACAAAAACACCTGTGGGTCCTACAACCAAATGATCAATTTGGCTTTTTTTACCTTGATACTCAATGTCTATTGACGGAAATACATAATAGCTGTCCGGCAGGCCAGACAATACACCCTCGGATCTTGCTTCTCCTTCCAAACCTGATTCATATACCCTTGCTTTATTGTAATTTATTACTCCGAACATCATGCAGACTATACCAAAAAGAAATATGGGCATGGTAATAAGATTTGACAAACCAAAGGTTAGAATAAATAAAGGCATAGACAGAAACTGAATTCCCATGCATATTCCACCTAGAATAAAACGCCGCACAGCTTTTTTCCTATACTTTTCATACAGCTTAGATAAATGGTTTTCCCTTTGAACAACTTGTGCCATTTAATAACCCCTCCCATAAAATTGTGCCGCTTCCTGCTTCTTTCTGTTAAATAGATACATGAAATTACGTTCAGGTTTTAAAATTTATAGATTTTTTCTGTGTGTTTTTTATCTCGGCATAATTTGCAAAACAATACACATTCAGCTAATATATATAAAAATGATTCATGAGGTGTACATGCTATGTCTTCAAGCCTAAAAAAACCTGCAGCAAGGGTGCAGGCCGTACTTGATGAATTTGGATATGAACTTAATGTAACAGAGTTTCCGGAATCCACCCGTACAGCCCAGGAAGCGGCAGATGCCATAGGCTGCACAGTGGGCCAGATAGCAAAATCCTTAATATTTAAAGGCAAAACTTCACAAAAACCCATATTGATTATCACCAGCGGCGCCAACCGGGTTAATGAGAAAAAAGTTAAAGAATACATAGGAGAAAAGCTGGGAAAAGCCGATGCAGACTTTGTACGTGAGCACACCGGCTTTGCAATAGGCGGGGTTCCTCCTGTCGGCCACATAAAACCGATAACTACATATATAGACGAAGATTTGATGCAGTATGATGAAATATGGGCAGCCGCGGGAACCCCAAACTCGGTTTTTAAACTGACTCCAAGTATCCTGGCAGATATGACAAAAGGAAGAATTATTAAAGTTAAATAACAGTTTTGAAGGTGTATTCTCCGCTCTTCACCTGATGTTTCTCGCCGTTAGGCAATTCTATCAATGCGCTGGTTCCAAAGGGCACTTTAACCTTCAGAATGAACATGCCGTCTTCTATCTGCCAATGACTGACAATCTCACCAAAAGGACAGCGATGGGTTGCTTCAGTCCAGCTTAGGCCGCCGCCGGGTTTCGGGGCAACCCTGAAGGTCTTATAACCGCCGCTGGTTGGTTCAATTCCGGCAATTCTTCGGTACAGCCAGTCACCCACCGCTCCGCCGGCATAATGATTAAAGCTGACCATGCCTCCTCCAGATTCGTCTTCAGGGTTTTTTAAGTCCCCAGTGTTAATCGTTCCATCCGGTCTCAGGGCATCCCATCTCTCCCATATGGTAGTAGCACCGGCTTTAACCTGATACAACCAGGAGGGACAGGTTTCCTGCAGGAGAAGCTCATATGCCGCATCCAAATAACCATTATCCGACAAGGCAAACAACAGGTATGGAGTGCCCGGAAAACCGGTTGTCAAATGATTATCCGCTTCCCGTATCAATCTCACCAGATTTTTTGCCATATTTCCTGCTTCATCGCCTTCAGCCATTTTAAAATGCAGCGGCAGGACGTATGCAGTCTGAAACTCGTTTTTCAGCTTGCCTGACCCGTCTGTAAACACCTTTCTGTAAGCTTTGATAATTTTTTCCCGCAGGCTGCTATAGTATTCAGCATCCTGATCAAAGCCCAAAATCCTGGCTATTTTTGCTGCAATCCCGCATGAATTTGCAAAATAAGCCGTGCCTATCCACTTACCCTTTGCAATCCAGTCCTTTGCCGTGCCTTCCGGCGAACACCAGTCTCCGAAGTGGAAGGGCCAGCGCCAGATATAACGCCGGCTGGGAGTAAAAGATAGAAATTTGGACCACCATTCAGCTGCCTTTAAGAATTTCTTTATAGTCGGATATTGTTTTCTTAGAAGCTCCATATTGCCCCGGGCCAGATATTCTGCCCACGGAACCAGCACACAGGAATCACCCCAGCATGACGTTGCCATGACGGGCCAGTTATCTCCTGCCCGGGGGATAACCATTGGTATGCCGCCTCCCCGCCCCTGTTCGGCCCGCATGTCCTTAAGCCATTTATTGAAAAATCTGCTCATATCAAAATTGAAACAGGCAGTGCCGGCAAAAACCGCAATATCGCCTGTCCATCCCTGGCGTTCATCCCTTTGCGGGCAATCAGTGGGAATATCCACAAAGTTGGACTTGCCGCTCCAGCGGATATTTTGCTGAAGCCGGTTTATAAGTTCATTGGAACAGGCGAAGTAACCTGCCTCGTCAATTTCCGAATGCAATACCAAAGCTGAAAGCTCCAAATCCTCCGGTTGGATTCCGCTGACTCCCACGTAACGAAAACCCATGTAAGTCAGTCTGGGAGAATATGCTTGTTCACCATCCCGGCAAATATAAACAGCAGTTGCTTTGGCAGTGCGTAGAGGTTTAACAAATAGTTCGCCGTCAACGAGCACTTCAGCATGACGGAAAATAACCTTTTGGCCGTATTTGCCCCGGATTTTTGCGCAAATCACACCGGCAAAATTCTGTCCGAAATCATAGATCAGCTCTCCGCTCCCGGCTTTGTTAACTGAAACCGGATGCATCCTTCCCATGACCCGTACAGGGGGTCCGTATTGAGCCAAAATTTTTGGATTCTTGCGCGGGCGTGTGACATCGGCCTTTTTCCACTTGGATCTGCCAAGATCAACCGTAGCGTCATATATCTCCCCGTCATACCATTCGGCCATCCTGTAGTTACCGTCCAGTGTGACTTCCCAGCTCTCATCGGTCTTGATTATATCCAGGCTGCCGTCTTCATACTCAAGAAAAAGTTCACACAAAAATGCTTGCCTGTCCGCACTGATTTTGCTTTTCCGTTTGTAGGTAAAAGAGCCTGCCGCCCAGCCTCCGGCAACCACTGCCAGGATCTCATTTTCATTTTTGATCTGTTTTGTTACATCGTAGGTCTGGTACTGAATCTGATGATAATATGAAGTAAGGCCTGGCGCAAAATAGTCCTTTCCTGCTTTTTCGCCATTTAGATAAAGATCGTAAATACCTAAGGCGGTGGAATTGAAAAAGGCACGGCGCAGTTTCTTTTTTACAGTAAAACGCCTCCTGAATGTCATAGGCCTGGGAGAGGTATTTTTGGGAAAATCATAGCTCAAATCCGTAATCCATTGGGCTGACCATGGAGTATCAAGCCGGCCGGTTTGAAAGCTCGCGGATGCTGATGCCCTCTTTCCGCTCTTTGCGGCTGCTTCAACATGGACAGTATATTCTGTAAATGGCTTCAAGGGGCCGTCATATATGTTGTTAAGCTGGTCGGTGGTTTCCCTTCTCCAACTGCCGACAGTAATAACCGCACTTTCCAGCTCATCGCCCTGTGCATCGGATTCCAGGGAAAAGGTAATATTGGGCGCTGTATCGGTAATGAGGCCATGTTCCAGTCCGTCTATTTTTACAGAAGTTATTTTAAGCATGGATCATTCACCCTTAAGTAATTTTTTTAATCCGGTGAAAAACTTGCCGTTTGCCATTGCCAGCAACCCGTTGAGCAGACTTGGCTTTAGTCCTCCGGAAATCTGCATGCTGCGCAGCGGGCCGCCTGCGCTGGATTCCATCAGCATACGATATTCCGCTGTGCCGGGTTTTGCCCTTCCTGAAATGTGTCTTTTTATGCCCCAGTACATAATACGCATAACCAAGGAATGTTCCTTCATGTCCATCACCGTATCATCCATGGTAAAGCTGCCTTTTTGTGGAACATGAGGTTTATACTTTCTGCCAATCATCCTCTCCCATTCTTCCAGGGGAGGAGCACCGCCTGGTTTTTCATACCAGGAACCTGGCTGCCAGACAGGAATTGTAACCGGCTCACCGGTTTTTTCAATGGAACCTGCATTCATAAGTCTATCCGGATCTCCGCCAACGAAAATTCCATAACTGCCGGCAGGAACCTTCCAGCCTTTATCCCAGACTGCAAAACAGCGGTCGTCGAGAACAAACATTACTTCCCTGCTCTCCCCTGGCTGAAGATAAACCTTTGCAAACCGCTTCAATTCCCGGATTGGGCGGTATATCCCATCCTGCGGCGGTGCAACATAAAGCTGTACTACTTCAGCACCAGGAAGACTGCCTGTGTTGGTTACGGTAACCCTGACTGTTTCTCCATCCAATTGCAGGCCGGAATAGGCAAACTCGGTATAACTTAGTCCAAACCCAAACTTCCAGCGGACAGGAACCCCTGCTTTATCATAGTAGCGGTAACCCACATAGATTCCCTCACGGTATTGGGCGTCGCGCTGCGGATAGTAAGCTGCCAACGGGCAGTCTGTATATTTCACAGGCCAGGTTTCAGCCAGCCTGCCGGATGGATTGGCTTTGCCGTAAAGCAGATTTTTAACAGCCTCCCCCCCTGCCTGCCCTGGCAGGCCCATATACAGAATTGCTTTAACTTTGTCCGCCCAGGGCGTTTCTATCGGTGCACCGCAAAACAGCACTACAATGGTATTGGGATTTTTGGCTGCCGTCTCCTCTATGAGTTTCACCTGCTCCTCCGGCATGCTCATAGTATCACGATCAAAGCCTTCACTTTCATACTCAGGCGGCAAGCCTGTGAATATAATTACCGCATCCGCTTCTTCCACATCTGCACTGCTTTTCAGCACATCGGCGGGGTGAATAAGCCTGGTCGGATTAATGTGGCTTGATCCTGAACCCTGATAGCGCATATTCCNNTCTGCGGCAATGCGTGCCAGCTCATGATGCGCATCATAGTCGCAGCCGTCATTGTTTTTTGTTGCCTGCTGAGCCTCCAGCACCATGTTTGCGATGCGCCGGGCACTTCTGTCGATATATGCTTCATCCAGTTCACCGTTCTTGACAGCGTCAAGAACTTCCTCATGCATATAATTGCTGCCTCCGGGCATATTTAAATCGCATCCTGCCCTGAAAGCCGCAATACGATCATGCATTGCGCCCCAGTCGGTTATAACCGCACCTTCAAAACCCCATTCATCTCTCAAAATGCGGGTAAGCAGTTCTTCATTATCACTGCAGTAAATTGCGTTTATTTTATTGTAGGCGCACATTACAGATTTGGGTTTTCCTTCACTGACTGCAATTTCAAAAGGCGTAAGGTAAATTTCCCTTAAGGTTCGTTCATCTATTATTGAATCTGAATTAAACCTCCTATATTCCTGATTATTGCAGGCAAAATGCTTAAGACAGGTTCCAATACCGGTTTTTTGAGCATTTTTGATAAAACTTGCAGCCATCTTGCCTGCCAGATAAGGATCTTCCGAATAATATTCAAAATTTCTCCCGCACAATGGATTGCGCTTGATATTGACCCCAGGACCCAGAAATATGCCGACCCCTTGATCTGCTGCTTCCTCGGCAATGGCCAGCCCTATTTTTCCGGCCAGATTCACATCCCAGCTGCAGGCTGTTGATACTGATGCAGGAAAACAGGTGGCCGGCCTTGATTTGTGAACGCCCAGGTGATCACTATGATGCTCCTGCTTGCGCAGGCCATGGGGGCCATCGCACATAAACATTGAAGGAATCCCATACTGAGGGTATTCCCTGGTCTCCCAGAAATTCTTGCCTTCACACAGAGCAATTTTTTCCCTAAGCGTCATTTTATCTGTCATTTTTATCACCCTGGTTCCTTTCTAACCTGGCCTTAATCTCTGCCTGCTCTTTTTCAATAACCTTTTCAACGGTAAGGAAAGATAAAAGGATGATTAATATAACAGATGTTATGACTTCCAGACCCAAAAAGCTGAAGATAATTGCATTCTGTACAGCGGGGCTCTGCACAGCCGCAATGGTTTTGCCGTCTATTAATTCAGGGGCTACATATCCTGCTTTCGCCAGCAATATGTTGAATAAGCCGCTGGAAAACCCGTAACATATGGTAATAATAATGGTATTTACAGATGCTGACAGGCCGTCCACTCTAAATCCGGCCTTCCATTCCATATGATCCAATACATCAGCAAAGAGCGCCAGGAATATATAGGCACTTGGCAGGCCGCCCATATTCTTGATAAACTGGCCTGTAAGAACTATTGTCATATTCCGGGGATTGATCAGGCATATAATTCCGCCTATTGCATATAAAACAAAACCTGCCATTGTTACATTTCGTTTTCCAAATCTTTTGGCCAGAGGCCATACAGCAAAAATGCCTATCCCCATGGGGATTCCGCCGATGACATTCAGCATAGTCTGAGTAATGCCGTCGTTATAAGTGCCAAGCACATAGTTGCTGTAGTATATAAGGGATATGTTTTTCAGGTTGACTCCGAATGTATAAATAAAATAGTACAGAATAATGACAACCCAAAATTTATCTGTAAGCACTGCCTTAAGCTGTTCTTTCACAGATGCGGCCTTTTTGTCTATATCTGCACTTTCCTCCGTTACCCGCTCCTTGGTAAAATAATATTCAATTACTGTGAGAGGAAACGCCAGAATTGAGATAACAGACATCACTTTAATCCACTTGCTCTGATCTACACCCAAAGCAGGCAAGACCAGCATAGGAAATATTAAAGCTACAATTATGCCGCTGACCATTATGGCAGCTATATTGTTGAATACAGATAATACTCCCCGCTGTGTGATATCCCTTGTAGACAGAGGTACCATCAATGTATGGCTCATATTATAGATGGTATAGGCAAAGGAATAAAACAGGTTATAACTCACCATTATCCAGATTACCTGTACTGTTTCACTGCTTTTTGGCACGGTGAACAGCAATATCCCGGTTACAGCCATTAACGGAGCGCTGATCAGCAGCCAAGGCCTGGCCTTGCCATGTTTTGAACGAGTCCGTTCAATTATCTGACCCATGATAACATTGGTAATGGCATCGACAATTTTGCTGATTACAGGAAAAACAGCCAGAAAAGCTCCGCCCCATACATGGGTTAACTTCAGCACATCCGTATAATATACATTCAGGTATGATGCCAGCACCGCATTGAGCAGAAGTGCACCCACCGGCCCTGCAAGATAACCCAGCCATTTTTCTTTTCTTTGCACGTTTTCACTGGTAATCCGGGAATTGAGATATGCTTTATCCATTATTTTAATTTGCATAAAACAGATCCTCCCACATGAATTTCATCAAATCAGTCGGGATTGAATACAGAATTGTATTACTATTTTAACAAATAAGCAGTTGTTTGTATTTCAATTTTGCAATGCAGTATTGCAGTTTTGCACAAGACCATATATGATGATAATAAACCTTTTAAAGGCGGTATGTTTAAATGAAACTGGATGATATTCTTTATGCCTGTAATTGCATAACCGGCATTTCTGCCATTCCTGCCCGCGTATACCTGGAGAAAGAATTGAAGCAATCCTATGGCCTCGAATATATGCCTGTTGATCCTATCCTGCCTTACGAAGAGTTTCTGCTTTCCAAAAAGGAACCTGTCAGCTATTATTGCACACCTTTCCACCAATTTTATGGAGCTATCCGGCATAATGAATTTACTCTTATCTTTGGCCCGGTAGGGCAGGCAGAGTATACGCGGCAGGAAAAAAGAGACTATGCATTTGCCCTGGGCATCACTCCAATAGAATTTGATCAGGTGCTTTCAGCCATGCGCCAGATTCCTGCCTTTACTTTAGAAAACTTTCTCCATTTTCTCTTGCTGCTTAATTTTTATTTTAATAACCAGCGGAAAAATATTTGTGAAATTGTAGCATGCCTGCATATCGATGATAACAATACCATTTATTCCAACCCAGTCAAAAACAATGTATTAAAACAGAAGAAAAAAGCCAGCGGGAATTCTTCATATTTTACACGTTCATTCGAAAAAGAAATGCTTAACTTTGTCCGGGAAGGGGATGTAGAAGGACTTAAAAATTTCTTTTCCGAAAAAATCCAAGGCAATGTAGGCATACTGTCCAATGAGCAGATCCGGCAGCAAAAGAATCTATTCATTGTTGCTGCAACGCTGATCTCCCGGGCAGCCATGGACGGCGGCTTGTATGAAGATCAGGCATATCAGCTGAGTGATATGTATATTCGCAAATGTGAAGAACTGTTTTCACCGGAAGCCATTATGAAATTAGCATATAAAATGGCTTTGGATTTTACAGAGCGGGTGTTTTCCATTGACAGCCAGACAGCATTGAGCCCCCTTGTTGCTTCGGTTATCACCTATATCCGCAAAAATATTTCTGCGGATTTATCTTGCAAGGCATTGGCAAAACGCTTTTTCATCAACCGGAATCAGCTAAGTGCAAGATTTAAGAAAGAAACCGGGAAAACACTTAATGAATTTGTTATCCATGAAAGAATCAAGCGGGCCAAAAGCCTGCTTATCAATACAGATAAGCCGCTGGCCGAAATCGCCGGCTATCTGGGTTTCTCTTCCCAAAGCTATTTCCATACCATATTCAAACGTCATACAGGCAGAACACCGAATGAGTTCCGCTATAGTGATTTATACTCTAAAGCCTTGCCCTAATCTCTGCCTGCTCTTTTTCAACAACCTTTTCAACGGTCAGAAAAGCTAAAAGGATTATGAGAACAACGGCTGTAATCACTTCCAAGCCAAGATAAGAAAAAATTATGGCTTTCTGTACAGCCAGGTTTTGTACAGCAGCCACGGTTTTTCCGTCTGTCATCACAGGAGCTGTGTACCCTGACCGGGCCAGCAATATATTAAACAGGCCGTTGGAAAAGCCGTAACCCATAGTAACAATGATTGTCTGTACAGAAGCCGATAAACCATCAACCCGAAAGCCTGCCTTCCATTCCACATGGTCCAGCACATCGGCAAAAAGCGCAAGAAACACATAAGCTTTGGGCAGAGCACCCATGCTTTTGATAAACTGGCCTGCCAGAACTATTGTCATATTGCGTGGGTCTGTCAGGCATATGATTCCGCCAAGTGCATAGAGGACATAACCCGCAATGGTTAAATTCCGCTTGCCAAACCTTTTTGCCAGGGGCCAGACAATGAAAATACCCAGCCCCATGGGTAAACCGCCGATGACATTTATCTTGGTCTGAGTAATGCCGTCGTTATAAGTGCCAAGAACATAGTTGCAATAGTAAACAAAAGAAATGTTTTTTAGATTGGTTCCAAAGGTATGTATTAAAAAGTAAAGGATGATTATAACCCAGTATTTATCTGTAAACACTGCTTTGAGCTGCTCTTTTAAGGGTACCTCCTGCTGCTTCCTGCCTGCTGTTTCTTCCGTTACCCGTTCCCTGGTAAAATAGTATTCCAGCAATGTAAGGGGAAAGGCCAGAATAGATATAACTGACATTGCCATAATCCATTTCCTCTGATCCACCCCCAGGGCAGGCAGCACCATCATGGGAAAGATCAGGGCAACAATAATGCCGGTGACCATAATGGCAGATACATTATTGAAAACAGCCAGCACGCCCCGCTGCTCTATATCCCTGGTTGACAGGGGAACCATCAGGGTATGGCTCATGTTGTAGATGGTATAAGCAAAGGAATAAAAAAGGTTGTAACTCAGAATTACCCAGACAACCTGCACTGTTTCACTGCTTCCTGGCACGGTGAAGAGCAGGATACCGGTAACAGCCATAAGGGGCGCGCTGATCAGCAGCCAGGGTCTGGCCTTGCCTTGCTTTGAGCGAGTACGCTCAATAATCTGCCCCATGATAACATTGGTAATAGCATCGATAGTTTTGCTTATGATCGGGAGGGCAGCCAGAAATGCGCCGCCCCATACATGAGTCAGCTTTAATACATCGGTATAATATACATTCAGGTATGACAGCAATACTGCATTAAGCAGCAGTGCCCCCGCCGGCCCGGCAAGGTATCCCAGCCATTTTTCACTTTTTTGCACATTGCTGCTGGTAATGCGGGAATAGAAATATTTTTTGTCCAGTGCCTTTAATCGCATGGCCCCGGTTCCCCCTATATTGCAAACAGCCCTGGTTCAGCCTGCATATAAGCCATGTTTTGCGCTATGCTTGCTTTTCAATGTATATTGTTTTCTGCATACTCACGGCTTCCTTAAAACATATCTTATAAAGCCCTTTAATATTTCTTCATCATCAAAGTGCCTCAGGGCTTTGTTATGAAAAAATACTGAAAAGATCAGCAGCCCGTTAAAAATATTTAAATAAACATCTTTCAAGTCAAAAGTGAAAAGGCCTTTAACCGATATATAGTCCAGGCTTCCATCCCAAAATATTTTGTCAATCAGGGAACAAACGGCACCGGAGAACAGAAAGACAAACATGACATTGACTAATTTAGTAACCTCTGCCCGGTTACTTAAATAGCTGTAGAATAAATATATAAGTGCAGTCACAATTAATGAGAATACTATATGCACCCCTCTGCCTATACCCAGTTGAAACAGCGAATTAAACCAGGAATAATGCTTGTTGAACATGGGTTCAAAATATAAGACAGGAGGCAATATGGGAAACCGCCTGTCAAAAAAGTTTTTATAAATTATTATTTTTATAACCTGTTCAATTGCTATAAGGCCGAATATGCCTGCCCAGACTTTTTTGTTCAACTTTTTTCTCCCTTTGTTTCATGCTATATTATAAAGTATCCTTATGCTTTTTGCATTATAAGCATATTTAAACCGCTGCCTATAAAATAAAGTGAAAATAACATAATAAAAATACCCAAAAATATAATAATCCAGCGATATACTCCATCACTTATAAGTTTTTTGCCTTTGGAGAATGCAAAGGAAACTGCCGAATACCATGTAAAATCCGATAATATATGCCCTGCAAAAAAGACCGATACACCGGTTAGCCCTAAAGCATAGGACTGGCGTACCAATTCCAAACCTGTTGATGCCCACCAGAGTAAAAAGTATGGATTAGCAGCACTTACAAGTGCACCGGCTAACACAAAATTCCTGGTTCCTGCACGGATTTCTGCACCTTGTTTTTCTATTGAAACTGTCCTTTTTATACCGGATTTCATCATTCCATAACCCATCCAGGCAAGATAGGCACCGCCAAACAGACCGATAGAACCCGCAACTGCCGGTTTGGAAAAGAAATCTTTCAGGCCCAGCAACATGATGACAATTAACAAAAGTTCCAGCATTCCATGGCCCAAAACTATCAAAGGGCCTGCCGACCATCCTTTTTTAAGGCTGCCGTCAATTG
>LFTC01000007.1:0-2311 GCA_001512915.1 Clostridiales bacterium DTU083 | reverse complement strand
ATTCCCCACAAGAACATATTGATTAACTCCTGAAAATCTGCCTGTAACCCTAACATATGCCATTATCTAAATCATACAATGCTTCTCAATTTCTCATAGGTTTCTTTCAGCATATATTCCATAAGGGCAATTCTGAACTGTTCATCATCCAAAACACGGGTAAAGAAAGACTTGTTTTGATCCATTCTGTCTATTACCTTGTTTATAAACTCTTTTTCAAAGGCAAATTTAAAATCTTCAATGGTATTTGTTTTTGCTTTTTGCACCAAATCCGCATCGGCAGCAAAATCCTCTTTTATTTGCTCAACCGACAGCTGGTCGGCCTTTGTAAAATTAGTCCCAAACCTTTTGTTAAGCCTTTCTATAATGGTAGACAGGTGTTCCGCCTGTTCTTCCCTTACTGATGTTCCGACAAATCTGGCAGGCATAACCGGCACATTTTCATCGTTAGGTGTCAGGGAAACACTTCCTTCAAATGTTTTTTTTATGGCATAATACTCTAAAGCAATTTCATCGGCAAAACGAATGGTTGAACCTTTTTCTTTCGGCAGCTTTTTAAGCAGGTAAGTTAAATAAACATACAGCTTATGAAGTTCAACATCTTCGAATGGCGTAATTTGCAATACAAATGAGTAAAGCCTTATAAACTTGGTTCCTTTGCTGCTAAAATCCTGCTTTCTCTCCTCTTCCAGTTTATTAAATCTGCCTACGGCAAGATCTATTAAATGGTTTAATGCAGCCCTGTCTCTGGATTTCTTTTTATCCTTTGGCGTAAAATATATTCTGCTGAACAAGTCCAATTCATCTTTTAAATACACACCATAGCTGAATAGCTGGCTCTCTATATCATAAAGAAGATTTGGTTCTGTTACTTCTTCTACTATGGTTGCCTGGTAATAGGGCTTGAAGGCTTCCTGAATGTCTTCTGCACTATTGACAAAATCAAGAATAAAAGTATCCTCCTTGCCGGGGCAGGTCCTGTTAAGCCTGGATAAAGTCTGCACTGCCTTGACACCCGACAACTTTTTGTCTACATACATGGTATGCAGAAGGGGCTGGTCAAAGCCAGTCTGATACTTTTCGGCAACCAGCAGCACCTGGTATTCATCGGTGGCAAAGCGCTCCGGGAGTTCTGATTCCTTGAATTTATTCATGCCGCTTTCTGTGTACTCTGTTCCATCATCTTTTACCACTCCCGTAAAGGCCACCAGGGTTTTCATATCATTGTAACCCTTCTTTTTAATATACTCATCAAAAGCTAGCTTATATCGTACGGCATGGAGCCTGGAACTGGTTACTACCATTGCTTTTGCCCTGCCCCCTATTTTATGCCTGGTTACATTCCTAAAATGCTCTACCATGATTTCCGTCTTTTGAGATATATTGTGGGGATGAAGGCTGACATACCTTGTCAGGGCCTTTGTGGCCTTGGCTTTGTCAAAAGCAGGGTCGCCTTCGATTTTCTTCGCTAATTTAAAATATGTTTCATAAGTAACGTAGTTCTGCAATACATCCAGTATAAACCCTTCTTCAATGGCCTGCCGCATGGAATACAGATGGAAAGGGTGAGGCAGTCCATCTTCCCCTGTGGTGCCAAACATTTCAAGAGTTTTAGCTTTAGGAGTGGCAGTAAAAGCAAAGAAACTGATATTGGGCTGTTTGCCTCTCTTCCTTATTGTTTTTAATATTTCCTCTTCGGGATCATACTCTTTACCTTCTAACTCCGCATCCAGTTTTGCTGCTTCTTCCAGGCTGTTTGCCGATAAAACTTCCCTAAGGGCGGCCATATTCTCTCCCGCGCTGCTGGAGTGGGCTTCATCTATGATTACAGCATATTTGCGCTCTTCTAATTCTCCAACCTTTTCAATGATAAATGGAAACTTCTGAAGGGTAGATACAATTATTCTTGTCCCGCTTTTCAGGGCTTCAGCCAGCTGATTGGAATCCTGGTCTATTTTTTCAACAACTCCGTGTTTATGCTCCAGCTGATAAATGCTGTCCTGCAACTGCCTGTCCAAAACCCTCCTGTCTGTAATGACAATTACCGAATCAAAGACAGGATTGTCTTCATCATCATGAAGATTGGCAAGCCTGTGGGCAAGCCAGGATATGGAATAGGTTTTTCCGGACCCTGCACTGTGCTGTATAAGATAATTGATTCCGGCTCCCTTCTCCCTGGCATCTGCCTCCAGTTTTCTCACTGCATCCAACTGATGATACCTTGGGAATATGACTGTTTCCGATGTGTAAAGATTTCCGTCTATATCCTTCTTTTCCTTTTTCTCTACAAATACAAATCTTTTTAATATGT
>LFTC01000033.1 GCA_001512915.1 Clostridiales bacterium DTU083 | reverse complement strand
ACAGGGAGATACTCTTTTCTTTTATTTCTTAATTTTTTCCCATAGTAATTTTACACTAACAACTCAAATATATTTTTGTCTAAATTTATCTGGCCGCATGAATGTTTCAGTTTGA
The DNA here is from genome assembly GCA_001512915.1 of Clostridiales bacterium DTU083. Taxonomy (GTDB): domain Bacteria; phylum Bacillota; class Clostridia; order Caldicoprobacterales; family DTU083; genus DTU083. Next base: position 3,526 of record LFTC01000033.1, on the reverse strand, counting down.
TTATGTTTTGCCGAACAAAGAGGCAATGGCTTGTACACACCATCACTCTGCATAAAAAAAGTCCTTGCAACATCGGCATGGACTTTTAGAATAATATTTTTACTTATGCTTAGCGTAATCTTATCATCACTTTTATGTTATTAGATGTTGATAATGCTGCATTTCCATCAAATGCTGATATAGAAAGCTTTGAATTGTCGGCTTGCTCGTTTAAACTCTTCACATTAATATCGGAATAAGCAGCCCTGCTTCCCATCTGTTGCTTATCAGCAAAAAAACCTGCTTTTATATTAGGCAAATTTATCCCTATAACAGCCAAAATCCTATTAAAAACAGCATTTACTGAAAATAATACAGGTGCTGTAATTTCCTCATAACGTGTTTCAGCAGCAATTAATTTATCGTAATTGGTCACCAATTTCTTTTGTTTATTATTTAACCTATCGTAGGCAGCTCTTGCCCTTTCTATGTCCACACCAAACGTTTCCTTATCTTCTGATATAGCATCTATTAAGCTTATCACTTCGTTACTTTTAATTCGATTTATATCATCCTCCGTTAAAGGTGATACATTTAAACGATGAGTTATTAACTGTTTTCCCTTTTTGTTTCCTGTAGTCCAATATACATATTTCCCGTCATAAACTGGCTGCTCATACGCCGTCAATCGAATGTCAGGCAGTTTAGTGGGTTCCATAACCGTCTCGCACTTATTATTTAATATTGTAAAGTATGTAGCTAAATACTCTGGAATACCAGGTGTGTTATAAAGCTTAAACTTCTCCCACATGATCACAATTTGATCTTCTCTGGTAGAAATTACTTTTACGTTGTCAGCAAACTCATTTTCATTGTAATCTGTAATCCATTTTACGCCATAATCCTTTGTACCCGGTTCAAGCCACATTTCTGTCTCTGTATTATCATTCCTTTCTCCTATCGCTTCTCTGATTGGTGCATCTATTAACTGTATATCATCTTCAGGATACATTTCATAATCCTTTCTAAAAATCTGAACAAACACATTCCCGGCTTCATTATGTCCATAATATTCTGTTGTCGGGGCAGTATGCAGAGACAGCGTATTTTCAGATACACCAGCCAAAACATATCCTGTAGATATTTCACCAATGCCTCCTAACTTTGCGAATGTCAAATTATACCCATAAGGTCTATTAGAGCCTTCTCGAAAATGAAAAGGCACATAAGAATAAGTTTCACTTGAATTATTGCTGTCTTTTTTCACCTTTTGAACATGAAAACCACGTGGATATGCATCACCATGATCTACAAACAGAAAATCCTTACTGGAAGTTATGAAAACTCTTTGATCAAAAGAATGGCTGGTATAAGGTATTGGGTAATCAGTAATTCTGGTTAAAGATGGAATTTTAATAAAAAGTACATAATTGGATTGATGACCGTTGTACATCTCACGGGCATAGGAAATTACCAATATATCGTCATTTATTGCCATACTTGCATTTCCGGCTTCAAAAGGGATTCTTGTACCGGAGCTGTTCTTCCATATGCTTGTGTCTTTTCCTTTAAATGCCAACTCATTTATTTTTATTCCTTTATCATTATATTGGATGATAGATATAGTTATACTTTCACCATTATTAGTGTTATCTGCTTGCCCAAATAAAGCATAATAATATCCATTTTCATCCATGATCACACCGCCCAGCAAGGGATAGGGCTTATCAATGGTAATTGTATTATTTAATCTCATGGTTGATTTATCAAGTATGGCAATATGAAAGTTTTCGTTTCCATCATAAGCAACATAATAATTACCTGAATCGTCAATAAACTCCGAAATAGGAGAGACCCCGGCGAAATATTCCAATGGAAACAAATCAGTATCAACTTGTTCTAAACTATCAAATATGTAAGATTCGATATCAACTAAGGCATAGGCTTGAACGGGCAGGATTAAAAAAGATAGAATTAAAGCCAGTAATAATGTAACGGTTCTACTAAGTTTGCACATCAATATCTCCTCAAGCTTCTATTTGATTTAATTACTCTCAATAAGAAGCATCGGAAAAATTTGCAGAAACTTTAGTAGAACCATAAAACACCTCCTATTCTAAGCATGACAGCTTAGAGAAGGAGGTGTTAATTAGTCTAAGTTTTATTAAGCTTTAGTTTATATACTCCTTAAGAAAGTTTGCAAATTCATTGTTTACTTTATACCTGGACAAAAAGCCTATATTTCTGTAATACATGGTTTCATAATACACGCCCTGCTTATTGTATATCCTGACTCCTATCGGGTTTGCCAGGGCATCTCCTGCAGAACCCTGATTAGGTGGTACATAGCCGCCCTGGGAACCTCCGGTATCTCCCATATCCATCATGCCGGAGGGGGCAGATGAATCACTGGTAACGGGAGCATCAGGATCCAAAGGCATATCTTCTGCAGCTGGAACAAGCGGCATATCCTGCGCCTGGGCAGGCAAATCCTCGGCAGCGGTACCTTCGCCTGTTGCAGGCTTATTGGATACAGGTTCATCCGGCGCAGGGCCGATATCCGGTTCAGCACCCGCATCAGAGGCAGATATCTCCCCATCCGATGCAGGATCGGTTGTGACCTTGCTCTGATCACTGCCGGGCTTATATCCAAACAGGGCTTCAAAATATTTGTCGCTGGCGTTTTTCAGCACAGAATAGTAATTGTAAAACTTTTCAATTTCAGCAGGTTCAGTGATTTCTCCTACAGTATTGAGCCCGCCTTTAATTTTGCTCTCTTCCGTATATTCTATCAGCTGAATAGCCTTAATATCCTCAGGGCCGTTTATTCCATGCAATTCTAGGTAGGCAATTGCATCTTCATCCTGATTGTTGTTATAGCTTTCAAAGGTAAAGAACTTATATAGCTTGTATCCATCTTCCCTTTTTACGGCTACAACCGCTTCCCCTCCTGCAGGAATATATTCAAACACCTCCAGCCCCTTCATGCTTTCATCCGGGGTAGACTCTATTACAGTAATCTTTCTGCCAATATCCTCCTCAGACACCTGCGCAGGAAAACCAAATTCCTCCCGGAGTTCATCCTGAAGCAGAATATAGTGTCTATCGTCAATACGGAACTGATCGGTTATAGGCGCAACCATATCTTCCCTTGCGTCTAAACCATCCGGCTGGATTTCTCCCTCAGGCGTCATGCTGTCACTCCGTCCCAGCCATAGATTATTTATCAAAAGGCTTCCGGCAATAATAATTACCAGGCCAAGCACAGGCACCAGTTTTTTCATGCTCAACGTTCTCATAGCCTTCTCCTTTCTGCTTTCCTTACGGCTTAAAATATTGTTCAGCATTCTCTTTTCTTCATCCGGACCGGGTTTAATTCTATCAAAGGCAGCCATAAGGTCTCCCTTTTTCACGCCAACTCACCTTCCCTTTCTATCTCCAGTTTCAACCGCTTTCTACCGGTATGCAGCCAGCTTCGGACGGTTGATTCCGGCTTTCTTACCATTTCAGCAATCTCCGGCGTTGAATAGCCTTCGTAGTAATAAAG
>LFTC01000078.1 GCA_001512915.1 Clostridiales bacterium DTU083 | reverse complement strand
ATCAGCGAATCTTTTAAAACAAGAAAAAATATATTAAATAACCGGACGCTTGAAAAATCAAGTGAAATTATAAGCAGAATAATATTTAAATGCAGAACCAAGCCGTGGTGGATTTATGTAAATGCTTTAAGCAATTATGTAGACTGGCTTTATACGCATTCGATTGATGTGGCTATAATGTCTTTGATGATGGCTATAGAATTGGGATATAATGACGAAGAACTTAAAAAACTAGGATTGGCTTCATTACTGCATGATGTAGGTATACTGCTGGTTCCAAAGCAAATTCTGGAAAAAGATAGTGAACTGACAAAAGAAGAATTGGCTTATATCAGACAGCATTGCGAACTGGGAGCTAGTTCTCTTCAAGGGTTTAACTTTCCAAATGAGTGTATTGATGTTGTATTGCAGCACCATGAACGACTGGATGGAAGCGGATATCCCAGGGGATTGAAAGATATGCATATAAGCCAGAATGCAAAAATTGTAATGATAGCTGACGCGGTAGATGCAATAACTTCTTATCATCCCTCCGGAAAACCTAAAGACCTAGAAGATGCTATTAGACGGCTAAGAGAAGAACAGGAGAAATACTCACAGGGTTTTGTTGATTTGCTGGAAGATGTTGTAAACAAAAATAACTAGCTTGCCGGCCTTAAGACTAATAGTTTACTCATAGTTTCTACTTTTTCATAACCTCCGCAGTTATAAGCCAGGAGAAGCCTTAACCCCTCTTGCTCAGCCATATATAATGCTTCTTTAATATTTATATTAAGAATAAAATGTGCGGACGAAACGTTGATAATGCTGACAAAAAACACACCGCATCAGGTTTTGGAATATACCATAGCCATCAGCTTTGGCACAACTTGCTTCTTTCTGGAAAACATACCTTCAATAAATATATTGTCCTTTCCCTTTTCCATATTAAAGGCTGCCTGGGCCAGCCATTTTTCTTCTCCTGCTATAATAAGCTCTGTACCGCCCATAACAAGACTGGTAAGCATAAGAATGGACAGATCCAGATTGTTATCCTTGCAAACAGTTTCCAGCTCATCCTTTACCTGTTCCCATATGCTTTGATATGCATCTATATCTCCTACATTTACCTGGGATACAGAAACTTTGTAATTGCCCATTATAAATCTTTTCATATCCCTGGTTATTATTTCTCTGGGAGGAGTGACTGCCAGGCTTTCACCCTTTGAAAGCATTCTTATTCCAAATTCCTGTATATCAACTTCTGCAATTTTCGCCAGGAATTCTGCAAGCTTTTTGTCCTCAGGAGTACATGTGGGAGACTTGAAAATCAAGGTATCGGATATTATACCGCTTAACATCAACCCCGCCATATCTTTGGGTATTTTCACATTATTTTCCATATATGCTTTACAAATAATTGTATTGGTGCTCCCCACCGGTTCTGCCCGATAATAAAGCGGACCCATGGTCTGGAAATCTGAAATTCTATGATGATCTATTACTTCCAAAATTCTGTTGGTTTCAATGCCGTCAATGGATTGACCTTTCTCGTTGTGATCAACGAGAATTACCTCTTTAGGGCTTATGTCCATTAAATTGCTGCGTGAAAACATGCCTGCAATTTTTCCATGCTCATCAACTACCGGATAGCTTCTGTATTTGGAAGTAATTAAATTCTTCCTTACGTCCTCTATATCTTCATATAAATCAAAGTATTCAAGATTTTCTTTCTTAATCAGATCTGAAACCGGCAATGCCAGATTTATGGCCTGTACCAGGTCATAGATATTTTTTCTGGATGTAAAGATAACACCTTTATAATCTTCTATTGGATTTAATACTGAACTATCATCAACATCAGCTACTATTATATACTTAGGCTCCAGGGAAAACATAAATCCGGTTCCGAATTCATGCCTGTTGCATATGATGAGACCATTTCTGGAGATGCGGCTGTAGTAGGTCAGATCGCTGAATACATATACATTGCCCCTAAATACATCATCTTCTAATTCTCCTTGTAATTTAGACAATTCAAGTACACTTATTAGGTTGGTGATGGGTATTTCCAGTTCTGTTAAATGGTTTTGTCTTGAAGAAAGCATAGCGGGAACCAGGTCGGTAATGGATATAATACCCATCAACCGACCCCTATCATCTGCCACTGGAAGAGTTTTTCCGCTGGTTTTAACTATTTTTTGCACAACTTCCAGAATGGAATCCTGTTCTCGAACCGGCTGAATACGCTCCAGGCGCATATCCGCAACTCTGGGTTTTAAGCTTTCCAGCTTTTTAGGCTTTTCTACGCTGAAGTATTCCAGGCAGAATTCCGTTTCAGCATTAATTTCGCCTAAAACAGCTGGTATATATTCTTTTTCAGAATCCAGTTTATTCTTCAGCCATGCATAAGTGATTGCTGCACATGTGGAGTCCGTATCCGGATTTTTGTGACCAAATACATAAACTGCATTCTTGTTATTTGGCAAATTGCTCATCCCTTCATTGTTTTTCAGCTGCAAAGTTTCGCAGAATCATGTTCAATATTCCACCGTGCTTATAGTAGTCCAGCTCTACATTGCTGTCCAGCCTTGCAATTACCTGGAACTTTATTTTACTGCCATCTTTCTTAATCGCTGTAACATCCAGCAGTGCATTAGGTGCAAGTTTCGCCATGCCGCTTATTTCTAAAGTCTCTTCTCCTGTGATTCCCAGACTTTCTGCGTTCTCGCCTTCTACGAACTGAAGGGGCAGCACGCCCATTCCAACTAAGTTGCTGCGATGAATTCTCTCAAAACTCTCTGCAATAACAGCCCGTACTCCAAGCAGTGCAGTCCCCTTTGCAGCCCAGTCTCTGGAACTTCCGGTTCCATATTCATTACCTGCTATAACTACCAGGGGTGTATCCTGCTCTTTATACTTCATTGCAGCCTGATATATTGTCATTACTTCACCGCTGGGTATATATCGGGTATATCCGCCCTCCACACCGGGCACCATCTTATTCCTTATACGAATATTGGCAAAGGTGCCCCGCATCATTACTTCATGAGAACCCCTTCGGGAACCATATGAATTATAATCCTGGGGCTTTACATTTTGAGAAGTAAGGTAAATACCTGCATCAGAGGTTTCCGGAATGCTTCCTGCAGGCGATATATGGTCTGTTGTTACCGAGTCTCCCAATACTGCAAGTATATGTGCTCCTTTGATGTCTACGGTTTCGTCAGGTTCCAGTCCCATATTATCAAAGAATGGAGGCAGCTTAATATAAGTTGAAGCATCATCCCACTGATAAATCTTGCCCTCTGAAGCCGGCAGGCTGTTCCAAAGTTCATTTTCCTCGGTAATATACTTATATTTTTTCTTATACATTTCAGGAGTTATAACCTTATGAATGGTATCGTAGATTTCCTGGCTGTCCGGCCAAATGTCTCTCAGATAAACCGGCTTGCCTTCAGGATTATATCCTATTGGATCAGTTTCAAAGTCAATATGCACAGTACCGGCAAGACCGTATGCCACAACTAATATAGGTGAAGCTAAAAAATTCATCCTGGTCAAAGGATGTATGCGGCCTTCAAAGTTACGGTTACCGCTGAGAACTGATGCTACCGTTAAATCATTTTCCTGTATCGCCTCTGTTACTTCTTCAACAAGAGGACCGCTGTTTCCGATACAGGTAGCACATCCATAACCAACAACATTATATCCCAGTTTTTCAAGGTACGGCAGCAATCCTGCTTTTTGCAGGTAAGCTGTAACAACACGTGAGCCTGGCGCCAGACTGCTCTTAACATATCTGGGTTTGGTCAGTCCAAGTTCCACAGCTTTTTTGGCCAGGAGGCCCGCACCAATTACTACAGCCGGATTGGAAGTGTTGGTACAGCTGGTTATAGACGATATTACAACTGCCCCTGTTCTCAATACTTCCCTCTTTCCATCCTTATATTCTATTTCTACAGCCTGTTCTATCTTATCTTCATCCAGCCCATATCCGCCTTTATCAATAGGTGCCTTTTCTAAGGCTGCAACTGTCACTTTCATTTTCCTCAGCGGAATCCTGTCCTGAGGACGTTTCGGCCCTGCCAGGCTGGGTTCTATAGTGCCCAGATCAAGATGTATCTCATCAGTAAATAAGGGTTTCTCAGAATCATCAGTTCTGAATAGACCTTGAGTTTTAAAGTATTCCTCTACCAAAGCAATCTGTTCTTCACTGCGGCCAGTTGCTCTTAGGTAATCCAAGGTTTTGTTATCAACCGGGAAGTATGCAGCTGTAGCACCGTATTCAGGGCACATATTGGCTATAGTGGCCCTGTCTTCAACGCTGATATTGCTTACGCCTTCACCATAAAACTCCACAAACTTACCTACTACGCCCTTTTGCCGTAGTATCTGTGTTATGGTAAGCACCAGGTCAGTTGCCGTAGTACCCGCAGGCAAGCTGCCAGTTAATTTAAAACCAATTACATCAGGCAGCAAGAAATAGTATGGCTGTCCAAGCATGCAAGCTTCAGCTTCAATACCGCCTACACCCCAGCCTAATACACCTATTCCATTAATCATGGTTGTGTGGGAGTCAGTTCCCACCAGTGTATCCGGAAGGAGTACTGTTTCCCCGTCATTCTCTCTAATTGAAGCAACTGTTGCCAAGTATTCGAGATTTACCTGGTGTATTATGCCTACAGAAGGAGGAAAGACACGGAAATTTGAAAAATTATTCTGCGCCCATTTCAACAATTGATATCTTTCCTTATTTCTTTCAAATTCCTTTTCCACATTAATTCTGAAAGATCTTCTTGTACCAAAAGAATCGATGATAACGGAGTGATCTATAACCAGATCCACCGGCACCATTGGATTTATCTTTCCCGGATCCCCACCTATTTCCTGCATTTTTGTGCGCATTGCAGCCAAGTCCACGACAACGGGAACTCCGGTGAAATCCTGAAGCACGATACGGGAAGGCATAAAAGGAATTTCCATATTTGAACCTTTTCCATCCCAGGAGGCTATCCTCTTTATATGATCCTCTGTAACGGCATTCCCGTCATAATTTCTTAAAGCGCCTTCCAAAAGTATTTTTATAGAATATGGCAGCCTGGAAATATCGAATCCAAGCTTGTCCAAAGAAGTTAAGTCGTAATAAACATAATCTTTACTGCCAATAGTCAAGGTTTTCTTCGTCGATTGAGATATGTTGCTCATATTTTCAAACCTTCCTTTTTATTATATTATCAAAGGTATTATAACCCGTAACCACTAAGGCAAACAAGTCTGACATAAAAAGTGTTGTCAGGAGGCCAGTTGCAGCATTTCATATGTCAAATCCCTTACTCTTCGATGTATGGTTTTATAAGCAAAATCACATGCCAAAACATGCTGTACATAAAAAACTGCTACATGATTATCTGCATCGATTATAGCACTGGCACCAGCAGCACCATCCCATCCGAATTCACCCAGGGGACTTTTGGCTTCTGTAAGTGTCTTATCAATCAGAACCCGGCATCCCAGCCCATAACTGTATCCACACCTGTTCCAATCCATTTTTATATAGTCATCTCTGGCCTTGTCATTTAATTGGTCTGTTCGTATTAAATCAATGGATTCTTTCGAAAGAATTCGGCTGCCATTAGCCCCTACTCCGCCATTGCACATGGCATCCAGGAACAGAATAAAATCATCTGTAGTAGAAATAAGTCCCGCCCCGCCACTTTTATAATTAGGCGAAAAAACAAAGTCATTATTCAATGATACAGGTTTGGAACTTCGTGACAAAACATTATATAAAAATTGATCAGCCATGGCTGAACGTTTTTCTTCAGTTAATTCAAAACCTGTTTTATGCATGCCCAAAGGCTGTAAAATATGGTCCTGAATGTATGCATCAAAGGATTTACCGGATGCCACCTCTATCACAGCAGCTAAAACATCATGGCTCAAACTGTACTGGAAACGGGTACCCGGTTCAAAATCCAAAGGTTCATGAGCAAGTGCTTTTATTATATCCAAGGTGGACGCCTGCCCGTTTGTTTCTTTCAATGCCCGCAATATGGAAGGAGCTGAGATATTGTAATTCATTCCGCTTCGCATGGACATAAGATGCCTGATCGATATGATATTTTCAGCCGGCTTTACGGTATTTCCATCTTTCACTTTCATATTCTTATATTCAGGAAGATATAGGTAAACCGGGTCGTCCAATGAAATAATCCCATTTTCCACCAGTTGCATTACAGCTGCGCACGTAACCAGTTTAGTTACTGAATAAATCCAAAAGTATGTCCCTTCATTTATGGGCTTTGTTTTTTCTTTATCGGCATATCCCGTCATATACCGGAACACAGGCTTATGATTGAGATATACAATACAATCACATCCAGGGATACCATAATCTTCAAGCGAATTCAGAAAGCTGATCAATTCTTTCTGATCCAATAGCACCTTCCTCCTTTATTGTTCTTTTAGTGATATTAATTTGCTTTTTCTGAAACAAAGCCATCGTCATCAATTTCTACATTGATGGATATAGATTCTAAAAATGAAAAAATACGCTGCCTTTCAGACTGTTCATTTACAATCAACGTTGTGTTATTGGTCTGGATAGCTGGTATAATTTCCAATTCTACATATTTCTCCATATCATCTCCATAAACATGTACATTCAAAAGCATAGTATCCAAGGTCTTATCATTAAACCAGAAATTCCCCAGGCTGTAAACAATCGGCTTGCCTTCATAATACTCTATGCCCTGAAGACAATGGGGATGGGCACCTATAACTATGTCTGCCCCGGCATCCAGATACTCTTTGCCAGTGATAAGCTGCACTTCCTCCAGTTCATAGCTATATTCGGTCCCCCAGTGAACATATGCTATGACATATTCTGCATTTTGCTTGGCTTCCTTTATAGCTTGAATAAACAGTTCTGTATCATAACACAGTAAAATGCCTGGTTCATCTTCCGTTGCCTGGGGTGTCAACCTGTATTTTTCAGCTCTGGATGCTGCAACATAAGCAATCGTTTTTCCTTGTATTTCAAAATACACTGGAGACATAGCTTCCTCAATGTTATGACCTGCACCTACATATTTTATGCCTGCCTGGTTTAAAACAGCCATAGTATCTACCAGTGATTGTTCTCCATAGTCATAAGCGTGATTGTTGGCAAGGCTTACTATATCAACCCCCAATTCTTTTAATATTTCAACTCTGGATGGATTAGCTCTGAAAGTATACGCTTTATTTTCTAATGGTGAACCACCGTTACTATAAGTAAATTCATTGTTTAAACACATAATATCTGCATTCCTCATTATTTGTATTAATTCAGGTGAAATGCAATCATATATTCCATTTTCAACTGAATTGTAGTATTTCATGGTACTCCAGTTTTCATCAAAATTAATATCACCAGCAAAAGTTAAGACAAGGCTAAACGGATTCAAATCCTCTTCCTCTGCTGAATCAGAAATATTATCCTTTATCTTACCATCAGACTCCTCAGACGGTATAGATTCTATTACTGAAGTGGGTTCAGGTACTAATGAATCGGGGAATTCAGTTTTCCTATCTCCGCAACCATGCAGGAATAATATAATAAATGATAAGAATAAAAGGGAGCTGACATACATTAGGATTTTTCCATTTTTGCTTGTTAACTTGAATCTCTTATTCATCGTTTACCCTCATGATTCTATTTAGTAATAAAAACCACTCGTTTTCACTCTTAATTACATAATTATACATGGCTTTGCAGCTTATTGCCATGTGTTTTCGACCTATATTTAATAAAGCAGAGCAATATGCAGTTTGAATTATGAAACGGCTTACATCAACAAATTATAAATTGTTTATTCTCCCAATATTCTCTTTTACAAAACGAATGAAATTGAGGAGGATTATGCATATAGCGGGATTTGAATATCTATATAAAAGAAGAAGGGGTTTCCAACAAATTATTGTAAACCCTTATAAAAATATGAAATTTGAAGATTTTTATTTTGATTTCTTAGCATTCTCTAATAGTACAACAAAAGGCAGTAACAGGGAAACATGATTGGGAGCATTTTGGTTCTGCATATAACCCTCCCTGGCTGGCGATTAAATGCTGACTTCCTCTATCTATCTTAACGCTTTTAGAATAAGTTTTACAGCTCTTTCTTTAAGCGTTGTCAATCTGTGTTCATCTATAAAGGATTCTGTACATGGTTTTTTACCATCAATGTCTTCTAAGTTATTAATCAAGGACTCATTTCTCATAAAAATCACTTCATTAGTAAAGGAAGACAAAATGCCGTTCAAAACCAATCTGCACTCTTCGAGACTTACGGTTTCTCCTATCAATCTTTCCTTCTTGCCTCTACTATACAATTCTTTGGTAAATTCATTCATGGAAGAACGAATCTGAGCGAAGAATTTTCGATCTTCGCGGATAAGTTGCTTAATATCCGATTCACCCAAACTAACCACCATGAATAAAAGGCTGGCAAACCTGCTTTTTAGCATTTCAACAGTATGGTTTAATATTCTGTAAATTATTTCTTCAAATCTAAATTGATTATTAATTAGTGAGGAAAAGGCTTCAAATTCTTTATAAACATAATAACTTACTGCCTGACGAAGAATCTCCTCCTTAGTCGAAAAATACTCATATACTGTACCTTTTCCGATGCCAGCCGCGGCAGCTATGTCAGACACCTTTAATTCATGGATTCTGTGACCCTGGTTTAACAAATCCATAATTCCCTTAAATATAGCTTTTTCCTTTTCAGAATATTCCTTAATTAATGTCACTTTTCATCCTCCCTGTTTATGCCTTACGTCTTTTGTCTCTTACAAAAATGTCATATAGAACAGGTACGACAAAAAGGGTTAACAGCGTTGCATAGGTTATGCCTCCTATGGAAACTACTGCCATGGGCTGCATCATCTCTGCGCCGCTGCCGTAACCCAACGCCATTGTGGTCATAGCCAATATAGTTGTTAATGCTGTCATAAGTATTGGCCTCATCCTGGTAACACCTGCCTCCACCAAGGCTTCTTTCTTTTCAAAGCTTTGCTCTCGCAGCTGATTCACATAGTCCACAAAGACAATACCATTATTTACCACAACCCCTGCTAATACCAAGAATCCAAGCAAAGAAATCACGGAGAGTTCCATCTTGCTGATCCATAAAAGCAGCAATCCTCCTGTAAATGCTAAGGGTATTGTAAACATAACTATGAATGGGGACAAAAGATTCTGGAATTGAGCCACCATAACCAGGTATATGAAACCAATGGCTAAACCTATCATGAGGAGCAGGTCATCCATAGTTTCTCTAATCATTTCGTTTTCGCCCTCAAAGTTAATTTCATATCCAGAAGGCAGATGATAATCAGCCATTGCATCTTCTACATCGCGGCTTACCAAGCCAATATTGTATCCTTCAGCTATCTCGGCGCTTACAGTAATATATCTTGATTGATTATCCCTGCGGATAGACCGCAGGCTGTCTGCTTCCAGTATGTTTGCAATATCCTTCAAAACTACTTCCTTTTCTGTTCCATCTTTTTGAGTGACTGTAAAAGTATGGTCGGCTATATTCTTACGTGTAATCCCGTCATGCTCTTCCTGTACCAGTATAATCGGATAGCTGTCATGCTCCAAAGTCAGCTCAGCAGCTTGTTCACGGGATTGTAACACTGAGCTGATTTCAGCATATATTTGCGCTACCGTCAGGCCTTCCCTCATTGCTTTGTCCTTATCTACCTGTATTCTTATTTCTTTTTCCGTTTCCTCAATCCCGGTTTCAATGTTAACAGTTCCTTCAACCTCTCTTAGAATATCTGCTACTTCATTAGAAATCTGCATAAGGGTATCTAAATTGTGACCCTTAATGTTAATCTGTATGCCTTCCCCGCTTAACATGGTTATATCCATGCCGGTTGAGCTGACTTCTATTTCTGCATCCAAATCTTTAGTCTTTTCATATATGAGACGTTCTACATCCTTGTTAGTCTGGCTTCTTTTTTCTTTAAGCAATATATAGAATGAAGTCTGATTATCTGAAGTTCCTCCCAAAATTACAGTTCCCCCTGATGTTTCGCTTCCACTCATAGCACCAACGGTTTCCACGGCATCTATCTCCAATATGCGGCTCATTACCTCATCGCTCAAACTGTATAATTCTTTTCTGCCCTTTTCTTCTGAAACGGTAAGAGTTGCTATGAGCTGTGGAGAGTCCACCTCAGGCATGAAGGCTGTTCCCATAATTGTGGTAAGATATATACTCAAAGCAAACAAAAACGCTACAGGTATAAGAATTGCTGATTTCTTGCGTAAAAAGAAGCTTAATACTCTCTCATATAAGACCAGAATCTTACTAAATACACGTTGTTCTCTGTCTTTCGTTTTTTTGAGCACTGTAAAGCCCATAACAGGCACCAGGGTAAGAGCTACCAGTAAACTGGCAAACAAGCTGTATCCGATAGTAAGACCCATATCAGCAAAAAGCTGACGCGACAAGCCTTCAGTAAAAACTATAGGCAGAAACACGCATACAGTAGTAAGGGTGGAAGCTATAAGAGCTCCGGTCACCTGCTTTGCACCCTCTACAGCGGCCTTTGCCGGGTACAGACCTAGATTTCTCAGCCGGTATATGTTCTCTATAACTACTATGCTGTTATCCACCAGCATTCCAACACCTAATGCAAGGCCAGCCAAAGAAATGACATTCAGGGTCACTTTGCTGAAATACATCAGGGTAAGGGCAAACATTAAGCTTATGGGAATACTGAAAGCAATTACTATAGTAGGCCTGATATCCTTCAGAAACACAATCAAGACAACTATGGCCAATATGCCTCCAATAATCAGATTTTCCATAACGTTGTCTGTTACCATGTAAATATAGTCACCCTGGTCCGTCATAGGGCGAATTCTGAGGCCATAATGCTGATCTTCCAGCTCTTTAATCAGATCATTTATTGTATTGGATACAGCGGCTGTAGATGCTGTGCTTTGTTTCTGGAAAGTAAGCAGTATGCCTGCATTGCCATTTACCTTTGTATACATCTCAGCTGTGTTATCTGTAAACTCAATATCGGCAATGTCTTTAAGCCTGATATCACCCACCGGCTCTGTGCTAAAAACTATCATATTCTCAATTTCTTCGTGCGAGTTAAAAGTTTCGCCGACTTTCACTACATATTGCCGTTCGCCTTCATTTATATAACCGGCAGGCATATCAAAGTTCTGAGCTCTTAAAATGTTTGCGAGCATATCTTTTGTCAGTACTTTACTTAAATCTGCACTTTTTAATGCTTCCTCTCTGGCTCTTTTAAACTCCTCCATGCCTTTTTCAAGTTCTGCTTCTCCCTGTTCCAACTGTACTTGAGCTTTCGCCAGCTCTATTGTCATGTCAATTTTTCCAGATTCAAGCTTCTCCAAAGCTTCCTTTGCACTATTCAGGCTATTTTCCAATTGAGGCTTCATGGCACTAAGTGTCATCTGCCGAACATTTATATTCTGAAGCTCCATATCTACGGCAATCAGCCTGGCCTGCACTTTCGCTGCATTCCCTAACAATTCCGCTAACTCTTCCTGTGAAAGGCCCGATAATTCCTCTGGCAGTCTTTTTTCCAGCTGTTCTGCAATTGCTGGATATAAATTGACTGGCAGGGCTGTTTTATCAGTAGAATAATACTGTGTCAGAGCCTTATAAAACTCTGTCATTTCCGCTTGGGAAAGTTTTTGAAAATCTTTAGGCAATCTATCTCTGACTTGTTCCATTATTGACTGATACATCTCAGGAGGCAGGTTTTCCATTCCTGCCGGGAAAAGGCCATTAAGAAGCTGATACAGTTCATACATATCTCTTTGAGAGAGATTTGGCAGATTAAAAGAAACTTGGTTATCAATAGCTTTCAGAATAGCACTGTATATATCCGAAGGTAATTCATCAGGTGTATCTTTAAAAATTTCTTCCAGGTACTGATTCGCTTCGGCTATCTTTTCAAGAGCGGCCTTTTCCTTCTCAAAAGCCTGTTTTTGAGCTTCCAGTTTAGCTTCTTCTGCTAACAAGGCATTTAAATTGGCAATGGCATTATCCAGTTCAGCACTTGATTTGGATACTTTCTCCTTTTGGCCAGGAAATTCCTGTTCAATTGCCTTGCGTCCTTTAGAGAGCTCTTCCTTAGCTTTTTCTATCTCTCCACGTTTTTCGTCCAATTCTTTTTCAATTTCCGACTGTGCCTTATTATTCAAGTCGTCAATTTTTTCTTCATTCAACACAATTTCCAGCTGCTTTTCTATAAGGCCGCTGGCATTAACCGAAGCTACTCCATCCAGCCTTTCAAATGCAGGTATAATTGTTTCTTCAGTAAACTTGGATAATTCATCTATATCCATTCCCTCCATGTCCACACTGGCAACAACTATAGGCAGCATGTCAGGACTGATTTGCAGCATGACAGGTGTACCCACTTCATCATCAAACATAGCGGAAACCATATCAATGCTTCCCGACAACTCAATCATTGCACTGTCCATATTGGTATCTTGTATGTATTCAAGTATAATTACACTGGAGTTTTCCCTGGATACAGAGCTAATGTTTTTAAGTCCGCTGGACGTTGCCAGCACCGATTCCAAAGGCTTAGTAACAGCCTGCTCTACCTTTTCCGGACTGGCCCCCGGATAACTTGTTACAACTACAATATAAGGAAGCTCCATGGCAGGGAGCAGATCTGTTGTCATATTGTTGTAGGAAATAATCCCTAGAACAATGATCATAATCACGGCCACAATGATTGTATATGGCCGTCTTACACTATATTGAGCAAGCATCAAATGTCCTCCTGATAATATGTATTATTTAATAATAGTCTTAAAAACAACCGACCGAACGGTCGGTCGGTATATTAAATATAATAGCACTGATAATTCATTCTGTAAATGTTTATGAATTGCTTAACAAAAAAATGCAAGCCAATAACATGTTAGGTTTAATCGGCCTGCATTTTTATATATCAAATGTGGAGACAACCGTCTGAACCACTGTCATATTATTGCTGACAAAATAGCGCCACCGCATCTCTCAGAAAAGCGGCACAGCCTGGTGATATTTTCTCATAGTACTCATTAAAGCGCGGATCATCTACATACATCTGAGTCAAACTTATATGAGCTTCTTTACTGTACTTATTCCAGAAAAAGAGTAGCCATTGTTTATGCAATTCACAAGCTCTTTGAGCCAAAGGGCTGGCTGGATCTCTTTGTTCTACCGCTTCTTTTAGAGTCTGATTTAATTCTTCAGTAAGCTTTTCAAGTTCAGCATACTGCTCCAGATTCATG
Organism: Clostridiales bacterium DTU083; assembly: GCA_001512915.1. GTDB lineage: Bacteria > Bacillota > Clostridia > Caldicoprobacterales > DTU083 > DTU083. The sequence goes on along the minus strand of LFTC01000078.1, from coordinate 2,261 downwards.
CTGAGTATTTTTGCATTGGAGTTGTTTATCATATCTTCTCCATATTTTTCCCGGATTTCGTTGCCATATTTTTGCTCATTATCCTCAACCATTTTTCTGAGGAATCCTTCAAATTTTTCCTTATCATTCATGATAATTTCTCCTTTTTTTGCTTTAATAGTGTTTTTTACGTTGGCTATCAGCAAATCAAGCTGTTTACGCTTCTCCAGCAGAGCATCCAAGTGATCTTGAAGTGCAAAAAGATCATCAAAATCTTTATCTGAAAGAATTCTTCCTACTTCATCCAGCGGTATTCCCAACTCACGATAAAACAGTATCTGCTGCAGCCGGTCAACTTCTTTCTGTCCGTATATCCTGTATCCATTGGAACTCATCCTTTTAGATGAAAGAAGCCCAATTTCATCATAGTATCTAAGGGTCCTTGAGGTAATTCCAGCCAGTTTTGCCAGCTCGCTGACAGTGTATTCCATAGTTTCACCACCTATAATCAAAAGCATAAACTATTACGCTGCGTTAATGTCAACATATTTTTATTTTATCATGCGTATCTTAATTCCGATAATAAATTATTTCTTTTTAAGCGGGAAAGGTATTGTTACTTTTAAAAATAGTAATATAATGTAATTTATAAAATGCATTGGCTGATGGAGGACAACTATGAAAATTATTATTGTGGGCGACGGTAAGCTTGGATACAATCTTGCCGAGAATCTGTCCAAAGAAGATAATGATATTGTCATTATAGATAAAGATTCAGAAGCTTTAAGAAAAGCAGAGGAAAATCTGGACGTTATGTGCATTAAAGGCAGTGGTCTAAGTACAAAAACATTGTTGGAAGCCGGCGTTAAAGAAGCAGATTTATTAATCGCATCCACCTCAAGTGATGAAATTAATATGATTTGCTGCCTCACTTCCAAAAAACTTGGCGCCGCTCACACCATTGCCAGGATCAGGGATCCCGAATATGCAGAAGAACTTTCTCAGCTAAAATCTGACCTTGATTTGGATATGGTAATAAATCCGGAGCAGGCAATAGCTGGGGAGATAGCAAGGCTGATTGAATTTCCCCCCGCTGCAAATGTTGAAACATTTGCAAAAGGCCGTGTGCTTATGATGGAAATGAAAGTAACTTCCAAAATGTCCATCATTGATAAAAGTCTGGACAGGATTTCCAAGAATGGCATATCCGGTATACTTATAGGCAGTGTGCTTCGGGATGATACGGTGATCATTCCAAAAGGAGATTTTGTAATTAGAAAAAATGATACTATTTGCATTGTAGGACAACCCTCAAAAATTGTTCAATTCTGCAAGCATATAGGAATACATGTACAAAAAATTAAAAGCGTAATGATAATTGGAGGAGGACGAATAGCGTTCTATCTGGCCAAGTATCTGGATGAAATGGACATTAAGGTGAAGATTATAGAAAAAGACCGGGCGCGCTGCCTTGAATTGTCAGAGCTACTTCCTAATGCTTTGATTATATGCGGTGACGGAACTGACGAATGTTTACTGCAATCAGAAAACATCAGCAATATGGGGGCTTTTATCTCCATAACAGATTTTGATGAGCAAAACATAATTTCCGCTTTAATGGCTAAACAATATGGCGTTCAAAAAGCCATAGCAAAAATAAACAGGATAAATTATTCTGCCGCAATTGATAACCTAGGCCTTGACAGCGTTGTTAGCCCGAAACTTATAACAGCAAACTACATTTTGAGGTATGTGCGTGGTTTGCAAAATGCAGTAGGTAATCCGGTAGATGCACTTTATAGAATTATGGATAACCGGGTGGAGGTTGTTGAGTTTGCAGCAAATCAGAATACAAAAATACTTGACACACCATTAAAAAAACTGAATATAATCGAAGGTGTGTTAGTTGCTGCCATCGTAAGGCATAATGAAATAATTATTCCTCATGGAAATGATGTAATAAAAGAAAGAGACAACATTATCTTAATCGCAAAAGATAAAAAGTTGGCCGATTTAAATGATATTGTCGAACCGGGTGAATAATAGATGAATTATAGAATGATTTTGAAAAGCTTAGGAACTGTATTGTGCATAGAAGCTTCATGCATGCTGCCTTCCCTGCTTGTGGCTTTCATTTACCGGGAACAAGCCGCTGTTTCTTTGATTATATCCATAATTATTACAGCCGCAATTGGATTTATATTAACAAGAATAAAAACACCAGTATTAAGTATTTACACACGTGATGGTTTTGCCATTGTAGCGCTTAGCTGGATTAATGT
>LFTC01000003.1 GCA_001512915.1 Clostridiales bacterium DTU083 | reverse complement strand
CCGCTTTCTCTATAGCTCTGGTGTTCTTTGTTCTGGTTATGCTCAGCCTGTTGATTGTAATATTTTCTAAAATACTTGAAGCTGCAAAAGTAAGATCAGAAAAAGAAGCTGTGCAGCAGCCAGCGGACACACCGGCACCATCTGTAAGCATGGACACAAGTCCTTCAGTTCCGGACGTGTCTGCCGGTACATTGCAATTGAAGAAGGTGGATGAGAAGACAGCGGCTATGATCATGGCCATTGTCAGCCATGAATCCAATATACCTCTGTCTGAGCTTCGTTTCAAATCCATCAGGCTGATGGAAGAAAACAATTAAGTGATTGGAAATGGAGGTTACCCCAATGCGATACATTGTTACCATAAACGATAAAAAATATGAAGTGGAAGTTGAGAAAGGACAGGCCAGCATAGTCAGTGTTGAAAATGCAGCTGCAGTACAGACAGCTGTTCAGGCTGCACCAGCAGCACCTGCTCCACAACCGGCACCTGCTGCACCTCAGCAGCCAGCACAGCCAGCACCTGCACCGGCTGCAGCTG
>LFTC01000072.1:1749-2009 GCA_001512915.1 Clostridiales bacterium DTU083 | reverse complement strand
ATGGATATGGGCTTCATAGGCCAGGTGCGCCAGATAATAAGGGCTATACCTAAAGAGCGGACTACCCTGCTTTTTTCCGCCACCATACCGGAAGAAATTGAACGGCTGTGCAGGCAATATATGAAGGACCCGGTAAGCATTGAAATCAAATCGGAAACCCGCACTGTAGAAACCATTGAACAAGTATACTACCGGGTGGAAAGAAATGAAAAGCGTACCCAGTTGGAACGCATACTTTTAATGGAGCGGCCTGAAACCTG